>JBBSEZ010000029.1:0-38875 GCA_038239195.1 Gemmatales bacterium
GAATTTCGAAACCGCATTTTGGGGCACGTCGACCGCCCCGGCGCGAAACGCCTGGAAAGCGGGCGCGGGCCATCTTGCCTGTGGTTTCGCGCTTTGCGCGGGCCCCCGCGTGGGCCATAATGGGCAGCAGGTCGCCGCCTCGCGTACTCTCCCCGATGGTGCCATGGCCCAAACCTGCCCTCGCTGTTCTCGGGCCAACCCCGCCGAGGCGCTGTTCTGCTATCACGACGGCAACGTCCTCGGCAACACCGTCGGCAGCGGCGCTCTCGCCGGGCCCCGCTTTCCGATGCCGTTCGTCTTCCCTTCCGGCCGGGCCTGTCACTCCTACGACGAACTGGCCCACACTTGCTTCGACGATTGGCCCGCCGCCCTCGACGTGCTCCAGCACGGCCTGCTGGCGAGCTTCTTCGCCGGCCTTGGGCGGGCCGACCTCGTCCAGACCGCCCGCGAGGCCGGGCGAGTCGCCGACCGCGACGAGGGCCTCAACCGGCTCCTATCTCTCCTGCCCACGAAGTCGCTCGCTCCGCCGCGCCTCTTCGTCGAGCCGACGCAGGTACACCTCGGCGTCCTGCGCGTCGGGGAGGACACCTGCTGGGAGTTGCGGCTGGGCAACCAGGGCCTCGGCCTCGTTCAGGGCTCCATCACCTGCGAGGGGGCCACCTGGCTCGCCCTTGGCGACAGCGGGGCCAGCCGGAAGGTCTTCCAGTTCCTCCACGACTTCGCCGTCTCGGTCCACGTGCGCGGCAAGGAGCTCCGCGCCGCCACCCGGCCGCTCGAGGCCCGGTTGCAGGTCGTCTCCAGCGGCGGCAGCGCGACGGTAAACGTCCGCGCCGAAGTACCGCCCGCGCCTTTCCCCGAGGGGCCCCTTGCCGGCGCCCTCACGCCCCGCCAACTCGCCGAGAAGGCGAAAGGTGCCCCCAAGGACGCCGCGCGCTGGTTCGAGAACGGCGCCGTGGTCCGCTGGTACGGCGCCAACGGCTGGGCCTATCCGGTGGAGGGCCCGCCGGCGTCGGGGCTCGCCGCCATTCAGCAATTTTTCGAGGCGCTGGGCGTCACGAAACCGCCCCACATCGAGATCGGCGAGCCGACGATCCACCTGGAGGGCGCGCCGGGGGCGCGCCTGCGCCACGTGCTCCGCGTCACCTCGCCGGAAAAGCGCCACGTCTTCGCCCACGCGCTCGCCGATCAACCCTGGCTCTCGGTCAGCGAGGTCGAGCTTACAGGCCGCAACGCCAACGTCCACCTCGTCGTGCAAAGTGTCCCCGATCAGCCCGGCCAGGTGTTGAGGGCGTGCGTCACCGTGACGGCGAACGGCCGGCAGCGCTTCGTCGTCCCCGTCACCCTGGAGGTGAGCGGCGGGCCTCGGGTCGTGGCCTATGGCGCCACGCGGGGGCTCCCCGAGCCGAACCGCCAGGGGCCCGTCGAGGCCCTCCCTGCGGAAGCGATCCGGCCCTTGCCCCTGCCCGAACCGCCACCGGCCATCGAGGCACGCTTGCCACCGATCGCGGTGCCCGCGCCTCAGCCCCCGCGCGCGGTCCCGGTGTGGAGCGCTCCCCCGGAACCGGCCCCTGCACTGGGACCGGCTGTTGCACCGTCCCGAGCGAACCTCGGCGGGCTTCTGATGCCGCTCTTGCCCGTGCTGTTCCTGGTGCTGGGGCTCTTCGTGACCGCGGTCCACGACCTGGGCAAGTGGGCGCGGGCCCGGCCAAGCGGCCCGCCTCCGGCAAAGTCGGGGAACGCGCCGTCTCCCGAGATCGACCAGGATCGAAACTGAGCGGAGGAGAGCGGCCCCCGATGTCGTTTCGTTGGTTCGCGTACTACTGCTCGCTGTTCGGCGGCTGCGGCGCCTACGTCGGCTGGGCCCTCGGGCGCCTGCCGGCGGTCGAGGGCAGCCTCGGCCAGGCCGGCGTGCGGGGCCTCTTCCTCGGCATGGCCGTGGCGCTCGTCCTGAGCGTCGTCGATGCGCTCTGGCGACTGGCGCCCAACCAGGGGCTGGCGGCGTGCTGGCGCGTGCTGGTGGGCGGGTTACTGGGCGGGCTGGGCGGATACGTCGGCGGGTGGCTCGGGCAGGTGCTCTACGCCGGGACGCACCGGGGGTTGGGCCTGGTGTTCGGCTGGGCGCTGATGGGCACGCTGATCGGCACCGCACCAGGAGCGTTCGACTTGCTGGCCAGCCTGATGCGCGGCGACGGGGAGCGCGGCGCGCGGCTCCGGGTGCTGCACGGGGCCCTCGGCGGGGCCGTCGGGGGGCTCCTGGGTGGCGGACTGTTTCTCCTGCTGCGCGACGGCTGGGGCAAGCTGCTGGGAGCGCGCGCTGACGAGTTCTGGAGCCCCAGCGCCACGTGCTCGGTCGCGCTGGGCCTGGCGGTCGGGCTGCTGGTCGGGCTGGCCCAGGTGGTCCTCAAGGAGGCGTGGCTGCGCGTCGAGGTCGGCCCCTACCTGGGGCGCGAGCTGATCCTGTCGAAGGCCGAGACGACCATCGGCAAGCCCGAAGCGTGCGATCTCGGCTTGCCCGACGCCATCGGCGTCGAGCCCGTCCACGCCCGTATTGTCTGCGAAGGAGGGCGCTACCTCCTGGAGCCGGCCGGCAGCGCGGGCGACACCTTCCTCAATGGCGCGCCGCTCGACGCGCCCGCGCCGCTGCGATCCGGCGACGAGGTCCGCGTCGGCGGGTGTGTGTTGCGCTTCGGAGAGCGCCGGAAGAGGGGCCCGGCGTGACGGCCTCCGGCCGGTGCCAGGCCTCGTCGTGGCGTGTGCTCTGTAGGACGGCTCTCCTGAGCCGTCCGGACGGCTCAGGAGAGCCGTCCTACAGAGTATCCTTACGCCTGCCGCTCGCCTTGGCGCTTGTGCCGAAGGTGCGGGCCGCGCAGGCGGGGAGCTCTGCAAAGGCTGGCCCGCCTCAGGGGGCCGACTTGCCTGCCCCGGCGAGCGGAGGGTATCCTTGCACATCAAGTCCCTGCCTCAGTTCGTGTCGTTCTCGGAGGTTGCTCATGGGTCCCGACCCCCAAGAGGCGCACGTTTCTCTCCCCGAGTCCTGGTGTGGAGAAGGCTTTTCCAGCGCCGAGGCGTCCCTCCCGGTCATCGACTTCGTGGTCGCCACGATGGCCGCCGAGGGCTACTCCTTCCGGGACCGTTTCGGGATGCGGATGGTGCTCGAAGAGGCCCTCTGCAACGCCGTCAAGCACGGCCACCGGGGCGACTCGGCCAAGCGAATCCACATCCGCTACAGCCTGAACGCTCAGCGCGTCCTGGCCGAGGTCGAGGACCAGGGGCCGGGCTTCGATCCGAACGGCGTGCCCGACCCGCTCGCGGACGAGAACCTGGCCAAGCCCTCCGGCCGGGGCCTCCTGCTGATCCAGGCCTACGCCACGTCCGTCCGGTACAACGAACGCGGCAACCGGGTGACCCTCTGCAAGCGCCGGTCCCCCCAGGAGGTTTCCTGACGGTCGGCCTTGTCGGCGGCGATAAAATGGAGCAGCCCTTGGTGAGAGGAGGTGCTCCATGTTGGCGGTTGTCGGCGACTGTCACGGCCATCTGCAACTGGCCCTGTGCGTGCTGGCTCGCTGGCAGCAAGAGCTCGGGCAGGCGTTCGAGGCCGTCTTCCTGTGCGGCGACGTCGGCACCTTCACCGCCGACGAACAACTCGACAGCACCACCCGGCGCCACGGGAAGACCAACCCGTGCGAGCTGGAGTTTCTCACGCAGTGGTCCGCCGAGCCGCCCGCCCCGTGGCTGTCGCTGATCTTCGCGCCCGAAAACGAAGGCGGGCTCGGGCTGGGCTGTCCGGTCCTCATGGTGACGGGCAACCACGAAGGCTTCGCTTACCTCCAGCAACTCGTACCGCCAGGCTTCCCGGCCGCTCCGGTCGCGCCCGAGCAGTTGCCCGCGGTCGATCGCCCCGGCCACGTGCGCCTGCTGCCCTCGGGATGGAAGACGGTCACTGGCTCCGGGCGCGTCGTCGCCGGCGTCGGTGGGATCGAGCGCGGGCAGCGCCGCGCCGACTATCACCCGCTCGCCTACGTCGCCGACGACGCCGTGGCGCACCTGCTGGAGAGCGGGCCGATCAATGTTCTGGTCACGCACCAGGGCCCGACGGAGGTGCAGGGCGAGCACGGTTCGCCGACGTTGCAACTGCTCCTCGACGCGGGGTTGGCGCGCGTCTGGTTTCACGGCCATTCCACGCCACAGCCCGAGCCGGCCCTCGCCGGCCCAAACGGCAGCACGCTCGTGGTCCCGCTGGGCGACGTCGCCTTCCCTGGCCGAGGGCCCCATGCCGACGAGCCCGGGGAGGATGGTTGGGCCTTGCTCGGCGCGAGCGCCGAGAAGGTCGCGCCCCCCTTCCTGCGCGAGTTTCGCCGGAACAGATGGACGCGGACGCCGGACGGCCTGCTCATCGCCCCGCCTCTGGCGCAAGCGTTCCGGGCCCACTCGCCGCGAGCCTTGCCCTTCTGATTTGCTGTCACGGTTCGGCATTCGTGCCGTACTTGAGAGGCGAGGCACTTCCTCGCGCAACTGTTCCCCCGCGGCGCATCCTTCCTGGTAGAGCGCAGTCGGCGAAAGAACCGACGGCCTCGAACGTATAGGAAGGGTGAACCTGAGAAGAGGTTGCGCTCTCCAAAGAGCGCCCGATGGAGCAGCAGCCGAGGAGGCACCGATGCAACGCACGATCTCTCTTGCCCGCTGACGCTCCAGCCGTCTCCCTTCCGCCACGCCTCGGGGCCGTGGCCCCGTTGAAGCCCCAATGAGACAGGTCGGGGCCTTTTTTCCTGTCACTTGAACCGCGAACGAGCCTCGTCCTTGTTCAGGTCGAGCGCTCACCACGCCGAAGACGCTCGCGCAGCCTCGCCTTTCGGGAGAGCTGCGAATCGAGCCCCGCCCCCGAACGGCGTCCTGCGGGACGCAAATTGGCGGGGCTCGGTCGGCCCGCGCTGGCACGGCGACTACTCAGGTGGGAGCAGTCGAGCGCGGGGCCCGGCAACCCATTCCGACCACCGCGGGTTGCCTTTGGGCGGGCCTTCCCACCTGGGACGGCCCCCTTCCTCTTCGTGCCGTCGATCCGGCGCGGCAAGGAGCTCGTCTTTTGCGGACGATCTCCGTCGCAACCGTCCACGATGGTCCGGTCGGCTCCTTGGTCCGCCTGCTGCGTTGGGGCCATGCCCTTGCAGCGCGGGCCGCTCGCTGGCCGATCGTCGGGGACTTCTGTTCGGGAAGTGGTAGGGATGAGCCCGCTGTCTTGGTAGCATGATGGTGCCCCCCGAGGCCGAGTGATGGCCCTCGGGGGGCGCCACCGTTTTTGCGTCGGCGAGATCGCGATGAACGACCTTCTGCTCTGGCAACTGCTTCGCTCGGGCCCGCTGGAGGCGGGGCCCCTCGTCCCGCTGCTCCACGACCTCGCCCAGCTGCCGCTCGCCCAGCGCCGGCCGTTCCTCGGCCTGCTCCCGCGCGCCCTGGCCGCCCCCGATCCGGCGGTCCGCGCCGCCAGCGCCTCCGCCCTGGCCGGCGCCAGAGGACGGCTCGGGCTCCAGCAACTCGTCAATGCCCTCAACGACCCGGGGCCCTCGGTGCGCCTGGCCGCCGTCGAGGCGCTGCGCATCTCGCTTGCGGGCCACGATGGCCCGCGCTGGGCGCACGTCCTGTTCCATCCCCAGGCCGACGTGCGCCTGGCCGGGCTGGCCGACGACAAGGAGTTTCCCGCTCCGTTTTTGCACAAGCTCTTTCTGCTCGCCGACGACGTCTGTCGCCCCACGGTCGAGCGCCAGCTCGCCGAAACGACCCTCTCCGTCGAGGCGCTGCCTCTCCTTTTCGACTACCTCCGAAGGGGCCTCGTCGCCGAACCGCTGGCGCGCTCCCTGACCGCCCGACTCACCTGGGCCGACTGGCTGGCGTTCCTCGCCGATCTCCTGCCCCGGACCAACGATCTGAGCGCCTCGCTCCAGGAAGCGATGCAGCCCGGCTGGGCGGACGATCCGCACCGCCCCTACCGGCCCGACCGTCTCGACGACGTCTTTCATCTCTTCTGGGCGGAGGGCCCTCCCGGGGCCGGCAGCAACGCCGCCTTCTTCGAGATGCTGCGTGCCGGCGCCCTTGCCGAGCCCGTCGAATTTCGCCAGTGGGTCGTTTTCACCCTTCTCGGTCTCGCCGCCCAGCGCAAGAACTGGCCGCCGCGGGCCGCGGAGATCTGCGCCGTCCTGGAGCCGGCGTTCCTGCTCTGCCCCTGGGTGCCGCTCGACGTGCGCCGCGCTGCCCTCGCCGGGCTGTATCGTGCCGGGCCGCACCGTCCGCGCCGGCCGCCCGACGACGTTCGCCCGCTGCTGGGCGGCGAGCTGTGCTGGACGGGAGGGCAGGGGGGCGCCCCGCGCCGGCTCGACCTCTGGGCCGTCGGCGCCATCCTGCACTTGCTCCCCAGCAACCCCTACCAGCACCTGCTCGACTGGATCGGCCTGCCGACCATGCTCGAGGCGTTTCGCGCCGATGCGGAGCGGACGGTAGCGTTCCTGACGCTCTCCGACGGCTCGTCGCGCGGGCGGCGCTACCTCATCCGCGAGCTCTGCTTGCAACCGGGGCAGGTGCGCGGCCGGGTGCTGGCGCAGCTGGCCCGGCTCATCTCCAGTGACGGCCTCGACTTCCTCGACACGCTCGACGGCAAGGGCGCCTGCGAGGTCTTCGCCCACGTCTTGGAGTTGGAGGGCGAGAAGGGCCTCTCCGCCAACAAGACGCGCTGCCTGGCGGCGATCCTCGCCCGGAAGATCGCCGCCGGCCATGTCCCGCGCTTCCTCGCCCTCTGGCTGGCGCTGCCCGCGCCGGAAGGCTCCGCGCTGGGCCTGGCCATCCTCGGCTGCCTGGCCCACGACCATCAGGGCCGTCACCTGCTCCCTTCCGCCTGCGCGCTGGAGCTCGTACACCTGACGCGCTTCCTGACCGCCTGCGCCGCTTGCGCCGGCTTCCCCTACGACGAGGAGGTCCGCCTGGCCATCGCGCTGGTCAACCATCCCGTGGAGACCGTGCGCCTGTGGGCCGAGCGCCGGCTGCGCGACCACGAGGCGTTGCGGGCAGCGCGCGTCGAGCCACCCCGCCTCGGCGAAAGCGCCCCCGAACTGCGACGCGGGCTCGTCGCGCTGCTGCGCGAGCGCCCCGATCCCATCGAGCCGGACGTCGAGGTTTGCCAGTCCCTCCTGGCCTCGCACGACCCGCCCGAGCAGGTGGCGGAGCAATTCGCCCGCTTCGCCGCCGATACGGACGAGTTCGCGACGGCCCTCGACGTGGGCATGGTGCAGCACTGGCAGGGCGAGGAGCGCTTGCCGCTGCTGGGCCACGTCTGGCTCTACCGCTGGGACCGACACCGCCTCGTGCTGGCCCGGCAGTTCCGCGAGGGCCTGGCGGAAGTGGTTCGCTGGGCAGGCGCGCTCCCCTCGTTGGTGCTGCAGCGCCGGGCCTGGAGCGCGCTCCCCGCCGTCCTCGAATGGTGGCGCTGGCACGACAAGCCTGCCTTCGCGGCCGCCTGGGACAAGGCGTTGGGCCAGGAACTTCTGCTGGCCCTCCGCGGGGCGCACGCCGAGTCGGCCGCGGATCTGTTCGCGTACTGGCGCGAGCATGCGAAAGCGCCTCACGCCCGGAAACTGCTCGGCGCGCTGCGCAAGAGCATCGTCGAACGGTTCCCCGGCCTGAGCGCGGAGGCCCGTGCCCGCTTCGCCTCCTGGATCGACGCCAGCGGCCTCGCCCCGGCGCCCGTCCCTTCTTCCGCCGAGGCGCCCGCCGTCCGCGACGACGAGATCCGCTGTTCGAGCGACGTCGATTTCTTGATCGATTGTGTAGCGCGGCTGGATGCGTACCACGCGGGACTGGCCGCGCGCTGTCTCCTCACCCTGGGCGAGGAGGCACATCAGCGCCTTGCCGACTTCCTCCTCTCCTGGGCCCCGCCGGCGCCCTTCCCGCTCGCCGCGATGGGAGCGATCCCCGACTGGCCGGAGGGCCCGCCCCTGGAGGCGCTGCGCCGCCTGGTGCGCGAGAGCAGCGCGCCCGCCGAGGCGCGCTTCCGCATTGGGCAGGCCCTGATGCGCGAGTGTACCGTGCCCACCGAGGCGCGCTTTCGCGTTGGGGAGGCCCTGAGCGGGTGGGGCGAGAGCGAATTCTGGGCCCCCTTACTCGAGGCCATCGGCCAGCCCGCGCCGGTGGGGTGGTTCACGGCCGACGACTGGGGGTGGCTGCGCGGCTACTATTCGGGGGCGGCGGATGAGCTGGCCCTGGCTGCGGTGCGCTCGCCCCACCCGAACGCGCATGGCCCGGCGGTTGGCGTGCTCGTCGAGCAACCGCTGGGCCCGGAGGTGCGACAGGCGCTGCTCGACTTCCTCGCGGCGGGCACGGAGCGCATGCGCGAGTGGCGCCTCCAGGCGGCGGGCTGGCTGAGCAAGAACGGCGAGCGGGCGACCGCCCTGCCGATCTTGCTCGGCGCCGAGGCGCAGGCCGAGCCCGCGCACCCGGACCTGCTCGCCGGCGCGCCCCCGGAGATCGTCCTTGCCATCGGGACCGGCGTCCTGATGGCGGGAGAGGGCGAGACCGCCGAGGAGATGCTCCTGGCCCTGCTCGACCACGGGCGGGCGGGGCCTGGGGGGCGGCCTGGGTCGATCCGCTGGCCCGGCAGGAGGCGCTGGCGCAGCTCATGGCCAACGCCACCAGCCTGAGCGTGCGCCAGAAGGCGCGCAGGCAAGCGCGCTCGGCCCTGGGGCGCATTCACAAGTTGCGCCGCGTCGCCGACACGTTCGCCTGGGGCGTGCGCATCGGCCGGCAACTCACGGGCAAGCTCTTCTCGGTGGAGATGATTGCCGGGGAGGACCTCGGCTACACCCGGCTGCGCGAGAACCGGCTGTTCGTGTCTCCGCTTCCTCTCTTGCGTGGCCATCAGAACGGAAAGGAGGTGGTGCGGGCCCTCATTCTCCACGAATACGGGCACCACCTCTATCACAAGGGCAACGGCGCCGAGGAGGTCTGGGAACAGTCGGGCCAGGAAAGGCTCCAGCGCCTGCTGAACCTCGTGGCCGACGAGCACCTGGAGCGCAACCTGCGGGCGCGCGACCAGGCCTTCGGCGACCAGTTGAAGCAACTGGCCGCCTACGCCTTCCAGCACAACGCCCGCGAGGTGCCGATCGAGGCGCTGCTCAACGGGCTGCGCGGCCGAGCCTTCGAGGTGTTGACCAACACGCACCTGGGCGTGGCGCGCAAGGCCGGCTGCGTGGCGGTGGCGAGCGGGCGCCTGCTGCTCCAGATGGAGAAGGCGGGGCTCAGCTTCGCCCGCTTCTTCCGGGCGCTGCGCATGGGGCTTGGCAACCGCCACGGCGACCCGAAGGTGGCGGATGGCCTGGCGCTCTTCAAGGACAACTTCCGCGATTCGACGATGACCGAACTGATGGAGAAGGCCCGCAAGCTGCGAGAGATCTTCGGCGACGAGACCGACCTGCTCGACTCGTTCAACCAGGACGGCGCCCTGTCCGGCGACGGCGAGGACCTGTGCGACGCCGCCGAGGACATGAGCAACGAGGAGCTCCAGGTCGAGGTGCGCCGCGCCCTGGAAGGCGGCAAGAAGGCCGGCAAGCGCGAGGGCGACCGCCCCGGCGGGCGTACAATTAACCTCGGCGCCGACGAGGAGTTCGAGCGGATCACCGAAATCAAGCCGCAGGCCCACAACCCCGCCCGCCACCGGGCGTACGCCGAGAAGGTGGCACGGCCGGCGGCGCAGATGCGGCGCTACTTGCACCACCTGGGGCTCGGCCCGGAGCCGCAGCGCTTTCGGCTGCGCGGCAAGAGCTTCGACAAGACGAGGCTGCGCGCCGTGGTGCTGCGGGGCGACCCGCGCATGCTCGTCGCGCGCGAGATGAGGCCAGTGAACGACCTGTTCCTCGGCGTTCTGATCGACTGCTCGGGCTCGATGGCCAGCGGGGAGAACATCGAAAAGGCCAAGCTATTCGGGACGCTTCTGGCGGAGGCGGCGCGCGGCAACCGGGGCGTGGACCTGCGCCTGTGGGGCTTCACGGATCGCGTCATCTACGACTGCGGCAACGCGGCGCGTCCCGCCGTCCACGACCTACAGGCCGACGACGGGAACAACGACGCGGCCGCTCTGTGGCACGCCGCCGAGGTGGCGCGCCGCTCGCGGCGCCGGGCGAAGTTGCTGGTGATGATAAGCGACGGCTCGCCGACGCAGTGTACGGTCTCGGCGTTGAGCGGGCTGGTGCGGCGGCTGACGCGCCGCAACCTGTTGTGCGCGCAGGTGGCGGTGCGCCCTCTGGACGAGATCTGCTTTCCGCATTACGTCTTGCTGGAGGAAGACAACCCGGCGGAGAGCGTACGGCGCTTCGGCGCCATCGTGATGCGCCTGGTCAGCCAGGCGCTCAGAAGTTGAACCAAAGAGGAATTAGCCACAGATGAACACAGATGAACACGGATAAGACAGAAGGGGAGGGGCTCTCTTTCCTCTCTCTGCTTTTCTTCCATCTGTGTTCATCTGTGTTCATCTGTGGCTAATTCCTCTTCATCCCTTGGGAGGGTGGCATGTCGGGGAAGTGGGGAAACGACGAGATCAAGGTCGGCGCCCTGATGGAGGCGACCTTCTGGCCGAACCCGGTCAAGGGCTCCGGCTTCCGCTACCGCGCGACGCACCTGGACGGGCGACGCGCGCCCAAGGTAGTGCTCTGCGACGACGCGCGCATCCGGCCGGGGGCGCCGTGTCAGGTGCGCGTGTTGGCGATTCGCAAGCCGCAGCGCGAGGACCGCGGGGCGATCGAGGTCGAGTTCGTGCAGCAGCAGCAACTCGCCCTCGAAGGCGTCTACCTCGACCCCATCGTGGCGAAGAAGCTCCAGGTGTTGCTGGAGAGCGGGTTGAACATCCTCCTCGACGGGCCCCAGGGGTGCGGAAAGACCGTGCTGGCGCGCTCGCTGGCGTCGGCGCTGGGGATGGAGTTCGTCTTCTTCAACTGCGGCGCGGTCGTCGAGGCGACCGATTTCCTCGCCACCATCCAGGTGCGGGCGGCGCCCTCCGGGGCTCCCGTGACCGACTTCGTCAAAACGGAGGTGCTGACGGCGCTGGAGGAGGCGTCGCAGCGACCCGACCGGCGCTACCTGATCTTCCTCGACGAGTTGAACCGCTGTCAGGAGAGCGCTCGCAACGCCCTGATGCCGGCCCTCGACTCGACGCGCCGCGTCTTCCACCCGATCGAGAACCGCTTCCTGTCCATCCCCGACAACGTCCAGTTCATCGCGGCGGTGAACCGCGGCAACGAGTTCTCGGGGACGTTTGGCATCGACGCCGCCCAGCTCGACCGCTTCGCCCCCTTGCAGCTGGGCTATCCCCCACCCGAGGAAGAGGTCAAGTTGCTCCAGCCGCGCCACGCCGAGTTGAGCCACAAGCTCGTCGCGCTGGTCGTCGAGATCGCCGACCGCATCCGCAACACGGCGGAGCTGTCGGTGGGCCTGTCGGTGCGCGCGACGGACGAGGCGTGTACCTATCTGAAACATCCGCTGATCGCGACGCAGCGGAGCGTGCTGTTGCCGGAGGTGCTCAAGTCGTCGTTCTGCGGCCGGTTCAGCGGGCGCTGGAGCGACGCGACGTCGGACGCCGGGACGGCGTGGAACGTCATCGAGGGGGTGCTGCGGGAGAAGCACCTCAGCGACGAATGAGAGAATGTAGACCGGGCCCCGTCGCGGGGGCCGCCGCGGAGCGGCGGCCTACAATGGGCCCGGCCGCGTCACGTCGTCGCGCGGCTCGTACCCGACCAGCTTCCGCGTGCTCTCCAGGTCCCAGCGCATGCCGGTGTTGGCCGACATCCCGTTGAGCACCGCGAAGCGCTCGGAAACGTCGGCGAGCAGACAGCGCTCCATGAGGTGGCAATAGTCCCGATTCGATAGCCACATCAGCCGGAACCAGTCCTCGCGCGTCGGCGGAACGTCTTGCGGGCGATTGTCCTCCGGGCGCACCCAGCCCAGGCGCACAGCCAGCACCGACGTCCCACGTGCCTCGGCAAGGCAGCGCCCCAGGCGCTCGCCGAACAGCTTCATCGAGCCGTAGGGCGTGCTGTCGCGCGTTTCCCCCTCGACCACGTAGCGCGTCCCGGGGCGCGGCGGGAGGCCCGTTGTGAGCAGGAACGGCTCGGCCTCGTCCTTGTACCCGCCCATCACGTGGTTGGAGCTGGCAAACACGAAACGCCGTACGCGAGCCTCGGCGGCGGCGAGGTAGACGTTGATCGTCGCGTCGAGGTTGGGGGCGATGAGGTTCGGCCACGTCTCCTTGGCGGTCGGGTCGGCGGCCAGGTGAAAGACGGTATCGACGCCCTCAAAGAGCCTGGCCCAGCCCTGGTAGTTCTGGGAGAGGTCGGCCGCGACCACGTCAGCATCGCCGGAAGCGGCGCGGTCGATCAGCCGGAGCGGATAGCGCCCTTCGAGGTGGCGACGCAGCTTGCCGCCGAGGTTGCCGGCTGCGCCGGTAATGAGCACGGTCTTCGAGCCCGTCACGGTGAAGGGGCCCCTCCAATCGCTCCACAGGGCCCCGGGCGAGTGGGACGGCAGGGCCTGACCTCCAACTCAAGAGGGCGGCCAGAGCTTCTCCCGTCCCTCGCCCTCGATCTGGCGCACCTGGTCCTCGCCGATCCCGAAGCGGCCGGCGATGAACTTACGGGCCTGCTCCGGGGTAAACTCGTGGAGGTCCTGGGCATCGGCAAGCTCCTGGTAGATCTCCAGGCGCCGTTGCTCGGACAGTTCCTCGGCGGGGCCCTGAGGGAACATGACGACCTCCCGAGGGGCGCTGTGCGGACGACCAACGACGTTCCGCCCCTCATTGTATCAACCCTCGGGGTGCCGACCGATGCTGAGTTGTGCAGCTCTCCACCGACTGCCCAGCGGCGCCCGAACGCACACCGTGGGGAAAATGCCAACGAGTTCTCCTCTGGCCGCGCCTCCACGAGTATCATGGTCGAGGTGAACGCGGATAAAGGTGCGGAGGTCGGCGCCAATTCAGGCGAGAATGGGCGCCTCGAATGGCGAAGCTCGAGCAACGAGCCCAACAGCAGCCCTGACCGGCCGGCGCATCCTTGCTTCACCCCAAACCACCGAGGGACAAGCGATGAAGAAGAAGGACGACCTTCTGGCCCGGATCGAGGCCTTTAGCGAAGCGCAGGGCGGCGGGGTGATCGTCCAGAAGGCGGGCAAGGGCTACTCGCTCTTCCGCGCGGACAACGGGCGGCCCGTAGCCCGCTTGCGCCCGACCGGCAAGGGCGACGCGGTCGAAGTGATGTGGTGGAGCCATCGGGACAAGTGGGACCAGATCGGCGACTTCGGGCCGATGGTCATGCCGCTCGAAGAGGCCCTGGACTACGTCGCCAAAGACCCGATGGGGTGCTTCCGGGGCTGAAAGGCGAGTGCGCCAAGGGGCGAGGCTGACGGGCCCAGCAGCGGGAATAATTCGGGCCCTCCCGGATCGTGCTTCACGAACCTCTCACCTCGCCCAGACGCGCTTCACCGGAGGAACGACCATGCGCCGATTCGTGGGGCCTGCTGTCCTCTTCGTTCTTGTAGTGGCCCTGTCGGTCCGGTCCGGGCCTGTCAGAGGGTGTGGGGTCGCCCCGCCGCGCAACAAGCCGGTGTCCATCGCCAGCGAGAGCGCCATCATCGTCTGGGACGAGGCGGAGAAAAGGCAGCACTTCATCCGCCGGGCGTCGTTCACCACGGAGGCCGCCGACTTCGGCTTCCTCGTGCCAACGCCGACGCGGCCGGAACTGGGCGAGGCGGAGGACGAGGCGTTCAAGCGGCTGGCGACGATCGCGGCGCCGAAGGTGGTGACCCGGCCGCGCCCGTCCTCGGGGGGCTGTGGCCTCGGTTGCGCAAGCGGTCGCGCTCCAAGCGCGGGGGCGGGGGCGGAGGTCGAGGTGGTGGAGCGGAAGCGGATCGCCGGTCACGACGCCGTGGTGCTGGCCGCGACGGACGCCGGCGCCCTGACCGCGTGGTTGAAGCAGCATGACTACGATGCTTCGCCGGGGCTGACGGAGTGGTTTGCGCCGTACCTCGCCAAAGGCTGGTTCATCACCGCCTTCAAGATCGCCCGAGACGAGAAGGAGCCGCACAGGGTGGCCACCAAGGCGGCGCGCCTGAGCTTCAAGACGGAGCGGCCGTTCTTCCCCTACAGCGAGCCAAGGCAAGAGGGGCCAGCCAGCGCGGACGGCACGGAACGCCGACTGCTGCGAGTCTTCTTCCTGAGCGCCAAGCGCGTCGAGGGCGCGTTCGAGAACAAGGAAGGGAACTGGCCCGGCCAGACCGTCTGGGCCGGCTCCCTGGACAAGACGGCGCGGGAGGAGGTATGGGGGCTGCTGAAGCTCCCCGGCGGGAAGGCGCCGAGTACCGTGTGGCTGACGGAGTTCGAGGACCATTCGGCGAACCGAAAGGGGGCGGGCGACGTTTACTTTTCGCCCTCCGACGACCAATCGGCGAAAGAACGCAAGCCGCACGTGAAGTACGTTTCGCGGGCGCTGCCGGACGGGGCCATGTACTACGCGGTGGCGGCATGTCTTGTGGGCTTGCCGCTGGTCCGGCGCTGGCGGCGCGGAGGGCAGAGGGGGCCGAGCGGAGACAACCGCTGATCGAACAGGGGAGGGCGGAGGCTTCTTGCCACTCGTTGCGGACCGTGGCGGGAGAGGGCCGTCTTGGAGTGCGGCGCATTTATCGCCGCCTTTTTTTCTGCCTTTTCTCTCGCCCTGGAAGCGCCTCCGCGGCAGGCGAGTTTCCCCCTCGGAAAAAGAGGAAAAGCAAGCGGCGACGAATGCGCCGCACTCCAAGACGCCCCCTCAAATCACCGTCCCGTCCGGCACCACGGCCCCCTTGGGCACCACCACGATCCCCTCGCGAATCGCGTAGTTCTCGCCCTCCGCCTCGCGCAACTTCCGCTCGTTGACGATCCGAACGTCCGTGCCGATGCGGCAGTCCTTGTCGAGGATGGCTCGCTCGATCACGCAGCCATCGCCCACCCCGAGGTCGGGGACGCGCTGGAGCCGATTGGCGGCGCGCTCGTCCTCCGTCTCGTAGCGGTCGGCGCCACAAACCACGGTGTCGCGCAACGTCGCGTTCTTGCCCACGCGCGTGCGCAGCCCAAGCACGCAGCGCTCGATGCGAGCCCCTGCCTCGATCAGGCAGCCGTCGCTGATGAGCGACTGTTCGAGCCGGGCGCCGCGCACCTGCGAGGCGGGGAGGTTGCGCACGTGCGTGAAGATGACGCCGTCGGGGCTGTGAAAGTCGAACGGCGGGGTGGTGGTGGCGAGGGCCAGGCTGGCCTCGTGGTAGGTCTTGATGCTGCCCAGGTCCTCCCAGTAGGCGTCGAACAGATGGGCCTGGAAGCGGTGCGTTCGCAGGTTGCGGGCGAACAACTCCGTGACCAGGTCGGTCGCGTCGGGCTGGGCGGCGAGCAAGTCGAACAGCACCTCGCGCCGGCACAGGTAGATGCCGGTGTTGGCCAGGTGCTCGCGCCCCACCCCCGCCAGGCCGCGTTTCTCGAGCCACGGTGCCGGGGCCCGGAGCGCGTCGAGCTGCTCCGCCGACTGCGGCTTCTCGACCAACTCGACGATGCGGTTGTCGTCGGCGAGCCGGACGACGCCCACCTTGGGCGCCTGCGCCCGCGGCACAGGATGGACGGCGATGGTGACGTCGGCCCCCGTCTCGCGGTGCGTCGCCAGCAACTCGCGGTAGTTCATGCGATACAGGCCGTCGCCGCACAGGATCAGGGTGTCGGTGGCGCCGTCGGCCTTGAGATAGCGCAGGTTCTGCCGCACGGCGTCGGCGGTGCCGCGATACCAGTCGGTCGCCTCGTTGGTCTGCTGGGCGGCCAGTACCTCGACGAACCCGCGCGTGAACGGGGCGAACTTGTAGGTCTTGGCGATGTGGCGGTGCAGGCTCACGGAGAGGAACTGGGTGAGGACGTAGATGCGCGGCAGCCCGCTGTTGATGCAGTTGCTGATCGGGATGTCGATCAGCCGATACTGCCCCGCCACCGGCACGGCGGCGGCGCTGCGCAGCTTCGTCAGCGGGTAGAGGCCGGCGCCGCGACCGCCGCCGAGGATCAGGCCGAGAACGTCTTGCATGGCGTGCTACCTCTTCGGGGACCGTCCCTGTTGCGAGCAGCGTTCGAGCGGTCTTTGTTGTATCCCACACCCACACGATGGCCGCAAGCGGATTCCTGCTCGTGAGGCCCCGCGTGCGGGCTACCCGCCTCGGTTGGCCGCGCGGCGCTTGAACAGCTCGTCGCCCACGGTGCCCACCAGCAGCGCGAGCCCGATGATCGTGTACTCGATGCTGTCGGGCACCTGGAGGAAGATGATCAGCGTCTTGATGAGCGGCAACACGGCCGTGCCCAGCAGGATGCCCACGACCGTGCCCTCGCCGCCGCGCAGGCTGCACCCGCCCAGGACCGCCCCGGTGATCGCGTAGAGCTCGTAGAGCGTCCCGGCCTGGGGCGGGGAGGCGGCGCCCACGTCCAGCAACTCGAGGACGCCGGCCAGGCCGGCGAGCCAGGAGCAGGTGACGTAGGCGAAAATCTTGTAGCGATCCGTCGGGATGCCGGCGTAGCGCGCGGCCTGCTCGTTCCCGCCGATGGCGTAGAGGTAGCGCCCGTAGACGCTCCCGTGAAGCAGCGCGGCCAGCACGCCGGCGAGGGCCAGGGAAAGCACCAGAATGATCGGCACGCCGAACGCCTTGCCCTGCGCCAGCGTCACCCACCGCTCCAGGTCCGCCAGGAAGGCCGGCGTCACGCCAGGGCTGTTGCGGGCGGTGCCCAGTCCGATGTCGCTCGCCGAGAGCTGCTTGGCCAGCCCGCGGTAGACGAACAGGCCGCACAGGGTCACGAGGAAAGGCTGCAAGCGCAACTGGGTGATGAGCAAGCCGTGTACCAGTCCGATGACCATGCTCCCACACAGGACGAGGATGACGGCGACGGTGGGAGGCACTCCCTTCCCCATCAGGACGGCGAAGGCGACGGCGCTGAGGCCGACGAGCGAACCGATCGACAGGTCGATGCCGCCCGTGATGATGAGCAGGCCGGCGCCGAGGGTGAGGATGCTGTAGAAGCCCTGGCGCCGGGCCATGTCCTGCAAGTTCTCCGGGTCGCTGGCGTTGGGGTTCGACGCCATGAGCACGCCGAACAGCACCGCGACCAGCAAGAAGACGCCCAGCAACCGCGTCATGCGCTCCCCCCATTCGTGGCCATCGCCTCGCCTGCCCTGCCGGTGGCGAGGTTCATCACGGCGGTCTCGCTGAGTTCTTCCCGCGCCAGTTCCCCCGCCAATCTGCCCTGGTGCAGCACCAGCACCCGGTCGCTCATGCCCAGCACTTCCTCGAGGTCGCTGGAGATCATCAGCACCGCCACGCCCGACTCGGCGAGCTGGTCGATCAGGGCGTAAATCTCGCCGCGCGCCCCCACGTCCACGCCGCGCGTCGGCTCGTCGAGGACGAGCACGCGCGGCGAGCGGCCGAGCCATTTTCCCAGCACCACCTTCTGCTGGTTGCCTCCCGAGAGCTGCCCCGTCGGCTGGTTCAGCCCCGACGCCCGAACGCGCAGCCGTTCGCTCAGGCGGCTCGCCAGTGCTTCTTCCCGGCGCGGCACGACGAAGCGCAGCGACGACACCGCGTCGAGGTTGGGGAGGGTGAGGTTGTAGCGGATGCTGCGTTCGAGGAGGAGCCCGTGGTGGCGCCGGTCCTCCGGCACCAGGAGCAGCCCCGCGTCGATGGCTGCATGCGGGTGGCCGAGGTGCGCCTTCTGGCCGTCGATCAGCACTTCCCCCCCGCGAAGCGGGCGGATGCCGAAGAGCGCCTCGGCCAGCTCGGTGCGGCCGGCGCCAACGAGCCCGGCCATGCCGACGATCTCCCCGCCGCGCACGTGGAAGGACGCCGGCTCCTCGGGCCCGCTCTCGTAGAGAACGCCGCGGGCCTCGAGCCGGACGGGGCCCGGCGCCTTGGCGGCGTGGTTGCGCGGGTGGAGCTGTTTGAGATCGCGCCCCACCATGAGCCGGACGAGGTTGTCGTGGTTCACGTCATCCTTTGCGAGGTCCCCCGCGTTGCGGCCATCGCGCAGCACGACGACGCGGTCGGCGACCTCCTTGACCTCGCCCAGCCGGTGAGAGATGTAGATGACCGCCACGCCTGCCCGCCTCAGGTCGGCGACGACCTCGAAGAGGCGGTCGGTCTCGCCCTGCGTGAGGCTGGAGGTCGGCTCGTCCATGATGAGCACCCGCGCTTCCATCCCCAACGAGCGGGCAATCTCCACCAGTTGCCGCTGCCCAGGCTTGAGCGAATCGACGCGCGTGGACGGCGAGCACGTCAACCCGACGCGCGCGAGCAGCGCGGCGGCCCCTCGATCCATCGCCGCACGGTCGAGCCAGCCGAGCGGCCCACCGTGGAGGATCTCATGGCCGAGGAACAGGTTGGCGGCCACGGAGAGGTTCTCGGCGAGGTTGAGCTCCTGGTGGATGAGGTTGATGCCGTGCCGCAGCGCGTCGGCGACGCCGGTGAAGCGGACGGGCTGGCCGTCGAGGAGCAGTTCGCCCTCGTCGGGGGCGTGGACGCCGGCGAGCACTTTCATCAGGGTCGATTTGCCCGCGCCGTTCTCGCCGACGACCGCGAGCACCTCGCCCGCGCTCAGCTCGAGGGAGACGCCGTCGAGGGCCTGAACGCCGGGGAAGTGCTTGCGCAGCCCGCGCACCTGGAGCAGGAGAGAAGCAGTCACGGCTGGACGCGACCCATCAGAGAAAGGGAGAGCGCCGGCCTCGGGCGTCGAGGCCGGCCGAAACGAGCCGGAGCTCACTGGCCCAGGAGCTTCTCCATCTCGGGCCGGACCTCCGAGGCCTTGAGCCGACCCTTCCCGCCCTCGCGCGTCACGATGCGCTCGTCGACGTCGATCTTTCCACTCGTGGGCAGGGGAGGGGTTGGCTCCTGCTTGCGGGCCAGAGCGGCCATGACTTCGACCGAGCGCCGGCCGAACTCGAACGGGTTCTGCACCACGGTCGCGTGGACGTGGCCCGCCTCGATGCCGCGCAGCGTGTCCATGTCCTCGTCGAAACCGACGATCTTCACCTTGCCCAGCTTCTCGCGCTGGCGCGCGGCCGAGATCAGGCAGGGCGGGTTGTAGGCCCACAGCCCTACGAGGCAGAGGTTGGGCTCGTCCTTGTTGTTGGAGATGACCGTCTTGGCCTTCTCGGTGCAGACCTTGCGGCTGATGTTGTCGGTGTGCGGCTGCTTCTGATCGAGCCGATACTTGCCGTCGGCGCTCTGGAGGGTGCTCTTGTCGATGGCGAGCTCTTCGAGGACGCCCTGGACGCGCTCGCGGGCGTTGATCGGTTCGAGCTGGCCGACGAATAGGGCGACGACCCCGCCCTCGGGCATCGCCTCGCGCACCAGCTTGCCGACGGTTCGGCCGGCCTTGACGTTGTTGGTCCCAATGTAGCAGCGGCGCTTGCTCTTCTCGGCGTCGTTATCGACGGCCAGCAGCGGCACGCGCAGCGCGACGCGGTCGAGCATGTCGATCTGTTCGTCGGGTGCCTTGACGCTGATCGAGATGGCCTTAACGCCCTGGGCGAGCATCGTGTCGATGATCTCTTTCTGCTCGGCGGCGCTGCCGGTCGGGGGCCGGCGGAAGACCAGCTCGACGTCCTCCTTGCCGGCTGCCTCCTGCGCGCCCTTTTCGACGATGTTCCAGAAGGTCTCGGCGTTGTTGCTGACGAAGCCGACCTTGATGCGCGTCGGGCCGCGCTTGCAGCCCGAGGGAACCAACAGCACCAGTGCCACTGTCAGCCAACCCAGCACGCGGAGAGGTCTCATGATGCGACTCGTTTGAGGAGAGTGCGACGGCCTTGCCCGTCTCCCCAGAGAATATTCCGAATGCCGGCCGGGGCAAGCACAAGGCGCGCGGCAGGGCTTGGTTTCCTGTAGGACGGCTCGGGAGAGCCGTCCTCCAAGGAGGCCTTTTCCTGCCGGTGGCCCAAACGAGAGCGCGGGCGCGCCCTTTCACCGCTGCGGGGCCCCCAGGACTGCCGCAGGCGCCTGCTCTTCCGCCCGCTGCAACACCGGGAGGACGTCGTCGAGGTCGCCGCTGGCGAAGCCGGCCCGCGTGAGATAGCCTCGCGCCAGCAACTCGGGCGGCGGCGGCACCGGGGCAGGGGTGTGAGGCCGGACGCGCTGCTTGTCGAGCATCGCCAGCTCGACGTGCCGGGTGCCGTCGGACGATCCAAAGGCGCCGTGCGAATCGTTCCCCACCGGCACGTCGGGCGGCACGGTGCGGTCGGACAGCCGCGAGCGGGGCGGGACCAGCGCCTCGCGTTCGACGACGAGCCGGGCCAGTTCGAGCGAAAGGACGGCCGCGAGCTGGTTGTCGCCGCGACACTGGCGCACCAGCCCCTCGGTGATGACGATCTGGGGGCTCTCGAAGCTGGTCCCGTTGAACTGGTGCGCGACGTCGGGCTTCGGGTCTCCGCTGGTGGTGAAATGGGGCCGCAGGGCAATCTGCGGGTTGGCGTCCAGCACCTTGCGGCCGACCTCCGCGACGTGGACCGCGACCGCCTCGGTGGCGGGGGCGTGGGTTGCGCGGGTGGGGAGGTTCGGGCGGGCTTGCGGGCCGAAGGGGCTGGGGGAGACGAGCATCGAGCTAGTGTCGTCGCCGAAGCAGCCGGCCAGCAGGAACAGCCCACACAGGGGCACGAGGCGACGGTACATGGCACCCCTCCGGTGACGCGATCCTCCTACCCGAAGTGGCGAAGGGATAGCGTCGGCGGGGCGGCGTGTCCAGGGCAGTTCGCGGAGCGCGAAACGGCAAGCAAGCAAGAGGGGCCCCTGTTGCTTGCCGTTTCGCGCGGTCCTCAGCGCGTCCCGATCTTCAGCAGCACCTTGCCCTGGCGCCCCGGCGTCGCCGCCAGGCGCACGGCCGCCTGCACCTCGTCGAGCGGGAAGGTCGTGCCCACCTCGCTGCTGAGCACGCCTTCGCGCAGCAGTCGGCCGATCTGGCGGAACAGCATCAGCATCCGCAGCGGGCCTTGCGAGCGCACCCACTCCGACAGCCAGAACCCCTCGATGCGCTTCTGGCCGTCCATCAGCGCCCGCGGATCGACCGCCATCGGCTCGGCCGACAGGGTGCCGTACACCAGCAACCGCCCGCCGCGCCCCAGCGCCTTCACCGCGTCCGAGCCCGTCGATCCGCCCACGGCGTCAATGGCGTAGCGCACCCCCTCGCCGTTGGTCAGCGCCCGCACGCGCTCTACCAGGGGCTCCTCGTTGGTCGCGATTACGGCGTCGGCCCCGAGGCGCTTCAGCTCTTCGACCTGCTCGCGCCGGCGCACGACGTTGAGCGTGCGAAAACCCTCTGTCTTGCCGAGGCGGATGACCATGCGGCCCAGCGCGCTCCCCGCGGCGGTTTGCAGCAGCCAGGCGCCTGCGGGCACGTTCAACACCTGGCGCGTCATCACCAGGGCGCTGGCGGGGTTGACGAAGAAGCTCGCGGCCTGTTCGTCGGTCAGCGCATCGGGCACCGGCACCGCCTGGCGCGCGGGGATGACCACCTGCTCGGCCCAGTTCCCGCCCCCGCTGTTCAGGACGGCGACGCGCTTGCCCTTCACGCGCCAGGCCAGGATGCCCGATCCTTCCTCGACGACGCCAACGCCCTCGAAGCCCGGCGTCGAGGGCAGGGTCGGCTGCCGGCCATATTCGCCGCGGACCATCAGCAGATCGGACGGGTTGATCGGGGCGGCCAGCATGCGCACGCGCACCTGCCCGCGCCCCGGCTTCGGCGCTGGCACCTCGCGCACCTGCAGCACCTTCTCGGGGTCGCCCCAGCTATCCAGCACGACGGCTTTCATGCGCCCTTCGCCTCCCTGGCGGTGTTGTTTCGCCACTCATTTTTCCACAATCCGCACCTGCTTGAGCTCTTTCACCCGGACCTGCGGTTGGTCGTTGAACAGCGTCACCGTCCCCGTGACGCGAATGCGCTTGCCGGCGTAGTGCGTCAGCGGGTCGATCTTCGCCTTCTTCCACTCTGCTTCCAGCGCCTTTCCGTCGAGGACCACCGCGAAGTTGCGCTCGCTGCGGAAGTCCGCCAGCGAGTTGAGGAAGATCATCGCTCCGTTCCGGCTCTTGCCGACGCCGCGCACATCCATGTCGAGGGTGTACACCTTGCCGACGTACTTGCGCGCCTCGGCGGCCAGGTTCGGCCCCGCCTTCTTGCCCGGCTGCAACCGGCTCAGCGGCACCTTCTGTTGGATGGTGACCTCGCCCTCCTCGTCGCGCACTTGGAGGCGGAGGAGCGGATCGGCGCGGTCCCAGTCGATGGTGAGGAGGCCGAAGTTGTTGCCCACGTTCATCGTGGCGACGCGATGCTTGTTCGGCTCCAGCGCCCGCCAGCGCTTGTTGCCCTGGTTCAGCCCGCTCGAGGTCAGGTCGAAGAGCGGATAGTCGAGCCCCGCGTCCATCTGCGAGAGTTCGGCCAGGTGCCGGTCGCCGCTCAACAGGATGACGCCCGCCGCCTTGCTTTCGCGCAGCAACTCGAACAGCCGGGCGCGCTCGCCGGGGAAGTTCATCCACTTCTCGAAGCCGTGGTCCTCGGCCACGACCTGGATGCTGGAGACGAGCAGCCGCACTTCAGCGGGGGCCTTCAACTGCTCGCCCAGCCACTTCCACTGCGCCTCGCCCAGGATCGTGGCGCCCTTGTCGGGGTTGGGGACGTAGGGCACCACGCCGCCAACTCGCTTCGCCCCCTTCTTGAGCGGGCTGCGAAAGTAGCGCGTGTCGAGGAGGATGACCTGCACGCGCTTGCCCGGTGGGCCGAAGACCTCGGCGTGATAGACGCCCTCCTGCTTGCGGCGCGGCGAATTCTTGGCGACGCCGAAAAAGTCGAGGAATGCCTGCTGCGACTCGCGCTTCTTCGGGTACTCCGCCCCCGCGTCGTTGCCGCCATAGTCGTGGTCGTCCCAGGTCGCCAGCACCGGGCTCGCTTTGAGCAACTTCTGGTAGCCCGGCTCGGCGGCCATCTTGGCGTACTTGGCGCGCATCACGTTCAGGTCTTCGGTGTCGGCGTAGATGGTGTCGCCGATGAAGAGGAAGAGGTCGGGTTTGGTCGCGACGATGGGCCCCCAGATGGGCTGGGGTCGGTCCTGGTGGGCACACGAACCGAAGGCGATGCGCGAGAGGGGCTTCTTCTTCGCACCGTCCTGGCCGCCGGCGGGCAAGCCAAGGGCGGCCAGCAGCACAAGCCCGAGACAGGCCGTAACGGCGCGGCGAGAGGTGCCGGACATGGGGACGGTCTCCTCGCGTGGATGATCTCGGTTGTCGATTTACGAGAAGCGAGGGCGGGGGGAAGGTGTCGGGGCAACTTTCGCGGAGCACAGCGGGGCCGGCGAGGGCGCGTGTCGAATGCGGGCGCCCGGCGGGCCCTTATCCTCGCGACGCTGCCCGTCCTGGCGGCGGAAGCGGCACCACGGTATCGCGCTTCCCCTCCGCGCCAATCACGCGGACGTAAGCAATCGGCCGAGGATCGTCGTGGTCCCAAAATGCGCTCGCGTAGACGACCCCGTCAGGCCCCGTCGTCTGCAACATGCCTCGATACCATTCGACGTACTCGAGGTCGCGACCGAGACACTGCTCGGCCAGTTTTGGATACCCCCTGGCCAGGTTGTGGGCGGAATCGAAGCCTGGCGGCATCCCTGGCAATCCGCGCCACCCGCGACCGATGTAGTAAGGGAAGTCCCTCCCTGGAGGGCTGGGCCCTCCCCACCACGCGATGCGTTCGTCGATCCTGGCCCCGTGCGCCGGGGAGATCATCGAGGCGGGGGCAATGATGCAGTGCCAGTCGCCCCCGCCCGCGGTGTCCTCGATCCACGGGACGACGCGGGCCCGCTCGTATCCCAACGCGTGAAGCTCCGCGACCAGGAACAGTAAATGCCGCCACTGCCGGAACGTGGCCCGAACCTCGTCGCATTCATCGGGGGAGGGAAAGTATCGCCGGCAGGCCCGGCACGTGCTCCCGCGCAATCCCCATTCGCCCGGGACCAGGTCGCCCTGGCAAGAGGGGCAGCACCCTTGGGACGGAGGCCCTTCGGTTGGCATGGTGCGTCCTTCTCGGGCGGCCCTGGTCAGGGGCGCCGGTTGCTTTTTCACAAGCCAGCGGACCAGCTCGACCGCGGCGATCAGCAAGAGGGCCAGCGGTGCCCCAACCTTCCGGGCCATGCGGCTTGCGGCGAGGCCCGGCTCGTCGCGACTCGAGGCAGCCCCGATGAATGCGAAGATAACGCAGATCGCGACGAACGCCCCGAATTCGAGGCCACGCCACACCCACGTGCTCACCTCGCCGCTGGCACTCGCCTCGGGAGGGCTCGGTGGAAGAGCGGGACGGGCTGGCTCACTGGCCGCCGGGACCGCCATCGGGAACGCCGGCACGGGGATGACCGTGCCGCACCCAGCACAGGCCACGCTTCTGCCGGCTTCCGCTTCGGGGGCGAGCGCCGTCTTTCTGCACGTCGGGCAACTGATGGGGATGGACATGCTATCTCCTGAATTTGGTGTGCAGAAAAGATGAAATCACAAGCCCTTGCTCCACTCACCTCGGGTGATTGTGGTTGCCGCCCATCATGCCACAGCGGGGGATGGCACATAAGCTTGTTCGTACAGCAGCGCTACGGGCCAACACGCCATCCGACACTTTCT
Source organism: Gemmatales bacterium (assembly GCA_038239195.1). Lineage (GTDB taxonomy): Bacteria > Planctomycetota > Planctomycetia > Gemmatales > Gemmataceae > JBBSEZ01. Next base: position 24,700 of record JBBSEZ010000029.1, read on the forward strand.
GCGACTCCGACCACACTCGACTGTCGCGTCGTTCTACGCCTCGCACACCATTCCAGTGGGCCGTCAGCCTTCCAGGAAGGACGCGAATGCCGCCGGTGTCACCCGGGACCGGGCACGGCTTTCCGCCGCGGCGTAGGACTCCTTGTTGGTGCGGACCGTCTGCACGGCCTCCGCGAAGTATTCCGTCGCGGGCCGCAGAGACAGGCCGCGCGCCCGGTCATAGGCGAGCAGCGCCTTGCCGTCCTCGACCAGCCGCTTCAGGTCCGCGCCGGTGAACGAGCCCGTCTCCCGCGCCAGGAGCGCCCCGTCCACCTCGTCGATTGTCTTGGGCAGGCCGGCCAGGTGGCGCTGGAGGATCACGGCCCGCGTGGCCTCGTCGGGGAGGCGCATCTCCAGCCAGAGCTCCACCCGCCCCGAGCGCACCAGCGCCGGCGGCAGCGTCGCCACGTCCATGACCGTCATCATTACGCAGACCCGGCCGGCGGTCTCGCTCTCCAGCCCGTCGAGCAGGGTTAGCAGGTAGCGGTACAGGCCGGCGCCCTGCATGTCCTGGCTCTCGAAGAGCATGTCGCTGTCGTCGATGAACAGGATCGACGGCGCGCTCTGCTTGGCCTTCTCGAACAAGTCGTGGACGCGCTCGAAGAAGTTGCACGAGCCTGCGATGAAAGTGCCGTCGAGCAGGAAGAACTTGCCCTTGAGCCGATGCGCCAGCGCCCTCCCGATGGTGGTTTTGCCCGTGCCCGGGGGCCCCGCCAGCAGCACGCCCCGCTTCGGCTTCAGGCCCAGTTCGCTGGCCAGCTCGTCGTTCTCCAGGGGCACGACGATGTTGGCCTCCAGACTGCGGATCACGTCGTCCACGCCGTGCAGGTCGCGGAGCTCGACGGACTGGACCTCGCCCAGGTCCACGTTGCTGAAGAGCCGGTTGGACCGCAGGTAGTCGATGAACTGGTCCGTGTCGAGACCGTCCCGGTCGCGATGAAACTGGCAAGCAGCCTTGAGCTGATGGGCGTTCAATTCCCGGGCGAAGCGGTAGACCCTGCGGTAGTCGAGCTGCCCAGCACGGTCGGCACCGAGGTAACACCGACACAAAACCTCGTAATCCTCGGCGTCGAACTCGCGGATGCGGGCGAAGTGGCAACGCTCCTTGATAGGCCGGGACGGCTCCTGAACGGTCGCGAAAACCAGCTTCTTGCCGGCGTCGGCCGCGAAGCTGGTCAGCGTGGTGAGCGGCGCGTCGAGCAAGCCGAATCGCGGGTAGAAGTGGTGCGTGGCCACGTTGCTCAGCAGCCGGAGGTCATCCACGATCACGACGTCGTGGGCCTCGAGCGCCTGAAGCACGAGTTGCTCGAAGGTCTCTTCCAGGGCTGCGGGGTCGCGCAGGCGCAGGGCGCAAATGAAGTCCTGCATGTTCAGGAAGGCCCCGCCGACGTCGCGGTGAAGCTGGCGCAAAACGGTGGTGCGGCCGGCGCCGTCGTTGCCCGCGAGCACGAAGACGTTGCCGAGGGGGAGCAAGCGTCGCAGTTCGTCATAGCCCCGCTGCTGGGAAGGAGAGAGTTGCAAGGACATGGGGCCACCTGGGTCGGGCCTGGTTCTCTTCCTGCGCGGTGGAAACACTGACGCCATGGGCATTATGCCTGGAACGAGCTTCGTTGGTAGAGGCCGAGGCATGACCTGCGGCAATCTTCGCATTTTGCGAAGATTGCCCTTGATAATCCGCTCTGGAAGGGCGATACTTAGAGAGAGGTCTGCCAAGCGGACTTCAACAACGTCCATTGGTGTATAAAACGGATGCTATGAGGAGGTATTTTCGATGGTTCCTTCACTCCTTTGTGAGGTGGTTGATGCACGTCATTTCGATCAAGAAGCTCCGTCTATTCTGGGAGCTTCATCCAGACGCGGAAGGGCCTTTGCGAGCTTGGCATCAGACCGCGGAGCGGGCGAACTGGGAGAAAGTCGCCGACGTCCATGCTGTCTACGGCAGGGGCGTGGACCAAGTTGGGAAGTTCACAGTATTCGACGTCGGGGGCAATAAATATCGCCTCATCGCTGTCATTCACTTCAACCGAGGGAAAGTGTTCATCCGACACGCCCTGACCCACGACGAATACGACTTGGGGAAATGGAAGGCCGACTAACGGCCCTTCTCCTTCTTCCGCCGCGGCGCACAACGGATGCGCCGCGGCGCATTCGGAACAGAACCATGCTACCACTGAATCCGACAATTTCTGAGGCTCCAGGAGGCGTGTATTTCGACCTCGTCCGCCGCTTCCCGCTGCGCCCCCTCCGCTCCGAGGAGGAGCTCGACCGAGCAATCGCGACGGTCGATTCCCTGCTCGATCGAGAAGCTCTCGGTGTGGACGAGCAGGACTACCTCGACGTCCTGAGCGACTTGGTTGAGCGCTACGAGCGCGACGAGCACCCGATGGCGCCGCTCCCGGACGGGCAGTTGCTTGCGCACTTGGTTGAGGCGCGCGGCGTGACGCAGGCCGAATTGGCCCGAGAGACGGAGATTGCCGAATCGACTATTTCCGAGGTGCTCTCGGGGAAGCGGGCCTTGAACCGGAAGCACATCGGCAAACTGTCCCGCTACTTCGGCGTGCAACCCGGGACGTTCTCCGACCCGTCCTGACTTCTCTTGGAGCCCCGCTTGTCAGGGCTGCTGGTCAAGACGCTGGCGGGAGGCAGTCGCGCAGGTTGTCCAGCGCCTCCACGAACCGCTCGACATCCGCATCGCTGTGCCCCGCCGTAAGGCTGATGCGCAACCGCGCCGTCCCCTCCGGCACCGACGGCGGGCGGATGGCCGGCACCAGCAGCCCGCGCTCCTCCAGCCGCTTCGACAGGGCGACCGCCTCGCGCGCCCCGCCAACCATGACGGGAACGATTGGCGGCCCCGATCCAGCGATGGGGAGGCCCAGCCCTCTCCGCAGCCGCCACGCCAGAGAGAGCACGTGCCGGCGCCGCTCCGGTTCTTCCTGCACGATTCGCACGGCCCGCCGCGCCGCCGCCGCGACCGGCGGGGCAATGCCGGTCGAGAACACGTAGGGCCGGGCGTGGTTGATGAGATAGTCGATGAGCCGGCGCTCCCCACACACGAACCCGCCCTGTGCCCCCAGCGCCTTGCTCAGCGTGCCAACCTTGATCAGTCGTTCCGCGGCCAGCCCGTCCAGGCACACCTCGCTGGCCCCCCGACCGTGCTCGCCGAGCACGCCGGTCGCGTGCGCCTCGTCGATCAGGAGGAGGGCGTCGTGCTCCTCCGCCAGCCGCCCCAGTTCTGCCAGCGGGGCCAGGTCGCCGTCCATGCCGAAGACGGTGTCGGTGACGATGACCCGGCGCCGCGCCCGCGGCCCGTGCACCGTCAGCAACTCGGCCAGGTGGCCCGCGTCGGCGTGCCGATAGACGTGAATCGGGGCCCGCGACAGGCGGCACCCGTCGATCAGGCTGGCATGATTGAGGGCGTCGCTGAAGAGCGCATCGTCGCGGCCGGCGAGGGCGCTGACGACGGCGAGATTGGCCGCGAAGCCGCTGCTGAAGACCAGCGCCGACTCGGTGCCCTCCCATTCTGCGAGTGCGCGCTCGAGGGCTCGCGTGGGAGGCAACAGTCCCGAGACGAGCGGCGAGGCCCCAGCGCCGCAGCCGTATTTCCGCGCCGCGACCGCGGCGGCGCGGGCCAGCCGCGGGTCGGCGGCGAGGCCGAGGTAGTCGTTGGAGGAGAAGTTGAGCAGTTCCCGTCCGCGCACGCGAACGCAGGCGCCCTGGGCGGATTGCAAGCGCCGGCGCGTGCGGTAGAGGCCGAGGCGCCGGCGCTCGTCCAGGTCGTCCTCCATCCACGCCGCCATGAGGGGCCGCCGGAGCGCGGTTCGAGGACCGCGGCTAAATGAAGGGGCTCACGACAACACCGGCAACGCCCACGACCGCGGCGCTTCCTCCGCGATCGAGGGGGGCGGTGCGCCGTTCGGATCGACGTCGCCGACGCGATCGTCCTGCCAGCTCAACTCGAGGTCCTCGATCATCTGCAGGTCTTCGCTGTTCGGCCGGCCAAGCGTGGCGAGGTAGTTGCCGATCAGCCCGCTCGTTCCGCCCACGTAGAAGATCCAACTCTGGAGGTCGCGCAGGTTCTTCTCGCGCCCTCCGGCCACCTTCAAGTCCACCGTCGGCAGTACGAGCCGCATCACGGCGATGATCTTCAGGATCTCCATCGGCCGCAGGCGCGGGCTGTCCGCCAGGGGCGTGCCGGCAATGGGGAAGAGGAAGTTGAGCGGGACGACGTGGGGGTTGAGCTCCTTGAGGCTGAAGGCGAGGCTGACGCGATCCTCGACCGACTCGCCCATGCCGAAGATGCAGCCGCAGCACGTCTCCAGCCCCACCTTCTGGGCCAGCCGCACCGTCTCGACGCGCTCCTGCCAGGTGTGCGTGGTCACCACCTTGGGGTAGAACTCGCGCGACGTTTCGAGGTTGTGGTTGATGCGGCGCACCCCGGCCGCCTTGAGGTCGCGCGCCTGCTCTTCGTCGAGCGTGCCGAGCGTGGCGCAGTGGCAGATGCCGTCCACCTCCTTCATCGCGTGGACGGCCTCCATGATCTTCGGCCATTCGCGCTTGGTGGGGCCGCGCCCGCTGTTGACGATCCCGAAGGCGCTGGCGCCGTTGTCGCGCGCGCTCGCGCACGCCTTCGCCACGTCGGCGGCATCCATCATAGCGTGTGGCTCGATGCCCGTGTCGAAGTGCGCGCTCTGGGCGCAGAACCCACAGTCCTCGCTGCAATGCCCGAACTTGGTGGGCAGGATGCTGCAAAAAGTAACCCGGTTGCCGTGGAAGTGCCGGCGCACCTTGTGGGCGGCGTAGAACAGGTCGTAGACGTCCTCGCCCTGGAGCAAGAACAGCGCCCGCGCCTCGTCGCGCGCAATCGCGCCGCCGTCGATGACACGCGCCGCCAACGATAGCAGGTCCGGTAGCTCGGCCGACATGAAGCATCTCCCGGTTGGGGTTGCTGGGGCTGGGCTTCCGCGCAGATCCTCCTGACGATGATCGTACGGAGAAACGCCCCCGTCGTCCGGCCTGGGACGCTCGTTGCTCAGCGCATGCGCCAGGAATCACCCGGCCTTGCGCTCGAACATCCCCGACCACGTTGCCTTCCACCACGGCTCCGGCGGGGGAGGGGGCGGTGGGGGAGGGGGCGCCTTCGCGCGGGCCCTGTCCTGTTTTCGCACCTCGTGGGCCTTCTTTTTTTTCCGGTCGTACCGCCGGCCGACGAGGAACTGCACCAACATGCCGACCACCATCGTGCCCACCACGGCCCAGTTCAGCAGCGGGCCGTTTTGCCCGGCCCAGGTCACGCTGTCGAACTTTCTCGCCCGGTCGGCCAGCACGAGCACGCTGTAGCCCAACAAGACGCTCCCCGCCAGGCTCGACAGCACCACCACCCAGAGCCGGTAGAGCAGCACCCCTACCAGTCCCCCGCCCGCAAAGCTCACCAGGGGCTCGTTCCACTCCGGCGCCAGCGTGCGCAACAGCGCCACGCCCACGATGCCGCCCGCCACGAACAGCAGCAGCCGCACCAGGGACAGCGCCAGCGCCCCGGCCGACACCGCCAGCAGCAGGCCAGCCACGAGCGGTTGCGTCCCGTACTCGCGGCCATAGGCCAGCCCGAGCGTCCCGGCCGTCGCCGTCAGCCCCAGCGCCAGCCAGAAGCGGTGGCACCTTCCACCCAGGGCCCACAGGAACAGGCCGACGGCCCCCGCCAGCACGGGGGCCCCGACGGGGAGCTGGCGCACTTCCTCGAGCAGATCGGGGGCCAGGACGTGCATGGCAGCGGAGCTCCTCTCTCGCGTTCGTCAGGCCAGCCCCATGCCGGCCCGGACAGAAAGTAACAGCGGGCCCCGCCGCGCGTCAAGACGGCGAACGACCCCGGGCCTTTCAGGGCTCACCTCTTGGGCGCCCTACCCAGCTTGAACCTCAGCCCCTTGCTCGCCATGATGACTCGGGGCCCCCACCGCGGGCAGAGTACCGCTCATGATCGACATGCACCAGGTCGTCGGCCGGGCGAGCGTCCTGTTCGTCACCCTCGATTGTCTCCGTTTTGACGTCGCCGCCCGGGCGCTCGCCGAGGCGCGCACGCCCCACCTCGCGGAACTGCTCCCGGCCGGTGGTTGGGAGGCGCGCGACACGCCGGGGACGTTCACGTTGCCCGCGCACCTGGCGTTCTTCCATGGCTTCTTGCCCACCCCCCAGGGCACGGGCAATCACCCGAGGCTGCTCGCCCTCGACTTCGAGGGATCGCTGACCATCGTCCCCCAGACCTACACCTTCTCGGGAGTGGACAACGTCCTTGCCGGCTTCCGCCAGCTCGACTATCGCACCTTCTGCGTGGGCGGGGTTGGCTTCTTCAACAAGCGCAACCCGCTCGGCCGCGTCCTGCCCGGCTACTTCGAGGAAAGCACCTGGTCGCCGGCGCTGGGCGTGACGGCACGCGATTCGACCGCCAACCAGGTCCGCGTCGCTCTGGACTGGCTGGAAACGGTAGGCCCCGACGAGCGCTTCCTGCTGTTCCTGAACGTCTCGGCCACGCACCCGCCTCACGCCCATTACCTCCCCGGCCCGGGAGTCGATGGCCTCGCCTCGCAGGCCGCCGCTTTGGCCTACGTCGATGGCCAGTTGCCCGCCCTGTTCCGTGCCGTGCGCGCTCGCGGCGACTGCTTCTGCCTGTTCATGGGCGACCACGGGGAGGCCTTTGGGGAAGACGGCCTCTGGGGCCATCGCCTCGCTCACCCCACGGTGACCATGGTGCCTTATGCCCACTTCTACCTCTGACGACTTGCGGGCCCGACTGCGCCGGGACCTGGCGGACAACGCCTATCCCGGCTACGTCTACGGCTACCCGCACAAAAAGGCCTATCGACCGCTCGCGGCGCCCGTCTCCCTGGAAGAGGCCTGGGCGGGGGAGGACCGCTCCGCCCTGTTCTGCTACGTCCACGTCCCCTTCTGCAACCAGCGCTGCTCCTTCTGCAACCTCTTCACCTTTGTCCCCCAGGGCGCCTCCCCCACGGCCATCTACCTCGACGCCCTGGCCCGCGAGATGAGGGCTTACGCCCGCGCCCTGGGCGAGGCCCGCTTCGCGCGCCTCTACCTCGGGGGAGGCACCCCGACCTTCCTCGAAACCGGCGAACTGCGCCGGCTGGTCTCGGCGCTGCGCCAGGAGCTCGGCATCTCTCCCGAACAGGCGCACGCTTGCATCGAGGCCAGCCCCGAGACGCTCGACGCGGAGAAAATCGCCCTCCTGCGCGAGGTGGGCTTTCAGCGCCTCAGCCTGGGCGTGCAGTCCTTCGTGCCCGAAGAGTTGCGCCAGGTCAACCGCCGCTTCGACTTCGGCCTTCACAACGACGCGATAGAGCGCATCGGCGAGGCGCGCTTCCCCCACTTCAACATCGACCTGATCTACGGCCTTCCCGGCCAGACAATGGATACCTGGCGCCAGTCGCTAAAACGAGGGATCGAGTCTCCGGCCACGAGCCTGTTCCTCTACCCTCTCTACGTCCGCCCGCTGACGGGGCTTTCGAGGCGCAGCGAAGCGCCCCCCGCCCCGTCGCCCGGGCAGATGGGGGCCCTGTACGACCTCGCAGTTGAATTGCTGCGCGGGGCCGGGTTTCGCCAGGAGACGATGCGACAGTTTCGGCGCGACGGGGAAGGCCACCTGGCCGAGCTCGAATATCGCTGCCAGCGCGACGGCACGATCGGGCTGGGGGCAGGGGCGCGCAGCTACACGCAGCGGCTGCACTATTCGACCCCGTGGCGCATGGTGGGCCGCAACATCCGCGCCGTGGTCGAGGAGCATGGCTCCCGCATGCGTGCCGGCGACACCGACGTGGCCCACGGCTTCGTTCTCGACGACGACGAGCGCGCCCGTCGCTTCCTCCTACAGTCGCTTCTCCACGACGGGCTCGATCGTGCCGCGTTTCGCGAACTATTTCCGCATGACGCGCTCGAGCGATTCGCGCCGCAATGGGAGGCACTGGAAGAGGAGCGGTGTGTGGCGCGGGGCGCGGAGCGCATCAGCCTGACGCCGCGCGGCGTGCGCCATTCCGACGCGGTGGGTCGATTGTTCTTCTCCGAGCGCGTCGAGTCCCTGATCGCCGACTACGAGTACGACGCATGAGCCTGCTCGTCCTGTTCCGCACCCGGCTGGAGTGGTGCAACTATACCTGTGGCTACTGCCCCTGGAACGCCACCGTGCAGCGCGTCCCGGCCGAGGCGTTCCGCGAGGACGAGGCCCGGCTCGGGCGGGTCGTCGCCCGCATCGCCGAGCTGCCCGAGCCCATCGAGCTGTTCATCGCGCCCAAGGCGGAGTATCTGGTCCTGCCTTACTGGCGCGCTGCCGTCGGGCGATTGCTGGCCCTGCCGCAGGTCGAGCGCGTCACCGTGCAGACCAACCTGTCCTTCGATCTCGGGCCCTTCCTCGATGCGGTCGAGGCGAGTAAACTGGCCCTGTGGACGACGTATCACCCCACGGAGGTGAGCGCCGAGGAGCTGGAACGGTTGCACCGCAAATGGGCGCTGCTCCAGGAGCGCGGCGTTCCCTTCAGCGTGGGGATCGTGGGCACGCACGAGGCGCTGCCTCACCTCCGGCGGCTCCGCGACCGGCTCGACAAGGCAATCTACGTCTGGGTCAACGCCTACAAGCGCGAGCCGGGTTACTACAGTGAAGAGCAGCTTGCGGACGTCCGGGCGGTCGATCCCTATTTTGACCTCAACAACCAGCACTTCCCCAGCCTTGGCCAGCCTTGCACGGCGGGGCAGCGCGCCACGTATCTCGACGACGAGGGCGACCTCCGGCGCTGCTTCTTCGTGGGGGAGGTGCTCGGCAATCTCTTTCGCGACGGCTGGCGCCGGCTCGACGCGCCGAAGACGTGCCCGCGCCAGACGTGCCACTGTTACGTCGGACACATGCACGTGGTCGAACTGGATTTTCGCTCGGTCTACGGCAAGCATCTGGCGGCGCGCATTCCGCGCGCCTGGCAAAGGGGGCCCTGACCATGACGCTTCCCGCCTCGCTCTTGCAACAGGTCGAACAGCACGGCTGTCTCACGGGGCGCTACCATTCGGAGTGGCCCGCGAGCATTTGTCTGGGGGCCAGCCAGCCGCCGCAACCGGCGCTGTTCGCCGGCTGCCAGGACTGTCTGAACTTCAAGGTCGGGGCGTTGCAGGCCCTGCTGCCGCCCGGGACGACGGTCTATACGCTTGCCGACGAGCTGACGCGGCACAACCGCCAGCGCCGGGGCTTCGACGGCACCACGAGCGGATATCACACCCAGGGGGCCGGCTTCTGGCTCTCGGCGGCGTGGTATGCCAACTGTGGCCTGTTCCTGATCAACGGCGAGCGCTCGCGGGCGCTGGGCAGCGACCTCGACCTGCTGATGCTGGCGTTCAAGAACGGCGTGGTCAAGGCGCCCGACCAGCGCATGCTCGACCCGCACCTTTACGTGACGCAGACCGTCTACGTGAACTACGCGGGCGCCCCTATCGCCGTGCGCTCGCGTCAGGACCTCCTGTCGTCCCCGCAGTGCCGGGTGCAAGCGCACAAAGACTTCCACAAGGCCACGCTCGCCGAGTTCCTGCCCGCGACGAAACCGACTCCGCCGGCCCCCGCGCCGGCGATCCCGGTGCCACGCAAGCCGGGCGACGTCTGCCCCACGTGCAAGGCGGAAGTGCGCGCCCGGGCGCTGCTCAACGGCACCTACGTCGGCTGTCTGTGTTGAGCCGGCTCACGGGATGGCGCTGGCCGGCTGGAACGGCCCGGTGGCCTTGCTCGGCACCCAGGCCTTGACGGTGTTGATGATCGCCTGCCGAAACCCCTCGGGCTCGGGCACGCCGACCAGGCGCATCACTACCTGGCCCTTGGAGAGGACCTCCAGCGCCCCCGACTGGTAGAACGGGTCATGACTGCCGGCCTCGAGGCGCACTTCGTCAATGTCTTCGAGGTTGATCTGGTGCGTCGCCGCGGGCTTGAGGCCGCGCTGGATCATCAGCCGCCGGTTGGTCAGCGTGTAGCGCGGGCAGAGGAACGGCGCGAACTTCATGGCGAAGAGCGGCGCAAGGATGGCCCAGCCGAGCGGGGCGAGAACGATGCTGCGCACCAGCTTCTGGCCGAGATGAGCGATCGGCCCTCCCAGGACCGGAAAGGCCTCGCGGACGCGCGCCTCGCCGAGAGCCGGCGGCATCAGGCCGGCGACGGCCTGGCGAAGGGCGGCCGGGTGGGACGGCGTCCCGGCCGGGTTGTGTACGAGCTGGCTCTGATCGAGAACCATGACGGTCTGCACCCGTAGGAGAGGAAGCACAGCAAGAACGCAGTCTGTCCTACGGATCGAGGGAGGCTTGCCAAGGTCCTTGGCCCCTTGGGCGCCGTCCCGGCGTCCTACCGCCCCCCCGTACCCGCCGGCTTTTTCAACGCGAAGTCGAGCGGGTTGTTGCCTTGCTTCACCTCGACCTCGGCGTTGTTGCCCTCCGCGTTGGCCGGGATCAGATCGGCGGGATCGACCAGGCCCGTCGTGTTGCCCCTGGCCTTTTCGGCCTCGTGCATCTTGGCCAGCTCTTCGGTGCTGCGCGCGAAATTGACCTTCTTGACGGAGACGATCTGCACGAGCTTGCGCCCGGGGGTTATCGGGGACACGGTGTAGCGGCCGTCGGTGATCTTGCCCCCCGCGCTGGGGCCTTTGCCGTCGGCCGGCAGGAACGTGATCGTCCCGTCGGCCACGTTCTCGCCTTCGTAGGTCACCCTCCCGCTGACGCTGCTCGGTTTGCCGCAGCCGGGGACGAGGCACAGGGCCAGCACCAGAGCCCCCAAGCGAGCCAGCAACTTGCGGTCCATGAGCGCCTCCGGTATCAGGGCAGGTCGGCGACTTCGCCGCCGGATCGCGTCCCCAACCCACGCCACGCGGCCAGGTCGATCGAGTTGGTCGCGAAGCGGACGGAGCCGTCGGCCAGCGCCACGTTGACGCCTCCGCTATGCTTGCTCCGCGCGGCGACGTAGGCCCCCGAAGCGCTGGGGGTGAACCAGGCGCTTCCGCCAAGGCTCTGGCAGGGGGCCTTGTAGCCCGTATCGCCCTGGTCCTGGGGGCAGGGGCCGATGGGGCGGTCGGCGGCCGACGAGTTGGGGGTCAAGGACGCGGAGAACAAGGCCCCGCCCATGTTCCCGTAGATGATCTCGCCCACGGGCCCACCCCAGCCGTTCGTCACGCCGGACACCAACCCCTCCGAGACCAGCAGCGTGTGCGACGTGCCGTCCGTGACGTCCGTGAGCGCCGGGCCACGCGATTTCACGCCGGCCCCCGAGTCCACGCTCTGGCCAGGAACGACCCCGAAGACGCCGACGCCCCACGGCCCGGCCGTGCCGTCCACTGCCTTGCCGTACATGTCGCCGCTGCCAACACAGCCTCGATAGTTCCCGCGGATGAACCCGTAAGCGCCGGTGGTCCCCTCGTTGGTCAGCGGGCCAATGTCGCTGGGGCACAGGAAACCCGGGATGTTCGCCATCCGCGCCTGGCGCAGCCGGGCATCGTCGCCGATCGCCCCGTTGGGACCGGGGTAGTTGGCCACGAAGCCCGTCGCCGGCAGCGTCCAGTAGAGCTTGGCGACGTTGTCCTGCTCGATGTACGGCAGCACCAGTTGAGTCCAGGTGTAGGTGTCCCACATGTCGTACTTGCGCGCGTAGGGCAGCCCGCCCATCGTGTCGTGGTAACTGTGGCAGGCGATGCCCAGTTGTTTGAGGTTGTTCGAGCACTTCATGCGCGCGGCCGCCTCGCGCACCTTCTGGACCGCAGGCAGCAACAGGCCGATGAGGATGGCGATGATGGCGATCACCACCAGCAACTCGATCAGCGTGAACCCCGCGTTCGGGCCTGGGCGTTTTGGAGGGGGAGTGGGTGCTCGCAACATTGGGAGGGGCCCTTTCAACAGAGGAACGAAAACAAAGGCAATCGATGGTGGGGGCGCTTCAATTACACCACTTCTACCGCAAACGGTTGCAATAGCAATGAGAAGGGGCGTAATTCTTTTGAGTTTCCTTGCAGGCTACCCGTCATCGGTCCTCGAGCCCGGGCAGGACGCAAAAGGGCCCGTGGCTCGGGCAACTGGGAAAGGCGCGGGCGCGGAGCACAACTCCCTCCCGGGGCGCCCCGGTTGAAATCTGTTGCGGCCGCCGTAGGATCGGCCGGAGGGAGGCTGCCATGCGACACCCGCACGTGGTCCTGATCGTGGAGACCTCCAGCAGCTATGGCCGGAGGCTCTTGCGGGGCATCACCCGGTACGTACGTCCCCGCGGGCCCTGGTCGATTTTCTTCCAGGAGAGCGACCTCGGCGCAGCGCCGCCCGAGTGGCTGCGGAGCTGGCGCGGCGACGGAGCGATCTGTCGGCTCCTCGACCAGGAACTGGCCCACCACTTCCGCCGGGCGAAGGTCCCTGTCGTCAACCTCAACGACGTCCACGGGCCCTGGGGCCTCCCCCGGGCCCAGTCCGACCAGCTCGCGATCGGCCGGTTGGCGGCCGAGCACCTGCTCGAGCGCGGGTTCCGCCACTTCGCCTTCTGCGGGTTCACGGGGCACGGATGGTCCAAAGGGCGGAACGAGGGCTTCGCGGGGACGTTGCGTGCCGCCGGCCGCGACTGCGGTTTCTACGAGTCGCCCTGGGGCGGCGCGGCCGCGCCTTCGTGGGAGGAGGGACAGGGAGAGATCGGGCGATGGCTGCGGGAACTGCCCCGTCCGGTCGGCGTCATGGCCTGCAACGACGTGCGCGGCCAGCAGGTGCTGGACGCCTGCCAGCGCATCGGCGCCAGCGTGCCGGACGAGGTCGCCGTCATCGGGGCGGACGACGACGAGTTGCTGTGTGAGCTGTGCAACCCGCCCCTGTCCAGCGTCGTGCCGAACCCGGAGCGCGTCGGCTACGAGGCGGCCGCCTTGCTCGACCAACTGATGGCTGGCGCGAAGGCCCCCGCGGACGAACTGCTGATCGAGCCGCTCGGGGTGACGACCCGGCAGTCCAGCGACGTGCTGGCCGTCGAGGACGCACACATCGCCGCCGCCGTGCGCCACATCCGGGAGCACGCTTGCCTGGGCCTGTCCGTCGCCGATCTCCTGAAGCACGTGCCGGTGTCGCGGACGACCCTCGAACAGCAGTTCCGCAAGTACCTGGGCCGCTCCCCGCAGGCCGAGATTCGCGCCGTGCAACTCAAGCGCGTCAAGCAACTCCTGGCGGAGACTGACCTGCCGCTGAGTCAAATCGCCGACCTGGCCGGGTACAAGCACCCCGAGTACGTGAACGTCGTCTTCAAGCGGGAGACAGGCGAAACGCCCGGCCAGTACCGGCGGAAGGCCCAGGCCGAGGCGCCCCGCCCGGCGCGTTAACCGTCGCGTTTCGTGCGGGCACCGGAAGAGGACGTCGGCCGCTTCCACAGTCCCACCGCCGAGCGCGCCGGAAACCCGTTCACGGTCAACTCGCGCCCCCGCAGCCGGACTTCGAGGGTGTTGCGCATCTGCCAGCGCGGGTCGTCGGCCGCGTAGCGATCCGACAGGAAGTGAATGCGCTGGTTGGTCGAGCCGATCCAGCGCCGCGACGTGTCGGGCAGCTCACGGACGTAGGGCCCATCGACGAGGATGTCGGTCAGGCCCAGCAACTCGCCGACGGCGGGCTCGGGCATCGCGCGCGCCTCCTCGAGCACGTGGCCGGTGAACAGCATCACCGTCAGCCCTCGTTCGCGCAGAGCGCGGGCAAGCACGACGGCCCCCGCGGCGTGCGCCAGCGGCTCCCCACCCAGCAACGTGATGCCCTCGACGCCGTGGTTGAGCGCTACGTCTTCCACCTGGGCGAGGATCGCGCCCGCGGTCGTGGCGGTCCCGCCCTCGAACGGCAGCATCTCGGGGTTGCAGCACCCCGGACAGCGCAGCGGGCAGCCCTGGAACCACAGCGCGAAGCGCACGCCGGGGCCCTCCGCTTCCGTCACCGGCACGACCTGCGCCACGCGCAGCACGACCTCGTTGGGCTCGATCATCGACTCGTCCCTCGTGGAGTTGGCAGTCCTTCCATTGTACCTGCCCCCACGGCGAATAGACAACCGAGAGCGGCCAGGCAAGCAGCTCGTCACTGCTTGCCTGGGCGCTGCCGCTTCGCGGGCCCCGTTCGGCGCGGGGCGCGCTCC
>JBBSEZ010000030.1:0-38252 GCA_038239195.1 Gemmatales bacterium
ACGAGGCGCGAGCATGGCTGGTTTCCCAGAGGCGTTCTCTGTGTTTTCCACCCAGCTTGCTTACGCCTTTTCGGGCTTCTTGTCTTCTTCCCCACCTGTTCTCCTTGCGGTCCTTGCTCCGACAAACTCGGAATGCGCCCCTCCATACTGTTGCCGAGCAACACGTCGGGAGGGGGATTGGCGATGGCAAAGAAAGTAGCTGCGCCAGGAACGAGCCCGTTCGCGCCGCGCCTGGCGGGCAAGGTCTTCGCGTTCGGTAAGGTGGGTACCTGGTACAAGGATAAATACGCCCGCCTGATCGCCGCAGAGGGCGGGACGGTGCTGCCCGAGTTGACGGAGGAAGCGCACTACCTCCTCGTCCCGTCTCGGACCAGTTCCCGCCTGTCGCCGGCCGAGAAGCGCGCCGAACTACTCAACGCCAAAAAGGGTGCCCGCATCGAGTGCCTCGACCTCCCGGGGCTTCACGCCCTGTTCGCACCGACGCGCGAGGAGGCGCTGACGCTGCTCGCGGCCGGGGAGGAGGGGGCGAAGCGCTGGAATGCTTTGCGCTGCGCGGGCCCCACCGACAAGTCTTCCGTTCCGATGCCCTCCCTGGTAGGGGCGGACCTCCGCAAGGCGGTGCTGCCCGGCATCGCCTGCTACGGAACGTCGCTGGACGGCGCCGACCTGCGCGGCGCCAACCTGCGCGGGGCGCACCTGGACAAGCTGAAAGGGACGAAGCTCGACGGCGCCTGCCTGGCCGACGGCTGGGTGATGGGGATGGTCGATTGCAGCGCGAAGAACGCCGACTTCACGGACGGCGGCGCATCGCCGGTGGAGCGCGTCGATCTCACCGGCGCCAAACTGGAGCGCGCCCGTTTCATCCAGGCGAAGGGCGCCACTTTCGCCAGGGCCCACCTCGCCGGGGCGCGGCTCGAGGAGGCGAAGTTCGCGGACTGCGACTTCACAGGGGCCGACCTCACGGGCGCCAACTTGAAGGAGGCCGACCTGCGCAAGGCGACCCTGGTGCGCGCCACCCTCGCCGGCGCCCAGATGGAGAAGTGCGACCTGCGCGAGGCGAACTTGACGCGAGCCGACCTCTCCGGGGCCGATCTGACGCGGGCGAAGGTGAAAGGCGCGGACCTGACGGGGGCCAACCTCCGCGGCGTTTCCCTGTCCGGGGTCGATCTGACCGGCGCCACCGTCGCGGGCGCCGACTTCACCGGGGCCAACCTGATCGGGGCCAAGTTGCCGGCCGCCCTCGACAAGGCGAAGGGGCTGGACAAGGCGCGCAAGCAGGGGGGCAAGGCCGGGCCCCACCTGCGCGAACTGAACGAACTGGCCGGGGCGTCCAAGCACACCACCACAAGCGTCCTCCTTCAGGTCGGGCCCAACCGCGCCTCGATTTCGATGGCCCAGACCAACCGGAAAGGCGCGAAAGCCTCCCTCTGTTTCGGCTGGCACCTCTTCACGCCCCAGGGGGAGCGATACGACTTCGAGGGGCCGCGCTCGTTCGCGGGCGGGCTGCTGGCGCTGGGCAACAAGTTCGCGGGGGCCGACGTCTGGCTGGGCTCGGTGACGGTCGAGAGCAACCGCAAGCCGCGCGGCAAGGAACTGGCCGACCTGGCAGCGGCGGCGTGGTGCGAGGCCTTCGGGCTGGAGGTGCTCCCCGCCGAGGAACTGGCCCGGACGCGCGAGGAGTGGCCTGAACGAAGGCAGCGGTTGCAGGAGGAGGCCCTTGCCGAGCTGCGCGGCGGGCCCGCGGGCGTGGCGCGCTGGAACGCGCGCGTCGATTCGGATGAATTGAAGACGATCTGCCCCACATTCGCGGACGTGGACCTGTCGGGCGCCGCAGCCGCGGGGGCCCGTTTCCGTTCCTTGCGGTTCCTCTCGGCGAAGCTCGACGGCGCCCAACTTCCTGGAAGCGGCGCGGACAACGCCAATTTCACGTCGAGCTCGTTCCAGAACGCCAACCTGGAAGGGTCGCACTGGAGCTCGTCGAGTTTCGGGGGCGCCGATTTCACGGGCGCCAACCTGCGCGCCTGTTCTTGCCGCTGCGGCTTCGAGGGCGCGACGTTCCAGAAGGCCGACTTGAGCGGGAGCAAATTCACCAACTCCGCCTTCCAGGGGGCCGACCTCTCCGGCGCTAAACTCGAAGGCTGCAACTTCCAGGGCGCCCGCTACGACGAGCACACGCGCTTTCCGCCCAGCACGCTGCCCCCCGACGGCATGCGCTGGGTGGGAAAGGGCGAAAACCCGCACCTGAGGGCCATCCTCGACGCCCCGCTCTCCTCCACCGACCTCGACGTCGAGACGTTCATGGAGCGCCTTCGCGGCAACGTCGAGGCGGGGCGGCTGGCCAACGCGCTGAAGATGCTCAAGGCGGAGCGCTTCCAGCTCTACGCCCAGGTCGAGCCCAACCAGCTCGTCGGCATCGTCAAGAGCCAGACGGTCGGCTCGCGGCTCTACTCGTGCCGCCTCGCCGCGGACGGGTCGTTCTCCTGCTGCACGCAGAACCTGCTGCCCTGCGGCGGGCTGGCAGGGCGCATCTGCAAGCATCTGCTGGTGCTCGTCGTAGGCCTGGTCAAGAGCGGGCAAGCGAACGCCGCCCTGGTCGATCGCTGGGTGGAGGCCAGCGGTAAACAGCGGCCATTGCTGGACGCCGACGCGATGAGCGCCACGTTCCTTCGCTATAAAGGAGCAGAGTCGGGCGAGATCGACTGGCGCCCGACGGAGACCATCCCCGAGGACTATTACGCGCTGTGAGCGCCCGTACGACAGGCTTTCCAGCCTGTCATCCCCGGAGTGGACCTTACGGACAGGCGAAGGCGACAAGCGAGGATGCTTGCCCCACGACAAGGCCCGATTCCCGACGACTGCGAGTACAACACCGTCGCCACCGACCTCAACACGGGCATTGCCCCACGACAAGGCCCGATTCCCGACGACTACGAGGGGAGCGCCAGGCGATGAAATCGACAGCAACTCGTAAGGCCGCTTCGGTCGCGCCGCGCTTCGCCGGCAAGACGTTCGTGCTGGCCGGCGCGTTCGTCTACCCGAGTGTGGCCGACCTCCAAGAACTCATCCGGGCCGAGGGCGGGGGCATCGTCTCCGACGTTGGCCCGGCGCTCGATTACGTTCTGGCCGGCGAGAGGAGGGGCGGGAAGCCGAGCGCGGCGGAGAAGAAGGCCGGACACCTCAACAAGAACAAAGGGGCGTCGATCCAGGTGCTGGGCGTCGGCGACCTGTACGCTTTGGCTTGCCCGAGCCGCGAGGAGGCGCTGGCCTTGCTGCGGGGCGGCCAGGAGGCGCACTGGCGCTGGGACCGCTTGCGGAAGCACTCCCCGCCGGCCCTGGACCTCAGCGGCGCCGACCTGCGCGGGGCCAACCTGAGCATGGCGGAGCTCGCGGGGGTGAAACTGCGGGGAGCAGACCTGCGCGAGGCCGACATGAGCTACACCACCGTCGAGGGCCTCGCCGACGTGCGTGCGGACAGGGCCAGGTTCGAGCTCGCCACACTGAGCAAGGTGAGCGACAGCAGTTTCCGCAACGCCGACCTCACGCACACCGGCTTCCACGTCAGCATCGAGCGCTGCGACTTCACCGGCGCCAAGATGTCGAAGGCGCTCCTCTTCGACGTCGTCGCGAGCGAGGTCGTGTTCGCGAACGCCGACCTTCGGGACGCGGGGCTCAGCGACGCCCGGCTGGCGGGGGCGGACTTCACCGGGGCCAAGCTGGACCGAGCCCTGGCCCACGACTGCGACCTCGGCGGGGCGGTGCTGGCGCGGGTGAGCCTGCGCGGCGCGAACCTGGTCAGGGCCAGACTGGCCGGGGCGGACCTCCGCAAGGCCGACTTGCGGGGCGCCAACCTCTGCGACGCCGACCTGACCGACGCTCGAATCCAGGGGGCCAACTTCGGGGGCGCCAACCTGACCGGGGCGAAGCTCGGGGGCGCGAGCTTCGCCGGGGCGAAGGGACTGACCCTGGACCGCCCCGCGGGGGCGGGGAAGGTCGGGCCGAAGTTGCTCGAACTGGAGGGCGTGGCCGGGCAGTTCGAATACCTCTGGACGACGGCCGAGCTCGAAGGGGCCGCAGGGATCACGAAGCTGATGGTTTGCACGCGGGCCGGCGCCCTGACCACCGCCCACTTGAGTGGCCCGCGAATCACGGAGTCCTCCAAGGCCAAGGCCCTCGGGGCGGCGATGGTGGAGCTGGCGCGGCTCGGCGCGTACGAAACGCTCCAGCTGAGCGCGGTGAGCGTGAAGAGCTCGAGGGGGCCGCTCGGTAACAAGCGGCTCAAGGAACTGGCCCAGGCGGCCTGGGGCGAGGCATTCGGCGTTCTCGGGCCCTCGCCGGAGGACGTGGCGTCGGAAGTACAGGCCAACGCGGCGGAGCTCGCCACGCGCGGCGAGCGACTGCTGGCCGACCTGCGCGCCGGCGCCGAGGGCGTCGTGCGCTGGAACGCGCAATCCTTGCGTCAACGCCAACTGGCGGGGCCCTTCCGGGGCGCCGACCTGTCGGGCGCCGACCTGCGCGGGGCCCAGCTGGGGGGCCTCGACTTTCAGGGGGCTCGTTTCGACAAGGCGGACCTGCGGAAGGCGACTCTCTGGCAATACGGTGGGACCAGCAACTACAAGGGGGCGAGCTTCCAGGGCGCCAACGCGAAGGGGGCAGACTTCAGCAAGACCAGGTGCCAGGGGGCCGACTTCACGAGCGCGTCGCTCGCCGGCGCCACCTTCCGCAGAAGCAGCCTTCAGAAGGCCAACTTCGCCGGCGCCGACCTGCGCGAGGCCGACCTGTGCGGGGCCGACCTGCGGGGGGCCGACCTGTCGTCGGCCCGGTTGGGCGGGGCCGAGCTCTCCCGCGCCCGCTACGACGAACACACGCGCTTCTCGCCGGGGGCGCTGCCTCCGGACGGGATGGTGTACGCGGGAGAAACCGACAATCCTCATCTTGCAAAACAAGCAGAGGCCGCGGCCTCGGGAGGGCCCATGGACGTCGATGACTTCATGCTGCGAATGCGCGCCACGGTGGAAACGGGGCGCCTGACCAACGCGCTCCAGATGCTGCGGGCCGAGCGCTTCCAGCTCTTCGCCTCGGTGGCGCCGGACCACCTCGTCGGCATCGTCCGCAGCCAATCGAGCGCCGCGCGCCTCTACTCGTGCAGGCTGGCGGCCAACGGGGCCTTCTCGTGCTGCACCCAGAACCTGCGGGCGTGCGGGGGGCTGCACGGCCGGATCTGCAAGCACCTCCTGGTGCTCATCGTCGGCCTCGTCAAGAGCGGGCAGGTCGATCCGGCGCTGGTCAGCCAGTGGGTCAAGGCGGCGCGGACGCAGAAGCCGCTGCTCGACGCCGACGCGATGACCGCGACGTTCCTGCGGTATAAAGGAGCGGAGGCGGGTGAGATCGACTGGCGGCCCACCGAGACGATCCCCGAGGACTATTACGCGCTGTGAGTGCCATGCCCGAGACCGCCGAGATCGTGCAAACCATCGAGCGCCTGCAAAACGCCTTCGAAGACCTGGCGGTGCGCGGGCTGCGCGCGGCGGCGCCGGGCCAGCTCACCGCCCTGGAGGCGATGCAGTCCGAGCTCGAGCGCATGGGTGCCGGCCACCTCGCCGGGCGCATCGGGACGCTCGTCAGCGCCGTGCGCAACGACGACAGGGGCGCCGCCGCAAGCCTGTTGCGCGCGCAAGCGAGCCTGCGCGTCTTCGAGCGCGTGCTGACGCTGGAGGTCGCGGCGGGGCTGTTGCACGCCTTGTTGCCCGCGGAGGAGGAGCCATGAACCTCGCCACCGTCGATCGGCGCAAGCTCGGTCTCCTGCTCGACGAACTGGCGCGCGGCGTCGAGGACCTGCTGCTCAGCGGGCTGACCACCGCCTCGGCGCCGACGCGCCAGGCGCTCGACGTCGCCTTTCAGGAGGCGTCGCGCATGAAGTTGCTGCGCCTCGGCTCGACTTTGCGCGTCGCCTCCGAGGAGCTCGGCCGGTTCACGCGGAACGACGCCGGCTTCTCGCGCAAGCGCCTGTGCTTCTTCCTCGGCCGCGCCTGGATGCTCTGCCAGGGGCTCGGTAAGGCCCTGCGCGAAGACGACGAGGGTGCCTTCGACCGCCTGATGCGCACTCCGGTAGGCGAGCCCGTTGAAGAGAGGGATGTCGTCGTCCTCGGTGTGGCCAAGAAGGTGACGTCGGCGTTCAGCGCGTTCGAGTTCCGCCTGCGCGGATTGTCCGACGGGGCGCGCCTCACGTGGTCGTGCGTCTTCCCCGTCCGGCCGGGGCTCGACGTTCCCCCCGATGCCTTCCTGCACCTGCCGCAGAAACAGCAGTTCCAGCCCAACCTCCTGCTCGAAGGCAAGGTATTGCGCTTCACCAAGCTCACCGTCACGCGCGACGAGGGGGGCGCGGGCCGCATCGGCCTCGGCGAGCACAGCAAGGTAACGGCGGGCGAGCCGTTCGCCGACTGGGGCCGCTTCCGGCAATGGGACGTGCGCGAGGCAATCGAGCGCGTGCGCGCCCGCGAGGCGACGCCGTTCGACCTCGACGTCGAGCTTCAGGAAGAGGTGGTGCTCGACGCCTGGGAGGTCGGCGAGCCAATCGACCGCGACGAATCGCAAACCGTCTATCCCATTCGCACGGGCGGCACGACGTTCGACGCGGTCGTGTCGAAGGGGGTGGAGGGCAAGGCGCTGCGCCCGGCCCTCGACGGGCTGCGCAAGCAGAAGAAGCGCCCGCCCCTGTTCGGGCTGCTCCACTACGAGAAGTGCCGGCTTTTGCTCCAACCGCTCGCCCTCTTCGGCGACGGCACTCCGCAGCAGCTTATGATCTCCAACGAAAAGGTCGATCGCGTCGCCTTGTTGCGCGCGATCAAGTTCTGAACGCCGCCACTATTTAGCCGCCGAGCGGAGCTCGGCGCGGTCGGAGGTTTCGATGGCCAAGAAGGTTGCCCCCCCAGAGCCCGAGCCGCCCGGGCCCCCGCCCTCGGAGCTCGTGCTGCGCGAGCCGGCCGAGGTGCGCTACGCCGACCAGCTCGAGGCGCTGCGCCAGAACGACCCCGACGTCCCGCCGAAACCGTGGCGCCTGTCGCCGCGCTTCGTGCTCGCCTACGTCGTGGGCGGCAAGACGCTCAAGGCCAAGATCGACGGCAAGACCGTGGACGTGCCGATCACGCGCAAGTTCTTCGGCGACGACAGCATCGTCGAGCGCGCCATCGTCACCCTCGCCTCAGAACGGGCCCTCTTGCTGGTGGGCGAACCGGGGACGGGCAAGAGCTGGCTGTCGGAGCACCTCGCGGCCGCGATCAGCGGCAACTCCGACCTCACGATCCAGGGCACGGCGGGGACGACAGAGGAGCACGTCAAGTATTCGTGGAACATCGCCGGCGTCATCGCCAAGGGCCCGACGCCCGACAATCTCATCCCCTCCCCCACGATGGTGGCGATGCGCATCGGCGGCCTCCTTCGCTTCGAGGAGATCACCCGCTGCGTGCCCGACGTGCAGGACGCGCTCGTGTCGATCCTGTCGGACAAGGCCATCGCCGTGCCCGAGTTGCCCGACGCCAACGTGGTCCGCGCCCGGCCCGGCTTCAACGTGATCGCCACCGCCAACACGCGCGACCAGGGCGTGAACGAGCTCTCGGCCGCGCTCAAGCGGAGGTTCAACTATATCCACATCCCCATTGTCGCAGATCACAAGACTGAGGTGACCATCGTGCAGCAGCGCTCGACCGAGTTGCTGCGGCGCTACGACCTGCCGACGCGCATCCCCCCGGCCGTGATCGACCTGCTCGCCACCATCTTCCGCGAGATTCGCGACGGCAAGACGAGCGACGGCGTCAGCATCAAGAAGCCCTCGACGGCCTGCTCGACTGCCGAGGCCATCGCCGTCGCCCTCGACGCCGCCCTGCACGCGCGCTTCTTCGGCTCGGGACAGGTCGGCCCCGCCGACGTCGCCCGCAACATCGCCGGGGCGATCGTCAAGGAAGACCTCGCCGACCTGGCCGTTCTCAAGGAGTACGTCGTCCTCGTGGCCCGCAAGCGCGCCACCAAGGACGCCTCCTGGAAAGAGTTTCACGACGCCGTCCTCACCGCCCTGAAGTGAAACATGGCACGCTCCCCCAAACCGACCGAAGAGGCCGCCAGCCGGGCCGGGCTGGACGTGGAGGCCGTGCGCGCCCGCGTGGAAAGCGTGCTGGCCGATGAGCTCTACTGGTTCCCCGTGCGCCACCACTCCCTCGCCGTCGCGCGACACCTCGAACAGGCCATTTTGGCGCGCCGGCCGCGCGTCGTGTTCATCGAGGGCCCGCACGAAGCGACAAGCCTCATTCCGCACGTCGTCGATGCGAAAACGAGACCGCCCGTCGCCATCTACTCGTCCTACCGCGACGACGACAACGTGCTCGGCCTGGCCGGCATCGCCAGCCCCGCCGACGACGTGCCGGCGCGCTTCGCGAGCTGGTATCCGCTGCTGGCCTACTCGCCCGAGTACGTCGCGATGCTGGCGGCGCGCAAGGTCGGCGCCGAGGTCGTCTTCATCGACCTGCCCCACCACGCCCTCATCCGGGCGGCCGGCGCGGGCCAACCGCCGCCCCCGGCCGTCGAGCAGGAGGACGAAAAGCTCCTCTTTGAAAGCGGGTTCTACCAGCGCCTCGCCGAGGTGGCGGGCTATCGCTCCTGGCCCGAAGCGTGGGACAGCCTCTTCGAGGTAAGGGAGTTCGCCGGCGTCGAGGAGTTCCGTCGCGAGATGGCGACGTTCTGCGCCGCCGCTCGCGCCACTACCCCGGGAGAGCGCGTGCGCACCGATGGCACGCTCGAACGCGAGCGCTTCATGTGGCAGACGATCCGCGCCACGCTGCGCGACGACAAGATCGCCCCGAAAGAAGCGCTGGTGGTGTGCGGCGGGTTTCACCTCTTCCTGGACCGGCACGACAAGGCCCTGCCTCCGCCGACGCCTGCGGGGACGGTCTACGTGACGGTCGTGCCCTACTCGTTCTTCCGCGTCTCGGAGCTTTCGGGCTACGCGGCGGGGAACCGGGCGCCGCAGTTCTACCAGACGTGGTGGGAGCTGGAGCAGGAGGGCCGCGGCAAGGACGTGGTCGTGGAGCACGTGGTGGCCGTGCTCAAGGCGGGCCGGCGCGGGGGCGAGCCGCTCTCGTCGGCCGACGCCATCGCGGTGTGCCAGCACGCGCTGATGCTGGCGCGGCTGCGCGGCCGGCCGGCGCCGGTGCTCGACGACGTCCACGACGCGCTCATCACCTGCTGCTGCAAGGGCGCGCCGGAAGACCAGGGGGCGCACCTCCTCCAGGCCATCGACGCGGCGGGCATCGGGACGAAGATCGGCAAGGTGACGCCCGCGCTGGGCCAGTTGCCGATCGTCAACGACTTTCACGCCCAGATGTCCGACCTCGACCTGGGGGAGGTGCTGGAGCGCGAGCGGAGGATGGTGCTCCCCCTCGACAAGCGCGAGCCGCTGGGCGCGCGGCGGTCGGTGTTCCTGCACCGGCTGCGCTTCCTGACGGTGCCGATCGGCGAAATGGATGCGCCGCCCTCGGGCGACTTCTCGACGGGCACCATCTTCAAGGAGAAGTGGGCCCTGCGGTGGGGCCCCGCCGTCGAGCCGGCCCTCATCGAACAGAACCTCTACGGCGACACGGTGGAGTCTGCCTCCCTGGGCCGGCTGCGCGAGGAACTGGCCCGGGACGCCGGGCATGCCGGGAAGACGTGCCGGCGCCTGGTCGAGGCGGTGGACATGGACCTGCCCGACCTGGTGGCTCGCGCCGAGGACGCCTGCGGCCGGGCCATCGACACCGACTCGCGTTTCGTCTCGCTGTGCGACGCCCTGGGCCACCTGGCCGTGATCGAGCGCTACGCCGCCACGCGCAACCTGCGCCGCGAGCGCATCGAGGACCTGATCGAGCGCTGTTTCGACCGCGCCTGCTTCGCGCTCCCCGGCGTGTCGTCGGTCCCCGAGGACCAGCAGGCCGAGGTGGTGGAGGCCTTG
Organism: Gemmatales bacterium; assembly: GCA_038239195.1. Lineage (GTDB taxonomy): Bacteria > Planctomycetota > Planctomycetia > Gemmatales > Gemmataceae > JBBSEZ01. The sequence continues at coordinate 9,974 of JBBSEZ010000030.1, forward strand.
CGCGCTTTGGCCGAGGCCGTCTTGCGCAGCCGGGCCGGGCTCGACCGGGCCCTCTTCGCCGAGAGCGTGCGCCAGGCCGCCCAGGGCTCGCCCGTGCCGTTCCTGCGCGGCGCCTTCCTCGGCATGCTGACGGAGTTGCGCGACCTCACGCCCGAAGACCTCGCGGCCGAGGTGGCCGCCCTGGCGCGGGCCCCTGTCGAGCTCATGATTACGGCAGGGGACTTCCTCGACGGCATCCTGGCCGTCTCGCGCACCTCGATCCTCCTCGGCGCCGACGCGCTGATCGCGGCGCTGGACGAGTTGCTGCGCGCCGCCGAGTGGGAGCCGTTTCTGACGATGCTGCCCCGGTTGCGAGCGGCGTTCGAGCGCCTGCACGAGAGCCAGCGCGGCTCCCTGGCGGGGAGCGTCGCGTCGCTCTACGGCCTGGCGCAGGGCGAGGAGTTGATGGAGCTTGGCGCCTCGGTCGGGGCGGCGGCGCGCATCGCACGGATCGACGAGCAGGTGGCGCGGATCATGAGCGAATGGGGGCTGGAATGAGCGAGCCGAACAACGCCCACGTGCTGGCCCGCTGGCGCCTGGTGCTCGGCAAGAGCGCCGAGGGCCACGGCATCGACTGCGGCGGGGACGAGCAATGCGGCCGCGTCGAGAAGCTGATCGGCTTCCTCTTCCACGAAGGCGAGGGCGGGGAGAAGGGCGAGAAGGCCGGGCGCGCTTCGAGCCGCAAGGGCGGCAAGGCCGGGCCCGAGCTGACGGTGCCGGAGTGGGTGGACCAGGTCAACGAGCTATTCCCGCGTCAGGCCAAGGAGGTGCTGCAGCGCGAACTGGTCCACCGGCGCGGCATCGCGGAGCTGCTGGAGAAGCCGGAACTGCTCGAGAAGATCGAGCCGAGCATGGAGCTGGTCAAAACGCTGCTGACGCACAAGGACCTGCTCAACCCGAAGACGCGGGTGCTGGCTCGCAAGATCATCGACAAGGTGGTTCAGGAGCTGAAGGAGAAGCTCAAGGTGCAGGTGGAGACGGCCATCACGGGGGCCATCCGCCGCGACCGGCACTCGCCGCGGCGCGTCTACCGCAACCTCGACCTGAAGACGACGCTGCGGCGCAACCTCAAGAACTTCGACGGCGAATCGGGTAAGTTGCTCGTCGATCAGTTGTTCTTCTACGCCGCCGAGCGTAAGCGGCGCCCCTGGCACGTGCTGGTCGTCGTCGATCAGTCGGGGTCGATGCTCGACTCGGCGATCTTCTCGGCGATCATGGCATCGATCTTCGCCGAATTGCCGGCCGTGCGCACCTCGCTCGTGCTGTTCGACACGGAGGTGGTCGATCTGAGCGACAAGGTGGGCCAGCCGGTGGACGTGCTGCTAACGATCCAGCTCGGCGGGGGGACCGACATCACCAAGGCGCTCAAGTACACCGAGCAACTGGTGCGCGAGCCGGCGCGGTCGATCGTGGTGCTCATCACCGACTTCTACGAGGGCCGCGACGAGCGCGACCTGATACGGCAGGTTCGCTCGATGGCGGAGTCGGGGGTGCGCATGGTCGGGCTGGGGGCGCTGGGCTACGACGCGCGGCCGGCCTACAACAAAGCGACGGCGGGGGCGCTGCGCAAGGTGGGGATGGACGTGCTGGTGTGTACGCCGGAGCAACTGGCGGAGTGCATGGCGCAGATCATCCGGGGGTGAGGGATCGCGAAACGACAAGCAAGAAGGGAGAGGGGCTCTTTCTTGCTATTCGGCGAGGGCGCCTGGGAGGACGAGCGTGGGACGTTCCCTTGTGTTTGCGACGGCGTTTCTGCTTGCGGCCGGTTGCTCCCAGCGAGCGAGCCGCGGCCCGGCGGTTCGGGAGGGCGATCCCCTCGAAGTCTATGAGGCCGTCTTCCGGTATCGCCTTGCGAAGCGCCCCGCCGACCTGCGCGCGTACCTGTCGGTCGAGGGGAAAGACCCGCCCGCGGACTTGTTGAGCCGGTTGCGCCAGGACTGGCCCAACCTGAAGCCGGCTTCGGAAGAGCCGAAGGAAAAAGGGCCCCACGTGTACGTGGAGGGCCTCAACTGGGTCGACGGCGACACCGCCGTGCTGAAGGCAGGCCACTGGTCCCCGAGCAAGTTCGGGGGGGAAGGGTATTTTGCCGACCACCGCGTCGTGCGCGACAAGGGACGGTGGGTCGTGGAATCAGTCGCGAACGAGACGATGAGTTGAAAGGCCGATGGGCCCGACCCAGCGCTATCCAGCCAAATGTTTCCCCCCTGCGCACCTCCGGGTTCGGCGCCCTGTCGGACGGCCCCCCTGAGCCGGCCGGACGGCTCAGGAGGGCCGTCCTACAAGGAGGACGGCTCAGGAGAGCCGTCCTACAGGTGTGCTTTTTCCTGTCCCTTACTTCTTCTTCGGCGGCGGGGGCGGGTTGGTCAGCTCCCAGACGCGCGCGGTGCGGTCGGCGCCGGTCGTGGCAAGGCGCGTGCCCTTGTCGAAGAACGCCAGCCCCCGCACCCAGGCGGTGTGGCCCTCCAGGGACTTGAGGAACTGCCCCGTCTGGGGGCTCCAGAGCTTGACGGTGCGGTCGGCGCTGCCGGAGGCGAGCACGGTGCCGCCGGGGTGGAAGGCGAGCGCCGTCACCGCGCCCACGTGGCCGGGCGCCTGGCCCTGGCGCTGGAGTTTGCCGTCGGCCCCGAAGAAATAGACGCGCGTGTCGCTGCCGCCCACGGCGATTTGCTTGCCGTCCGGGCTGAAGGCGATCGCCGTGACGACGTTGACGGGGGGCGTCGTCTTGGGTGGGGCGGGCGCCTGGGCGAGCACGTCGAAGCGCTTGGTCCCGGTATCGACGTCCCACGCCCACAGTTTGCCGTCCTGCCCGCCCGCGGCGATCTGCTTGCCGTCGGCGCTGAAGGCGAGGGCCAACAGCCAGTCGGTCGGCCCGGCCAACTTGCGGAGCGCTTTGCCGTCCGCGGCCGTCCACAGTTGCACGGCACCATCGTCGCCCGCCGAGGCCAGCACCTTGCCATCGGGGGACACCGCCAGCGCACGCACGATGGCGCCGGCCTTCATCGTCTGCGCCGGCTTGTCGGCGGGGAGCGCCCAGGTCAGCAGTGTCCCGTCCACCCCGGCCGAGGCGACGGTGGGGCCTCCCGCGGTAACCGCCGTTACGGGCCCGCTGTGGGCCTTGATGACCTGCGGCTTGACGTCGGCGCCGAGCAGGGCCTTGCCCTCGACTTCCGCCCAGACGTGCAGAGTGCCGTCCTCGCAGCCCACGACGAGGCGCTTCTTGTCTTCGCTAAAGGCCAGCCCCACGCCGGGGCCGTTCAGCCCGGTCGCCGTCTGGGCGAGCTTCGCCACGGCCAGGTTGAGCGGCGGATAGGGCGGTGCCTTCGGGGGCTGCGCCAGGGCGACGCCCACCAGCCCGGCGAACGCGGCGAGAGTGAGTACGTGGTGCCAACGCATGCTGTTCCTCCGGGCGGATGATCGGTTCGCGACGCTTCGCAGAAGCGTTAGCGTTGGGGCCTCACGCCCGGCGGATGGACTGGATGACCACGTCCTCGATAGGCACGTCGCCGTGCGAGCCGTGGCGGCCGGTGCGCACGGCCTTGATCTTCTCGACGACGTCCAGCCCCTCGACGACGCTGCCGAAGACGCAGTAGCGCGCCCGGTCGAGGTGGTGGGCGTTATCGACGACGTTGATGAAGAACTGCGCCGTCGCACTGTCGGGGTCGTTGGTGCGCGCCATCGCCAGCGTGCCGCGCGCGTTCGACAGCCCGTTGGGCGACTCGTTGCGGATCGACGCCTTGGTCTTCTTCTGCGTCATGCCCGGCTCGAAGCCGCCGCCCTGGATCATGAAGTCGGGCATGACCCGGTGGAAGATCGTGCCGTCGTAGAACTGCTCATCGACGTAGGTCAGAAAGTTGGCCACCGTGATCGGCGCCTTGTCGCCGTCCAGTTCGATCTTGATCCGGCCCAGCGACGTTTCCATGGTAACCAGGGTGACGGCCATCGGTGCGGTCCTCGGGAGAGAAAAGGGGAACGGATCACTTGCCGGCGCGGCGCACCGACTCGATGACGACGTCGGCGACCGGCACGTCGCGGAAGCCGCGGATGAGTTCCTTCGTTTTCACCACCTTGATCTTGTCCACGACGGCCATGCCCTCGATCACCCGGCCAAAGGCGCAGTAGCCGGCCGCGCGCGGCGACGGGTCGAGGTTGTCGTTGTCCTCGACGCTGATGAAAAACTGGGCGGTGGCGCTGTCCGGGTCGTCGGTCCTCGCCATCGCGATCGTGCCCCGCCGGTTCGACACGCCGGCCTTCTTGGCCTCGTTGATCACCGGTGGCTTGGTGGGCTTTTCCATCGCCTCGAGCTCCTTGGCGTTCTTGACCGCCGCGATGCCCTTCTTGAACCCGCCGCCCTGGATCATGAAGTCCTCGATGACGCGGTGGAAGACGGTGTCGTCGTAGTGCTTGGCATCGGCGTAGGCGAGGAAGTTCTTGACGGTCAGCGGCGCCTTGTCCTCGTAGAGCTCGACCTTGATCGTCCCCATCGAGGTCTTGATGACCACCACCGGGTTCTTCTTCGCAGGCGGCTTCTCCTTGGCCGGCGCCTTGTCCTGCGCGACGGCGTCGCGCCCGAGCAGGGCGAGCAAGCACAGGGGGATCAGCAGAACGCGCTTCATGGGGGCAATCTCCGAGTGTGCGGGAAAGGTCGGTTACTTCTGGACGCGGCGGATCGACTCGATGAGCACGGTCTTGACGGGCACGTCCGTGACGCCCCGGAACAGTTGCTTGGTGGGGACGGCGCGGACCTCATCGACGACGTCCATGCCTTCGATCACTTTGCCGAAGACACAGTAACCGACCGACCCTGGCTGGGGGTTGAGGTTGTATTTCACCGAGCCGTCGTTGTCCCCGACGTTGATGAAGAACTGCGACGTGGCGCTGTCCGGGTCTTGGGTCCGGGCCATCGCCAGTGTGCCGCGCTTGTTCGAGAGCCCGTTGCGGAGCGCCTCGTTGGCGACGGGGTCGTGAGTCGGCTTCTCGTTGGCCTTCATCTGCGCGGGCGAGGTGGCGCCGGTGAGCGCCGGCTTGAACCCGCCGCCCTGGATCATGAAGTCCTTGATGACGCGGTGGAAGATGGTGCCGTCGTAGTGCTTCTCGTCCACGTAGCGGAGGAAGTTGGCGACGGTAAGCGGAGACTTGTCGGCGAACAGCTCAACCTTGATCGTCCCCATCGAGGTCTTGATCTCGACGACGGGGTTGGGGCCACCCGGGGCGGCGGGCTGCGGGGGCTTCTCCTTGCCCGTGCCCTTGTCCTCGGAAGCGCAGGAGCAGCACAGGAGGGGGAGGATCGCGAGAAGGGTGGTCAGCAGCCGTTTCATGCGCCGTTCTCCGTGCGGTGAGGACGCCCCGGCCGAGCCGCGCCCGGCCGGGGACGTTCTAGCAAACCGCATCGGCGGCGCGAATGCAAGGTCTTTGCGCGGCTCACGTCGCAAGTGGTGCCTCTTGCGCCTCTTGCGCCCTGGCCGCGCGGCGCTTCCGGCGGGCGGCCCAGCCGACAACGGGCAGGGCGAGGGCGGCCAGGAGGAAGCTCGACGGCTCCGGGTTGTGCGAGACCTTGACGTAGGCGTCGATGCTGCCGTTCAGGCCGTTCTTTGGGAGGTTGACGTCGGTCTTCGGGGTGATGGTGACGTCGTAGAGGTCGTGCCCGAGGTGCAGCGTCTCGCTGAGCGGCGAGGTCCATTTGATTTTCAGGTCGGCCTTGCCGTTCGACACGGTGCCTTCGAAGTAGCCGGTGAAGGTCACGGCGCCCACCACGCCGGTGGCCTGGTCCTTGATACGCAAGATGAGGCTGAACGGCCGATCGGTGAACGTGGCCGACGCGGCGCCGGGGCTGAAGGTGGACAGGCTGGCGAGGAGGACGGGGTTGGAGCCAGCCAGCGTTTGCTTGAGGTCGTTGCCGTCGAGCTTGATGCCGCTGGTGGTGGTGTGGTCCGCGTAAACCGTGGCGGGCGTGGCGAACGAGACCTCCGACCACACGATCGGGTCGGCGCGGAGGGGGGCGGCGGCGGTGGTCAGCAGCAAAGCCAGGGAGGCCGCAGCCACGCGCACGAATGTTGATCGCTTCATGCAACACGCTCCTTCGTTGGTGCGGGCGAGGAAGAGCCCTGGTAGCCGCTCGTCCTTGAACTGCGCCACGTGGGCGGGCCACGCGAGGAGGGCAACCCAGGTGCGGGGCGATCGTACCGGAGGATGCGGGGGAGAGTCAACGCCGCCTTTTCGCGGGAGAGAAGGGGAGTGGGGGGCCTGGCGAGCACGGCGAGAGGGTGTTCGCGAGGCCGTCGGCGCCTTAGGATTAGCCACACTGCCCTGGTCCTTCTCGCGATCCTTGCCCGAGGCCCCACCATGAAGCCGTTCGCCACGACCCTCCTGCTCGCCGTGCTGTTCGTCCTACTGGCGCCGCCGTCCGCCGAGGCCAAGCCGTTCGCCGACAAGGCGCTCGCCGCCGCCGTTCAGGAGGCGCTGCGCTTGCCCAAGCCCGAGTTCACCGACGACAACCTCGGCAAGCTCAACGTCCTGAACCTCAACGGCAAGGGCATCAAGGACCTGACCGGGCTGGAGAAGTGCAAGAACCTCGCCGAGCTCAAGCTGGCCAAGAACGAGGTCGCCGACGTCAAGGCCCTCAAGGAACTGACGCAGCTCCAGTCGCTCGACCTGTCCGGCAACAAGATCGCCGACGTCTCCCCCCTCGCCGGCCTGAGCGGGCTACAGTACCTAGACCTGTCGAACAACCAGGTGGTCGATCTCAAACCGCTCGCCAAGCTGAAGAGCCTGGCGTCGCTCTACCTGACCAACAACAAGGTCGTCGATCTCAAGCCCCTCGAGGGGCTGACCAAGCTCGCCTCGCTCAACCTCGGCAAGAACCAGATCAAGGACCTCGCGCCCCTGACGAAGGTGACGCGCCTCACCACTCTCGAGCTGACCGAGAACCAGATCGTGGACGTCAAGCCGCTGACCAAACAGACCGAGATCGGGCTGCTGATGCTGGAGAAGAACAAGATCGCCGACCTGGCGCCACTGGTGGCATGGGCCAAGGCCGACGCCGACAAGGCCAAGCGGTTCGCGCCGTATCTGCGCCTCTACCTGGTGGGCAACCCGCTCTCCGCGGCGGCGAAGTCGTCGCAGGTGCCGGCGCTGGAGAAGCTGGGCGTGCGCATCGACCCGAAGAATTGAGGGCGAGCGGGGGGCGTGAGCCCCTGTTGAAGGCGCCCCAACAGGGAGCTTACGCCCCGCTCGCCAACACGCCAACAGGGAGCGTACGCCCCCGCTCGCCAACCGTCAGCCCCCCGACCCGACACATCACCCGAGGCGCCACCATGCCTGTCGTTCTCTTCGCCCTCCTCCTGCCGCTGCCGGCCCTGGCGGAGAGCAAGCCCGTTCCGCCCGAGCTCCTCGCCGCGCTCAAGGCCAAGGAGCCCGCTGCGCGCGTCAAGGCCATCAAGGCGCTCAGCCGGCTCGGCCCTGAGGTCGTCCCGCCGCTCGTCGAGGCGCTCAAGGACGAGGAGCCCGACGTGAGCCAGTCCGCCGCCTACGCCCTGCGGCTGTTCAAGGCCGACGCCAAGGTCGCCCTCGCCGCCCTCGCCCCCCACCTGACCGACAAGCACGCGGCCGTTCGCAAGGGCGTGGCCAGCGCCTTGCCGCGCTGCGGGGCCGACGCGGCGCCCCTGCTCGTGGCCCGGCTCGCCGACGCCGAGGCCGACGTGCGCCGCCAGGCGGCGCTCTCGCTCCAGATCGTCGCCAGCCGGGCGCCCGCCGCCGGCAAGGAGGCGCTGCCCGGGCTGGAGAAGGCACTGGGCGACAGCTCGCCCGCCGTCCGCCTCGCCATCGTGCAGGCCCTTGGGCGCTGCGGCCCCGGGGCGGTACGGCCACTGCTCAAGGGCGCCGACGACGAGGACGCCAAGGTGCGCGCCTACGCGCTCGCCGCGCTCCTGCCGATCAAGCCGGAGGCCAAGACCGTGCTGCCGGTGCTGTCTCGCCTGGCCAAGAGCGACCCCGAAGTCTCGGTGCGCCAGAGCGCGCTGCGCACCCTCGGCTCGCTGGGCGCGCCCGCGGTCAAGGCGATCGGCGACGCCTTGGCCGACCCCGAGCCGGCGGTGCAACTGGCCGCGCTCAAGTCGCTGGCGCAGGTCGGGCTCGCCGGCAAGAGCGCCCTCCTCAAAGTGAAGGGGCTCGCCGCCAAGGCCGACAACGAGAAGTTGCGCAGCGGGGCCGTGTTCGTCCTGAGCAAGTTCGGCCCCGAGGGCGAGACCGCCATCGTCGAGTTGCTCGCCGTAGACAACTCCACCACCCGGCTGGCCTGCTTGCAGCACCTCGGCCGCAAGGGCAAGGTGCCCAGGAGCGCCGTCCCCGACCTCGTCAAGGCGCTCGCCGACCGCGAGGCCGACGTGCGCGTCCTGGCGGCCCACGTGCTGGGGCAGATGGGCGCCGACGCGAAGGCCGCCGTGCCGGCGCTGACGAAGGCGCGCAAGGACGCCGACGCGAACGTGGTGCGCGTCGCGGAGGAGGCGCTGGGCAAGATCGCGGGGGAGTGATTGGGTCGAGGGGGCGCGGATCGCCAAGCCGCAAGCGGCGCACTTCCGGGGCCCGCCGCTTGCGGCTTAGCGGTCCGCTCGTCGCTACGCCAGCGCGTCGAGCAAAAACTGCGACCAGGTCTCGAACTCGTCGCGCATCCCGCGCAGTTCCGGCAGCGTGGCGAACCCGCTTTCGATCAGGGCGTCCTCGCGGCAGCGGGCGCGCGGGGCCTCCAGGTCGAGGACGTGGACGATGCCCAGGTGGACCTGGCCGACGGGCGTGCGGTCGTCGTTGATGAGGCCGACGCAGCGCTCGCGGAAGGGGCCCTCCAGCAGCACTTCCTCCTCGAGCTCGCGCAGCATGCCCGCGCGGTAGGCGTCGGCCTGGAGCTCGCCGTCCTGCGCGCACACGTGCCCGCCCACGCCCAGCGAGCGCCGCGCCCGCAGGCGCACCTCGTTGCCGGCCTTGCCGCGCACGTAGTGAAACACCAGCTCGCCGCAGCGCAGGACCACGTAGGGGATCAACTGCTTGAGCGTCGGGTCGTTCTCGGCCTCGGGGCGCGGCACGTAGCGCAACTGCGCCGGGACCAGCAGGCGCGGCAGGTAGCGCTCCACGTCGGGACAGAAGCCCTGAAACAGGCCGACGTCGTGCAACACCGCGGTGGGCACGACCAGCACGCGCTCGACGTTCGCTTCACTCACGGGCTCGGCTCCTTCCGCGCTCGCGCCGAGGCGAGCTTCTCCTCCAGGCGATCGATCATCTCCACCGGCCCCAGGTCGGGCGCGTCGTGGCCGCCTACCCCATGCTTGCGCAGCAGGGCCCGCAAGAAGGCCTGGGGCTCGCCGGGGCGCAGGGCGCTGTCCGTCTTGCCGGCGCCGGCGTCGAGGGTGGCGTCGAGAAAGACGAGGGCGCGGGTCAGCGCCGCGGGCCGGTCGTCGGCCGGCAAGGCCACGTGCCAGCGCTCGCCGAGGTCGTGCAGGCGGCGAGCCAGTTGCAGACGTTGTTGCTCGGTCCAGACGGCTGCCACGGCCACTTTCTTCGCGCCCGGCTTCTCCAGCGGGGCCTTCTCCTTCTCTGGCGGCACGGGCGCCTTCTTCTCCGGGGGTGGATCGTTCTCGGCGGGGGGAGCGCTGGGGCCGAATACCATGACGGCGATGGGAATGAGCATGAAGACTAGCAGCAGGGCGACGCCGAGGCGGAGCGTCTGCTTGCGACTCCGGCGGGCGAAAAGCCCGTCGAGCTCGGCCTGATCGCCTGCCTCGACGGCGATCTGGAGGTTCAGCTCGTAGCGGCCTTCGGGGTAATCGCCCGCCTGGTCCTCGGTGACGTAGTGCTCCAGTTCGGGCCCGCTGGCGCGCGGGACCACGAGCACGTGAAAGTCCAGGGCGTTGCTGAACGCGAAGCTCGCCGGCCAGAGGTCGATGCGCGTGCTGGTCGGCAGCAGCGCCCAGATGCTGCGCAGGAGCGGGGTGGCCGGCTCCGTCCGCTCGAACACCAGGCGGCCCCCGTCGAGAAGCGCCTGGGCCCCGCCCAGCAGGGTCGCCATGTACGGCACCTTGAGCACCGTCTCGATCTCGGCGACGGTGCGACGGGGCGGCGGCCCTCCGGCCCACTCCAGCACCGGCAACTCGCCGCGCGCGTCCCAGCGCGGCGGGAACCGCTCGGCGACGTGAAACGGGTCGCCCCCCAGCGCCTCGTAGAGGGGCCGGGGCAAGACGAGCAGGCGAAAGCCGAGCGCCCCCGGCCGGCCGGCGTCATCGGCGCCCTGATCGGCGACCTGGACGACCGCGACGCGATCGTCCCCGAAGGGCCTGGCGAAGACGCACGCCAGACACGACACGCCCGCCGGCCGTTCGCCGAAGGCGGTACACAACCGCTCGGCCAGCGGCAGCCACTCGTCCACGAAGCCGGGCGAGCGACCCAGGAAGCGGTAGCCGCCGACGTCCTGACTGCCGTAGATGGCCTGTTCGATCATCGAGAGATCATTCCAGGAGGACAAAAGACAATTTGAACAGAAGGCAACGAAGGGAACGAAGAAAGAAGAAGAGCGCCGTAGGAACGCGGATCAACACAAGGATAAGGGGGCCCGGCTGCCACAATCTCCTGTCTCCTCGATGCTCGTCGGAGCTCGCACTTCCTCTGCTTCCTTCGTTGCCTTCTGTTCGAGTTTTTCTTACTCGATCCGCGGCAGCACCGGCAGGGCGAAGTCGGACTCGAACGTCACCCGGTGCGGCCCCATCGAGGTTTCGCCGGCGAGCCGCTGCATGGCGAGCACGTCGCCCTCGGGCGAGGCGTACTCGGCGACCTTGCGGCGCCAGAAGTAATGGTCGGTGACGTAGATCCGCACGCTGTCGCCCATCTTCCACTTCACCTTACGCGGGAACTCGTAGTCCCACTCCGGCGAGTAGCTGCGCTTGACGATCGTGCTCGGCCCGTAGCGCACCCCGCCCACCTCGATCTCGACGGAGAGCGAGGCGCCGCGGCTGACCGTGTGGGCCACGCTCGCGTCGAACGAGCCCGACTTGAGGACGACCTTGTACTCGCGCGTCTCCGTCACCTGCTCCGTCCAGCGCAGCAGCCCCGTCGTCGCGGTGCGGAACCTCCCCTCGGGGTGGGCGCCCAGGTAGGCCCGACACAGCACCTGAAGCTCCTTCGTGTCGCCGGGCTTGTTCTGGTAGTGGTCGCGGACGGCGCGGAAATCGTGGCGGTCCCAGTCGCCGCTCGCGCGCGCCATCGACGTGCGCGCCTCCTCGACGAACGCCCCGTCGGGATAGCGGTCGAGATACTCCTGATAGCGCAGGCGGCGCGTGTGGAAGTTAAGCGGGTAGCGCGCCGAGTAGTCGCGCGCCACCTCGAAGGCGCGCTCGTCGAGGCGCTTGCGGTAGGCGGTGCGGATGCGCTTGACGTCGGCCTCGTGCGCGGTGCCGCCGAACGCGCCCAGCCAGCGGTTCGATTGCTCGATGAGCGTCGGGAGGCCCGCGCTGCCCTCGGCCTTCTGGAGCTCCAGGTAGGCCACGCGCGCCTTCTGCTCGCGCTGCTTTTTCGCCTCGCCGTCGCGGACGATCTTCTGCTCCCTGGCGAGGCGCGCTCGCTGAGCGACCTGGGCCTCGTGTTTGGCCTTCACGCCCGCGAAGAACCGGGCCATGTCGGCATCGACGTCCTGCTCGGGGAAGTCGGCCCGGAATCGCTTCGCCAGCGCCGAGACGGTGTCGGGGCCCGCGTAGGGGTCCTTGGCCAGGATGCGCAACTCCCGCAGCCGTTCGTCCCGCTCGCGCTCGTGGATGGTCTGATCGAGCGCCTCCAGGCGCTCCTCCTCGGCGCGCGCCGCGGACGCCGAGCGCAGCACGTTCCGCGTCGGGTGCCAGGCCTGGTAGGAGCGCCAGTGCTGGCGCACGGCCACCGGGTCGTCGGCGTGCTGGGCGGTAAAGCGCTTGGCCTGCGCGTGGCCCCACGCGTCGTAGCCGCACAGGGTGAAGAAGAGCCCGGCAGCGACGGCCAGGGCGCTGACGGCTCGCCGGCGGCGTCGGCCAGCTTTCTGCTGGCGCAGACGCGCCTGGAAGGCCGCCGTCTCGGGCGCGTCGGGGTAGCGGCGGGCGAGCGTGTCGGTGGCGCGCTGGAGCAAGTCCAGTTCGCCGGCGGCCAGCTCCCAGAGGCGCTGAAGGCGCGCCTCGTCCTGGGCGCGCAGGGCGTCGGCTAGCCAGGTCAGCGGGCCGTCCAACCCGAGCGGGGTGGGGCGGAACGTTGCGGTCCCCTCGCCCTCTTCCTTGTGCGAGACCATCGGCCCGCCCAGGCTGCTGACGGCGAACAGGCCGTGGTAGGGGCAGTGCGATTCGAGGGCGTGCCGCGTCATGCCGAAGCCCTGATCGACCAGTTCCTTCAGTCCTTCCGGCCCCTCTCTCGGGGCACGGGGGGCGCCAGGCTGACCGAGCAGGTCGGCCTTGGTCAACACCAGGGCCATGGGCCGATGCGGCACGAGCGGGCTTTCGGCGCTGAGGTAATCTTCGACGAGTTGCTCGACCTCCTGCTGCGCCTGCAAGCAGGGACCGGGGGCCGAGGCGACGGGAACGTCGAGGCAGAGCCAGACGGCGTCGCACTGGCGCAGGAAGTCGCGGATCGGCTCTTCCCGCCCCAGCGCGACGTGCTCGCCCTGGTAATCCATGACGACCAGTTCGACGCGGGCGCCCTTGTGGTAGAGGTGAAAGCGCAACTCCGTCTCGCCGAGCGTGGCCGGCAGCGGTTGGCCGACCTCGAGTTGCAGCACCTTGTCGGAGAGGTATTCCGCCGTGCGCGTGTCGGCGGCGGCGAGGCGCAGGCCGGGCAAGCGCCCGCCGACGGCCTCGCGGTAGAGCATTGTCAGGAGCGTCGTCTTGCCGACGCCACGGTGGCCGAACACGCCAATGCGCTGCGGCCGACTCAGGCGCTCGGCTAGCGCCACCGCTGGAGACTGGGTGCGCGTCATGGTTGCCTCGGGGCCAGGGGCGCGGAGAGCTCTCCCTCTATTGTAATTCGGCCGGCCCCTGGGGATATTGGGGCGCGGGCCGAGAGACACCTCAACGTAACGCGCCTTCCGCAATTTGACCAGCCCGGGCGGGATGGGCAAGAAGGGCGAGGCCAACGATCCGGGAGCGCCGATCGCCAAGCTGCAAGCGGCGGGCCTGGCGCAATTCCGCTTGCGGCTTGGCGAGGCGCTCCCGAAATATTTGCCGACAAGCGGGGACGCTTGTCCTACGACAGACACGGAGGTCGAGCGCATGAAGCTTTGTTTCCTGCTCGTGGCGGTGGTCGGTGGGTGTGCCCTGACCGTGTGGCGGTTGAGCGTGGCCCAGGCGCCGGTGCCGGCGCCGGAGCAGCGCGCCCAGCCGATCCACCAGCCCAACGTCGAGTATGCCAGGGTCGGCGGCGTCTCGCTGCGGCTCGACCTGGCGGGGCCCGGGGAGGGCGAAGGGCCGTTCCCGGCCGTGGTGTGTCTGCACGGTGGGGGGTGGGTCGGTGGGGAGCGCAAGCAGATGGTGCAGACCATCGAGGCGCTGGCGCGGCGCGGCTACGTGGCCGTGGCGCCCGACTATCGGCTCGCCCCGAAGCACCGCTTCCCCGCGGCGCTGGAAGACTGCGAGGCGGCCGTGCGCTGGCTGCGCGCCAACGCCAAGGCCTACCGTATCGATCCGGATCGCATCGGTGCGGTCGGGCTGGCGGCGGGCGGACACCTGGCCTGTTTGCTCGGCACGGCCGATAAAGACAAAGGCGGCGTGCAGGCCGTCGTCAGCCTGTCGGGGCCGACCGACTTGACCCGGCCAGTCTGGGGCAAGGTGGTCGTCGAGCGAAACCTGGTGCCGTTCCTCGGCGGAACGTTCGAGCAGGTGCCTGACGCCTACCGCAAGGCCTCGCCGATGGCCCGCGCTGGGCGCGGCTCCGCGCCGTTCCTGTTCCTGCACGGCAGCGCCGACCCGATCGTGCCGATTAGCCAGGCGCAGGACATGGCCGAGAAATTGCGCCAGACCGGCGTCGAGGCGCGCGTGGTGCCCCTCGAAGGCGAGGGCCACACCTGGCGCGGCGATGCGCTGCGCCTGAGCATCGCCCACCTGCTCGACTTCCTGGACGAGAAGCTGAAACGATGACCGCCACCCTGCTCCGCCCCACCCTGCCGCGCTGCCGATTCGTCCCGCCCCGGCCGGTTCGGCGCGTTCCTCCAACGCCGGCGCCGGTGTGGCACTGGGCGGGGCTTGTGCTGATCGCGACGGGCCTGCTGTTCTGCCACGGGTGCCACAACCACGACGTCGATGATGAACTGTGCGTGCCGCTGCTGCGGGAGCGGCGCGAAACGCCGATCGCTCTCAGCCCCGTTCCAGACACGCGCGAAAGCCCGCCTCGCGGTCTTCCTCGGTAGGGGCGCTGCCGCGCCGCATGGCGGAGCGACAGAAGCGAGGGATGTCGAACCACGACCCGCCGCGGAGCACGCGGTAGATGCCGCTCGCCGAGTCCTCAGGGTCGATCTTTTCGCGGGGCTCGTAGTCGCCGATCCAGTCGGCGCACCACTCCTTGACGTTGCCGTGCATGTCGTACAGCCCCCAGGCGTTCGGCGGAAACTTGCCGACGGTCGTCGTCGTGCGCCGGCAGGTGCCGCGCGCGCTCTTGCCGTAGGTGCAGTTGCCGTCGTAGTTGGCGAGGTCGGTCGAAATGAGGTCGCCGAACGCGAACGGGCTGGTGGTGCCGGCCCGGCAGGCGCGTTCCCACTCCGCCTCGGTCGGCAGGCGGTAGCGGCGGCCCTCGCGCCGGCCCAGGCGCTCGCAGAAGTTGGCGCACTGCTCCCACGAGACGGTCTCGACGGGGCGGCGCTTGCCCTTGAACCGGCTGGGATTGCTCCCCATGACCGCCTGCCACTGTTCCTGGGTCACGGGGTAGGTGCCGAGGTAGAACGAGCGCGTGAGGACGACGGGGTGCTGCGGCGTCTCGTCCTCGTAGTGTCCTTCCTCGCCAGCCGGGCTGCCCATGAGGAACCGGCCGGCCGGGACGAGGGCGAATTCCATCCCGACGGAGTTGGTCACGAGCGGAACGCAGGGGAGGGTGCCGGAGCGCAGCCGTTCCTGCAAGCGCCTCTCGAGGGCACGGCGGTCGCCTTCGGAAGGGCCTCCCCGCAAGGCCAGATCGAGGCGCAACAGGTCGGCCCGGTCCTGCTCTTCGAGCCAGTCCGCCAGGGCGACCCAGGCCAGCTCGTCGTCCGGGGCCTCGTGGATCGCCCGGAGCAGCACCTCGCGCGTGTCCATCTCCCGTCCCTCCGCTTCATCCACCTTACCGGGGGGAGACGGGCGGGGCAAGGGACCAGGGTGGCTCTCTCAGGGTCGCGGCACTTCCATCGGCATGGCGCGCGACATCAGTCCGATCGGGTCGCCCCCGCGCTGCTGCGTGTTGAAGCGGAGAGCGGTGAGGCGCTGCTGCATCTGCTGCATGGCGGGGTCGTCGAGGCGGTCGAACCCGCCGACGGTGACGATGCTGGTGGTGCGGGTGTGCAGGACGTAGGCCTCGAAGCCGAGACGTCGATCCCGCAGGAACTTCGCCAGTTCGTGGGCCTGGGCCGCCGAGGCGCTGAGCCGTTCGCCGGGCTTGTCGCCACCCATGTGAAGCATGCTCAAGAAGCCGCTCTGCTTCTCCGGCTGCCCCCCCTGGACGACGGCCGAGCCGTTGTACTCCTTGACGACCAGCGTGTAGGGCTTGCGGCAGTTGAGCAAGCTGTAGGACTCATAGGCGTTGAGCTGTTTCCAGAAGGGATCGACCTTGCTGGCCGCCTTGGCGGGGGCCGGGATCGTCGGGTTGCGGACCGCCAGGGCGGTCGAGAACGGGTTGACCTTGACCCACTTGACGATGCTCTGGCCCGCCTTGCCGGGGGCGGGCTCGACGAGGTTCACCGTATCGTAGGCGAGCTTGCCGCCTTCGAGCTTGAGTTCGGGGAGGGGCAGTTTCTTGACCACCTTGACGTACTCGCTGGCCGACTCGAAGTCCCGGAACCCGCCGATCAGCACGCCGCACTGTTCGGGGATGTTATAGCGGCGGATGCGCCGGCCAGGATATTTCTTGGCCTGTTCTTCCTGCTCTGCCCGGAAGTCGCGCCGCGCCTTCTCGGCGTGGTTGAACACGTAGGCCGGCAGGCGGTGCTTGTTGCGGAGCTCGAGGCAGACCTGGCGCGCCAGGTCTGGCGCATCGGGCCCGGAGTAGTGGGCGGCGCAGATGGCCCACGGGCCGGCCTCGGGCGTGATCGGGAACGGCGTGACCGGGTACTGCGGCTCGACGCGCGGCGCCGGGATCGCGCCGACGGGCAAGGAGCGGGCCGGGGGCGGAGGGATCGTTGCCGAGGTTGGGAACGGGTTGCCGGGAAGCGCTCGGACCGGGGGCGGAGGAAGCGTCGTCCCGGGCGGCGCGAGGTCCGCATCCGAGATGCCCCGCAACACCTGGCGGGGGGGCCCGGGGCTCTGGCCCTGTTGCGAGACCGCCTTTCCTCGGCCCGTCAGTACGAGCAGGCCCAGGGCGAAGGTCAAGGACAGCAACCTCCTCATCGTCCGGTCCTCCTTGAACGGCGATCCGCCGTGTCTCGACGTGGGAGGCGAACGGATAGCAAAGGGGGCCCGGGTTGTCCAGAGCGCTTCTGCGGCGCCGATGCGGGCGCCGCGGGCCCTCCGTCACGACCTTGACCGGGCCCGCCCCTCTCGCTATCGTCCCGCGGCCGGCGTAGGCTTGTCGCGCAAGAGAGGGAGCAGTTATGCGGTGCGCGGTCCTCGGCCTGCTCTGTCCTCTCCTATCGGGTTGCATCGGCTTCGGCTACCCCGCGATCTCCAGCACTCCACCAATCCCCCTCGATCGGCAGGACGTGCGCGCCTTCCGGGAGGCCTGGAGCATGGAACGCGGGGGGGCCCTGATCGCGGGCTCGATTACCGTCTCTCATCAGGTGCAGGAGGTGCCCGTTACCGAGGCGACGGTTGGGGCGCAGCGGGACGTCCACTTCGCCTACTACTACCTCCTCTTCCCCTTCACCGGATCCAACGCGCGAAGCACGACGGTGCTTCTCTACCGCCCCGGCCACGAGACGGTGGAGATCGAGGCTCGGTCGTGGTGGCGTTCCCTCGGCCAGGGCAAGCCCGTTGCCGTCGTCTGGAAAGAAGCGCCCGACCTGGCCGCCCAGGAAAAAGCCCTGGAGAGGATTGTCGGCGAACGGGGAGGCAGTTGCCTCGGCAAGGAGGTGGAGCAATTTGCGGCCCGGGAGTACGCGCGCCTGGCAAACAGCCTCGGGGCGGCGGGCCCCGAAATGCAGGCGACGCGCGAGAGGTGCCTGGCGCGGGCGCGAGAGCTCGAGCAGCGCGGGCGCGACCGTGCCGACAAGCCGGGCTGACGCCAAGCGCGGCGTGTGACGTCAATGCCCTGATCCGACGTCGTCGCGGAGCGCAACCGGGCAGGGCTCGCCCCGGCTTCCCGGTGCGAGGGCCCCTCTCGGAACACGAACCGGCCCCTCGCGGGACCGCCCGACACGCCGGGGCCATCCCATCCCATCCGTTCGTCGTTCTACTCGCGCTTCCCCACCTGCCGAGCAGGGACACACTGCTTCGGGCAGCCCGCACCTATCTCGAGTACACCGACTAACAGGCGACTGACTGGCTGGTTGCCACCGGAGCGCTCCCATGACACCAACCCCTTCCGAAGAACAGTTCCGGCAGGCCGCGAAAGCGGGGGGGGCATGCCCGTCTCGGCCGGCGCCCACCTCGCACACGTTCGCCTGGCCGTGGCATTGGGCTGCGGCTTCTACGTGGGCCTGTCCGCCATCCCCGAAGAAACGCGGCCCGCAGTGGTTGCAGAGATCGAGGAGTTCGTGGATCGGGCGAGCGGCCAGTCGGTGCGGCATGGCATTCAGAGCGGGACGGGCTCGCCCCACTCCCCCGGCTGATTCGCTTGCCTTTTCGCTCCTCAATGCCGCAAAGTCAGGGCGTCGCAGTGGGCGGAACTGGCGGTGCGGGGGGCAGAAGAGGTTGCCCCAACGACAGGGGTAGATGCGGTTGCCTGAATGCCCTGTCGCGGCATCCGCTTCTTGATTTCCTGCACCAGCGTCCTCACGCTCACGTGCATTCGCCACCAGAGGGTGAGGCAGATCACCCCTGCGATGGTGAATGTGATTGACGCCGACGTGAACAGCATGAAGTTCAAGTCGGTCATTGTGCTGCTTCGCAGCGTCACAATGATGCCGAGGGCTGCCGGCAATAGTGCCAGGGCGAAGTTGAGGTAGAGCGCCGCCGGCGAGCCCTGGGCCAACGTTTCCAGTTCGTGCTCGTAGACCGTGTAGGCGTTCAACGCACCGAGCGGGGCAACGCGGATGACCGGCTGTTGCGACGGGCTCTTGGCCGGTGGCATGATGCAACTCCTACGCGCTCGCCGACGAAAGCACGCTTACGGATGCGCTGACCGTCCCTGCATTCCCGCCAAGGTCGATCACGAGGTGCCAATGGCCCGCGTTGGGCGCCTCCAGGCGGAAGGGCGACACGGTGGCATGGCCGCCGTAGTAGCGGTACTGCCTCCCGGTGCGGTACGCCTGGTAGTTCGACGGGTCGAGCAGTTGGACGTTCGCAGGGTGATCTAACGTGACCTCCACGACGTCGCCCGCAGAAAGGTCGAATTCTTTGTGCAGGAAATGCATCGGCGATCCCTCCTCACAGGCCACCGAACGGCCGAGCCGGCGTCATCTGACTTCGGGCAGGACGCCAACGCATCGCCTCGTATGATCGGCGGGCCCCCGGTGCCTGGCTGCTATGGGGCTCAAGAGTGGCAACCAGGTCGTCAACCGCTCCCTGCTTGTTTCCCTGCTGAAATCGAGAGCGGTGGTTGGTTGCCGTTTCCGGTAGACGTCTTCACGACCGGGGCGCCGCCTTGTCCCGCGGTGGGCTCGGATCGCTTGCGGGCACGCTGAGCAAGCCGTTCAGCCAGCAGTCGCCGGGCCTCTTCGCTCTGGGCAATGAGGTAGAAGAGGTTGTCCGTGCTGCGGTTCTGGATGCGCCGGCCCCTCTCGATACCCGAGACGGTGGCAACGCCCATCCCCCCGAGCCGGGCGAGCTCTTCCTGCGACAGGTCGAGTTGCTTGCGGAGGGCCTTGACCTCTTCTGGCGTGAAGAAGCCTGCCGCCTTGCAGACAGCCTCGTGCCGCACCTTCGCCGCGGGGGGGCCGCTCAACTCCGCCCCGCAGTTGGTACAGCGCTCGACCGGGACGTTCTTCGCGTGAACTTCGATCGTCTCCTCGCCCAGGTCGAAGTCGAATGTCTCATCGACCAGTTGAGCAACGAGCTCCCCTTTCTCGCATTCGGGGCACTTCGCAGTGATCTGAGGTCTCAGTTCGGGCATGGGTGGCCCCGTTACGTTGCGTGGTGCTTGCTGGGATGGCAACTCACGACGAGGGCGTGCTCGCGTAGCCCATCCTCGACAATCTTCAGTTTGATGTACGTGTGTCTGCCGTCGGGGTTGTTCATCACCCAGCCGATTCCGCTCGATCCGGGTGGCTCGCCGAGGAGCGTCCGCGTCAGGGGGAACTCCCTCCTCAGCTTGCTGAGGAGGTAATCGATGATCGCGCACTCTCCGGGCGGATCGCGAATCACGCCCTTCAGTGCTTCTCTGCCTTGTTCGAGCGCTGGCTTGGTGAACTTCCACTCATCGGCTTCGAGCAACTCGACGAGCCTCTTCCTGGCTGACGCCTCGTCTTTGTTTGCGTCTTGCGCTGCCATCCCGTGCCTCACGCGGCTTTCTTCTCGGGTTGGTTGAGCATCTCCGGGACGGTCTTTGCCGACGAGATTGGCTCGCCGTTCGCTCCAATTTATCTAATCATATGATCGACAAGGCTTGCCGTCAACGTCTGTCTGAGTTCTGCGCTCAATCCGCTGATTCGCGTCAGCGGTGAAGCGGGCAAGCGCCCGGCCAGCGCGGAAAGGCATTCACCCCGCGCCGGCTGCACCCAATGCCCCCTGGTTCGCCCATCTGTTCTCTCGCTGAGCCCGTCAACTTCCCTTCGCCCAACACCCGGCGCCTCCCCCACTCAATGCCCCGCCCCGCTCCCCCGCCCGTCCTGCGCCGGCCTCACCCCGTCGCTGTGCCGCTCCGGCCCGACGTCTCCCACCGGCGCCGCCTCCCCGTCCTCCTCCGGCAACTCCTCCCCGCGCTGGTCCTTGAACCACTGGATCACGTAGAAGAACACCGGCGTGAGGAAGATGCCGAACGCCGTCACCCCCAGCATCCCCGCGAACACGGCCGTGCCCAGCGTCTGCCGCATCTCCGCCCCCGCGCCCTCCGACACCATCAGCGGCACCACGCCCAGGATGAACGCGAACGACGTCATCACGATCGGCCGCAGCCGCAACTGGCACGCCTCCAGCGTCGCCTCGCGCCGCGGCACCCCCGCCTCGCGCTGGGCCTTGGCGAACTCGACAATCAGGATCGCGTTCTTGCACGCCAGCCCCACCAGCACCAGGAAGCCGATCTCCGTGAACACGTTGATGTCCAGCTTCGCCAGCACCACCCCCGCGATGGCGCACAGCAGGCACATCGGCACCACCAGGATCACCGCGAGCGGCAGCGCCCAACTTTCGTACTGTGCCGCCAGCACCAGGAAGACCAGCACCACCGCCAGCACGAACACGTACATCGCCGTGTTCCCCGTCGCCAGTTGCAGCAGGGCCAGTTCGGTCCACTCCGTCCGCATCGTCTGCGGCAAGTCGTC
Organism: Gemmatales bacterium; assembly: GCA_038239195.1. Classification (GTDB taxonomy): domain Bacteria; phylum Planctomycetota; class Planctomycetia; order Gemmatales; family Gemmataceae; genus JBBSEZ01. The sequence goes on from JBBSEZ010000030.1 coordinate 30,750, forward strand.
GGCCGCCGCCTCCAGGCGCGCGATGGCCTGCCCCGAGCTCGTGCCCGGCCCGGCGTCGGCGTGGATGGCCGCGGACTGATACATGTTGTAGCGCATCACCAGCACCGGCCCGCTCTTGAAGGCCACCGACGAGAACGCCGCGAGCGGCACCATCTCGTCCTGGCTGTTGCGCACCTTCAACTGCTTGACGTCTTCGATCGACTGGCGGAACACGTCGCGGGCCTGCACGTTCACCTGCCACGTCCGGCCAAATCGGTTGAAATCGTTGACGTAATACGACCCGAGGTTGGCCTCCAACGTCGTGCGCACGTCGTCGATCGACACCCCCCGGTCCTTGGCCTGGGCGCGGTCCACGATGAGCTCCACCCACGGCGTGTCGGCCCGGAAACTGCTGAAGGCCCCCTGAAGGTGCGGGTCGCGCCCTGCGTTGTCCACTACCCTGTCCGCCGTCCGCTGCAACCTCGCCAGGCCGTTGTCGCCCGTGTCCTGGACGATGATCTTGAACCCCCCCGCCGTGCCCAATCCCTCGACCGGCGGCGCCCCAAACACGTTCACGACCGCCCGGGGCACCTCGTGCTGCAACCGCTCCTCCAGCGCGGCGGCGATGGCCGCACTCGACAAGTCGTGGCTCGTCCGGTTGTCGAAGTCGTCGAGCATCAGGTATAGCGCCCCGAAGTTGGAGGCGTTGGCGTTGAGCAAAATCGACTGCCCCGAGATGGCGACCGTGTGCTTCACCCCCGGCGTGTCCCGGGCGATCTCCTCGATCTGCCGCACCACCTCGTTGGTGCGCCCCACCGACGCCGCGTCGGGCAGTTGCACGTTGACGAGCAGATAGCCCTTGTCCTGCTGCGGGATGAAGCCTGTCGGCGTCTTCAGGAAGGCCCAGTAGGTCAGGTAGAGCAGCCCTCCGTAGAGGACCAGTACCACGGGGCTGACGCGCAGCAGCCAACCCACCGAGCGCACGTAGCCGTTTGTCGAGACGTCGAAGCCGCGGTTGAACGCGCGGAACGACCAGGCGAGCAGGGCGTTGACCGGCCGGGCGAAGAGGAGCCCCACGAGCGTCGCCATCGCGGCCCCGGCCACGATCGGCCCCCAGAAGCGCAACGCTTCCATTCTTTCCGCCGAGGCGTGGACGTTCAGGGTCGTCAGGGCCCACTCCATCGTATGCGGGCCAATCAGCTTGTAGCCCAGCCAGGCCCCCATCGGCGGGAAGGCGAACCAGGGTAGCGGCTCGAACTGCCCTTTCTCGCGCCGCCTCAGCAGTAGCGCCGCCAGCGCCGGGCTCAATGTCAAGGAGTTGAAAGCGGAGATGACGGTCGAGACGGCGATGGTCAGGGCGAACTGGCGGAAGAACTGCCCCGTGATCCCCGTGATGAACGCGCACGGGACGAACACCGCCGCCAGCACCAGGCCGATCGCCACCACCGGGCCCGACACCTGTTCCATCGCCTTGAGGGTGGCCTGGCGCGGCGCCAGGCCGTGCTCGATGTGGTGCTCGACGGCCTCGACGACGACGATGGCGTCATCGACCACGATGCCGATCGCCAGCACCAGCCCAAAGAGCGTGAGGTTATTCAGGCTGAAGCCGATGGCGGCCATGACGGCGAAAGTGCCGATGACGGCCACGGGCACCGCCACGAGCGGGATGAGAGACGACCGCCAGTTCTGGAGGAACAGCAGGACCACCACGGCGACGAGGACGATGGCGTCGATCAGCGTGATGACGACCTCCCAGATCGACTCCTTGATGAACGGCGTGGTGTCGTAAACGATGTCGTAGTCGATGCCCGGCGGGAAATGCCTCTTGAGCTGCCGCATCCGATTCTTGACGTTCTTGGCCACGTCCAGCGCGTTGCTGCCCGGCAACTGGTAGACCGACAGCGCCACCGAGGGCTTGCCGTCGAGCGTACAGGTCTGGTCGTACGACTGGGCCCCCAGCTCGATGTTGGCCACGTCCTTGAGGTAGACCAGCGGGCGGGACACCCCTGCCCCGGTCCCGCCCTTGAGCACGATGTTGGCGAACTGCTCGGTGTTGTCCAGCCGGCCAAGCGTGGTGATGATGTACTGCGTGACCTGCCCCGAGGGCGTCGGCGGCTGACCGATCTGCCCGGCCGCGACCTGCACGTTCTGCGCCTGCACCGCCTGAATCACGTCCTGGGCGTTGAGGTTGTACGTCGCCATCTTGGCCGGGTCGAGCCAGAGCCTCATGCTGTAGTCGCGCTGCCCCAGGTAGGTGATGTCGCCGACGCCCGGCAAGCGCGACAGCTCGTCGCGGATCTGGATGGTCGCGTAATTGCTCAGGTCGAGGCTGCTGCGGTCCTTGTCGTTCGCGAACAGGTTGACGATCATCAAGACGTTGGGCGACTTCTTCTTGACGGAGATGCCGCGCCGCTTGACGAGCTCGGGCAGGATCGGCTCGGCCAGCGACTCGCGGTTCTGCACGAGCACCTGCGAGATGTTCAGATCGGCGCCCGGCTTGAACGTCACCGTCAGGGTGTAGGTGCCGTCGTTGGTACACTGGGAGGACATGTACATCATGCCCTCGACGCCGTTGACCTGCTGCTCGATCGGCGCCGCCACCGTGTCCGCCACCACCTGGGCGTTGGCCCCCGGGTAGTACGCCGACACCTCGACCGTCGGCGGCGCGATCTCCGGGTACTGGGCGACCGGCAGCGTGAACAGGGCGATGCCGCCCGCCAGCACGATAATGATGCTCAGCACGGAGGCAAAGATCGGCCGGTTGATGAAGAAGCTCGAAAACACGTGGTTCGCCCTCGCGGTTGACAAGGTGACAGGGCGAGGGGGTGACAGGGTGAGCCGGGATTATCGCGGCCCTGCTCTTTCACCCCTCACCCTGTCACCTTGTCACCTTGTCATCTGCCGACACAGTTCCCGCAGCGCCGTGCACCACCGCGTCGCCGTTGCGGGGAACGGCCTGCCCGTTGGCCGCACCGTTCGTCGCCGGCGCCGGGTGTTCCGGCGGAGGGTGAGTCGCCGGCGCCGCGGGCAGTGGGAAGGGGCGTCGAGCCTTCCCCAGAAGCAGCGGCATCCACCAGGGCAAGCCCAGCGTCGCAATGCCGACGAGGAAGAGCAGCACCTGCCCCAGCAAGTGCATCCGCGCCGACGAGAAGAGCGGCACCTCGATGAGCCCCTCGATCACGTAGAAGAACACGGGGGTGAGGAAGATGCCGAACAGCGTCACCCCCAGCATCCCGCTGAACACCGCCACGCCGAGAACGCGGCGCATCTCCGCCCCGGCCCCGTGCCCCAGGATCAGCGGGACGACGCCGAGGATGAAGGCGAACGACGTCATCAAGATTGGCCGCAACCGCAGCTTGCACGCCTCCAGCGTTGCCTCGCGCCTCGGCAGCCCGCCCTCCTCGCGCAGGTGCTTGGCAAACTCGACAATGAGGATCGCGTTCTTGCTCGCCAGGCCGACCAGCACCACGAAGCCGATTTGCGTGAAGATGTTGACGTCGCCCTTCGTGACCGCCACGCCCGTCAGCGAGCCGAGGATGCACATGGGCACGACGAGGATGACGGCCAGGGGCAGGGCCCAGCTCTCGTACTGCGCCGCCAGCACCAGGAACACGAACACCACCGCAAGGGGAAAGATCAGGCTATTCCAGACGTTCTTGGCGGCGTCGATCTGCATGTAGTTGATCTCGGTCCACTCGAACGCCATCCCCGGCGAGAGCGTCTCGGCGCACAGGCCCTCCATCTCCTCGATGCCCTGCCCGGTCGATACGCCCGGCTTGGTGGTGCCGAGGATCGCGGCGGCGTGGTACATGTTGTAGCGCCCGATGTTGATCGGCCCGCCGATCTCGCGCACGCTCACCAGGGCCCCCAGCGGCACCATGTCGCCGTCGGCGTTGCGCACCTTGAGCAGCTTGATCCGGTCGGGATTGGAGCGGAACTCCCCGCGCGCCTGGACGACCACCTGCCAGGTCCGGCCAAACCGATTGAAATCGTTGACGTAGAGCGATCCCAGATAGAGCTGGAGCGTGTTGAAGACCTCCTTGGGGCTCACGCCCATCGCCTCGCACTGTTCGCGGTCGAGATCGACAAATAGCTGGGGGGTGTTGGCCCGGAAGATGCAGAACAGCTTCTCGACCTTGTCGCTCTTCTTCGATCGGTCGATCAGTCGTTGGATCTGCTTCTCCAGCTCGACGATCCCGAGGTCGCCGCGGTCCTCGATGATGATCTTGAACCCGCTGGCCGAGCCGAGCCCGGACACCGGGGGGGGCGTGAAGATCGCCACCTGGGCCTCGGGGACCTCCCGTTCGAGCCGGTCGCGTACGCGCGCCGTGATGGCGTCGCTGGACAGCGATGGATCGCGGCGATTCTCGAAGGAGTCGTAGGTGATGAAGAACTGGCCGAAGTTGGAGCCGTTGGCGTTGAGGGTGAACGACTGGCCGGCGATCCCCGTCACGTGGACGACGCCGTCCATCGAGCCCACGATCCCCCCGATGCGATCGACGACCTTCTGGGTCCGTTCCAGCGAGGCGGCGTCGGGCAACTGCACCGCGATGTAAAAGCGGCCCTGGTCCTGGTTGGGGATGTATCCGGTCGGCAGGCTGCTGTACGTCCACCCGGTCAGCGCCAACAGCCCGCCATAGATCACCATCACCACGGCGCTGCCCCGCAGGGCCAGCCCGACCAGGCGCACGTAGCCGCCCGTCACCCGAGCAAACCCCCAGTTGAAGAGCCGAAAGAACCAGCCCAGGAGCAGGTCGAGCAGTCGCCCGGCCAGGTCCTTCTTTGCCCCGCGCGGTTGCAGAAGAATGGCCGCCAGCGCCGGGCTGAGCGTCAGCGAGTTGAAGGCGGAGATGACGGTCGAGACGGCGATGGTCAGGGCGAACTGGCGGAAGAACTGCCCCGTGATCCCCGTGATGAACGCGCACGGGACGAACACCGCCGAGAGCACCAGGGCCACGGCGACGACGGGCCCGGACACCTGGTCCATCGCCTTGTGAGCGGCGGCGTGGGGGGACATGCCGTGCTCGATGTGGTGCTCGACGGCCTCGACGACGACGATGGCGTCATCGACCACGATGCCGATCGCCAGCACCAGCCCAAAGAGCGTGAGGTTATTCAGGCTGAAGCCGATGACGGCCATGACGGCGAAAGTGCCGACGATGGCCACGGGCACCGCCACGAGCGGGATGACCGCCGAGCGCCAGTTCTGGAGGAAGACCAGCACCACGACGGCCACGAGGACGATCGCCTCGATCAGCGTCCGAATGACCTCGTTGATCGACTCCTGGATGAACGGCGTCATGTCGAGGGAGACCCAGTAATCGACGTCTTGGGGGAAGCTCTTCTTCAACTGATCCATCCGGATGCGGACGCGCTTGGCGACGGCGATGGCGTTGGCGTCGGGCAGCGCGAAGATGGCAAGGCTGCCGTTGGGCCGACCATTGACCCTGCTGGAGGAATCCAGGTTGCGCGCTCCCAGTTCGGCGTGGCCGACGTCCTTGAAGCGGATCGCACGGCCGGCGCTGTCGGTCCGCAGGACGATCTCCTCGAATTGCGCTGCGTTCGTCAGCCTCCCGAGGGTCGTGATGGTGAACTCGAATTGCGTGCCGGAAGCGCTGGGCGGCTGGCCGAAATGGCCGGCGGCGACCTGCATGTTTTGCTCGCGGAGGGCGCTGGCCACGTCGGTGGCGGTCATGTTCATGCCCGCCAGGCGCTCGGGATCGACCCAGAGGCGCATGCAGTAGTCCTGCTGGCCAAACTGCTGACAGTCCCCGACGCCCTCCACGCGCGCGATTTCGTCCTTGATCTTGATGGTGACGAAGTTGCTGAGGTAGAGCTGGTCGTAGCGCCCGTTGGGCGAGTAGACGGCGATGACTTGTAAAATGTCGGGATTGCGCTTGCGCGTGGTGACGCCGGCCTGCTTGACCACGTCGGGCAGTAGCGGCAGGGCCAGGTTGATGCGGTTCTGCACCAGCACCTGGGCGAAGTTCAGGTTGACGCCCGGCTTGAACGTCGCGGTCAGCGTATAGGAGCCGTCGTTGTTGGACTGCGACACCATGTACATCATGCCTTCGACGCCGTTGACCTGCTGCTCGATCGGCGCGGCGATGGTGTCGGCCACCACCCGGGCATCGGCGCCGGGGTAGTTACACGAGACCATGATGCTCGGGGGCGTGATCGGGGGGTACTGCGCGATCGGCAGGTTGAACGCGGCCACCGCCCCGGCCAGGGTGACGACGATCGACAGCACCGAGGCGAAGATCGGTCGCTCGATGAAGAAGTGTGAGAACATGCCTGCCCCGGTCGGAAGATGACAGGGTGACAAGGTGAGAGGGCGGCAAGGTGAAGGGAGGGCGACATGCGCCAAGTCCTGTCCCCTTGTCACCCCCTCGCCCTGCCACCCCTAGAAGTCACCGAAGTTTCAACAGCCTCCCCAGCGGGAAGTCGGGCGGCTTCGGCGGCGGCTCCGTCTTCACCTCGACGGTGTCCCCGGCCCGGGCTCGCTGCATGCCCTCGACGATCACCCGCTCGCCACCTTTGAGGCCTTTCTTGATGACGCGCAGCCCCTCGACCGCCTGCCCGAGCTCGACGGGGCGATAGGCCACCTTGTTGTCCTTCTCGACGACCGAAACGTACTTTCGCCCCAGGTCGCTCTGGAGGGCGGCGTCCTTGACGAGAAGCGGTTTGTAGGGGCTGCCGCTCGGCAGGCGGATGCGGACGAACAGGCCCGCCTTGAGAGCGCCCCCGGCATTCGGAAAGACGCCGCGCATGCGGATCGTCCCGGTATTTCCACTGAGCCGGTTGTCCACGAAGTCCACGTGACCGGGCCGCTTGAAGTCCTCCTCGTTGGCCAGGCGCATCAGCACCGGCAGCTTCAAGTCCGCGACCCGGGCACCGGAGGACGCCAGGGCCTTCTCGCCCACGAGGTTCAGATAGGTCCGCTCGTCCACGTCGAAGTAGGCGTAGATCGACTCGTCCGCCACCAGGGTGGTCAGGAGGGTGTCGTCCGCCTTGACGAGGTTGCCCGGATCGACGTTGCGCCGGCTGATGCGACCGCGGAGGGGGGCCTTCACCTTCGTGTAGTCCAGGAAGAGCGCGGCCCGGTCGCGGGCAGCCTCCATCGACTCGACCGTTACCTCGGACTTCACCCGGCTGGCGATGATCTGGTCGAATTCCTCCTTGCCGATGGTTCGCGTGTTGATCAGCCGGCGGGCTCGCGTGGAGTTGAGCTCCTGGAGGCTGCGGTCCGCGAGCGCCAGTTTGAGGTTGGCTTCCGCCTGGGCCAGGTCGGTCTTGTATGGGCGAGGGTCGATCAGGAACAACACCTTCCCTTCGGGGACGAGTTCGCCTTCCGTGAAGTAGGCCTCGTTCACGTACCCGGTCACGCGGGCGCGGACCTCGACGGTGCGGAACGCGTCGAGGCGGCCGGTGAAGTCCTGATAGTCCATCACCTCGCCGACGATCGGCGTGGTGACGACGACCTCGACCGTCTTGGCCGGCTTCGGGGACGGGGCGGAGCAGCCG
>JBBSEZ010000031.1:0-37888 GCA_038239195.1 Gemmatales bacterium
AACCGGCGCGGTTGGGCCCGTGGGTGCGCGCGGGGCGCTTCCGGGCGCCGGCCCGCCCGGGCGCACCGGTGCGCCGGGCGCGAGCGCGCCGGGACGGCCAGCCCCAGGGCGAACCGGCGCGGTTGGGCCCGTGGGTGCGCGCGGGGCGCTTCCGGGCGCCGGCCCGCCCGGGCGCACCGGTGCGCCGGGCGCGAGCGCGCCGGGACGGCCCGCGCCGGGGCCTCCTCCCGTGACCGGCCGTGCGGGCCCGCCCGTGACCGAGCGTGGGCCGGTGACAGCCGCGGCCGGGCGCGTGGCGACGGCGCTCGGCGCGAACGCCGCGGGGCGCGGCGCCACCATGCCGGGCCTCACGGGCTGCGCCCGCGGCACGGACAGCGAGGCAACGCGCGCCTGGCGCGGGGCGCCGGGAGGCGTCGGCACCTCGGCCCGGGTGCGCTGGAGCGCCACTTGCTGCACGGCCACCGCCTGCTGGCGGGCCGCCACGCGCGTGGTGTTGTCGATCCGCACGAGCGTCGTGCGGTTGGCGGCCGCCACCTGCGCCGGCGGGGCGATCATGGTGATGTTCGTCACGTTCGTCACCCGGACGTTGTTCTGAATGAAGACGTTCTGGGCCGCGAGAGTGCGCGGCGGGCAGACCGCCCGGCCGGCGCAGCGGTCGTTGTAGACGTTGATCTGCACGCTGAACCACGCCGGGTCGCGGCGGCGCTCATAGCGCTCGTAGACGATGATCGAGTCGTAGCGGCCCTGGCTGTAGACGACGCAGCTCTGGAAGCCCATCCCGCGGTAGCCGACCGCGTAATAGTCTCCGAAGTAGTAGTGGCAGTAGCTCGGGCGCACGAACAGGGCGTCGATGACCACGGTGTCGCGAACGGCGTAGCAGGGCGTGTAAACGTAGCCGACCGTCACCACGCCGGGCGCGAAGACGACCGGCGCATAGAGAATGCCGCGCCGGCTCACGGCGAGGTCCCAGTAGCCGGGGATGTAGACGTAGCCCGAGGGCGCCCAGCGGTAGTGGTCGGCCACCCACACGTAGTTGGGCTGCCGGCGCGCCCAGTAGCCGGCGCGCCAGGCGTAGCGCGTGTCGGCCCAAACCCAGGTGCCGGGGACGTAGAAGCTCTCCTGCGACGGGGCCTGGCCGGGAGGGGCAATGGCGGGTGCCGCCGGCGGAGAGGGCAGGTACGTCATCTCTTGCGACGATTCCTCGGAGGCGCCGGCCGCCCGGGCGACCTTGGGCCCGTTGGACCAGAAGCCGGGCACCCACTGCCAGTCGGTGCCCTCCTCGCGCCAGTACCCGGCCACCCACTGCTTGCCGGGCGGGACCACGCGCCAGGTACCGCTGACCCACATAAAGTCGGTGCGGTCGTCGTCCCAGGCCCAGTAGCCGCTGATCCAGACGACGTCGCCGCTGGGCTTCTCCTCGGGCGGCATCTCCTCCAGGGCCGCAGGGGGGCGTTTGGGAACGGGCTTGGTCGGCTCGGGGTCGCTGGCGAGCGGCGCAAAGGCCTCGTGGACGGGCCCGCGGGCCAGCACCTCGACGCCCTTGGGCTGGGCAGGGAGAGGTGGGGCCTCCTGGCTTCGCACCGGCGCCAGGACCACGAACAGGGCCCCCGAGAGCAGGAGAGCGGGCCCAAGGAGCCTGCGCGCGAACATGAGAACGGCCTCCAGTGGGAGTGCGGGCGACAGCCAACGGCACCGGAGGCGCAAGCGCTCGTTCCGGCGGGCGGTCGTCTATAGGCCGGTGCGCGCGCCCTGTCCAGCCCGTTGCGAGAATAGTCTTGACTCCATGGAGCCAGCCCCCCTTTATTAAGTTTGCGCCGTCTTCCCATCGCGCCCCGACGCCGAGGTGTCCCGTCATGGCCGTCACGCTCTCTTGCCCCACGTGCTTTCGGCCCGTCCCGACCGGCCCCAACGGCCGACCTCCCCGCTGTCCGTCCTGTAGCGCGGCCTTGCCTGCACCGGGCCCTGATCCTGTCGGCGGCCCCCCCAACGGGGGCGCCTGGTGGGCGCCCGGCGCGGCCCCGCCCCCGACCCCCTCTTCGCCTGCTCCAGTTCCTTCGCCCAGTGCCTTCACCTCCACGATGCCCGTCTCGACGACCCGCCCTGCCCCGCCCCCGCCGGCGCGAGCGCCTTCGGCAAGCCCCCTCCGCAGTCTCGTCCTCGGCAGTACCGTGGCGCTGGTTCTGGGCGCAGCGGGCTTTGGGCTGAGTTGGGCCCCGTCGCTGGCATTGCTCGGCGTTGCGCTCGGCGCCGCCGGGCTCGTGCTCGGCCTGGCCCTGACCGCGTGGGGCGCTTTCGCCGCGCCGCGTGCCAGCGGCCTCCCCATCGCCGCTTCCGCGGTGAGCCTCCAAGCCGTCGTGCTCGGCGCCCTCTTCGCCTGGGGGCCCGCGCGCTCCGCCGAGCCGCCCGCGAAGCCGCTGGAACAACCCCAATCGGTCGTGGCCCCGGCGCCGCGGCCCGTCCCGCCGTCGTTGCCCGACCTGGTCCCCCTGCTCAAGCGCCCCAAACTGCGCGAGGTGTTCGACGGGCCCGACGAGGCGGCGCGCCGGGCCACCGCTGTCGCCCTCGGCGAGGTCGCTGCGCGGCTGACCGAGTCCGTCGGCGAGCTCGCCGAGCGCCTCGACGACCCCAACGCGACGGTGCGCGCCGCCGCCGCCGAGGCGCTGGGCAAGCTGGGCCCGGCCGCCAAAGGCGCCTACTGGCGCCTCGAGAACTCCAGCAAGATGGACGGCGACCCCACGGTGTGCAACCTGGCCGCCGAGGCGATCCGCCTGATCGGCTTGCCCGGGCCCGGCGACGTGCCGCAACTGCTGCCCGGCCTGAGAGATGCGCGCCCCAACTTCCGCGCCAGCATCGCCCAGACGCTGTACTTCGTCGCCCCCGGCATCGAGGCGCGCTCCGCGACGGCGCGCAAGGCGCGCACCGCCCTGGGCGCCGCACTCAAGGACGGCGACCCCCGGGTGCGCGTCTTCAGTGCCCAGGCCCTGTGGTTGCTTCAGGCCGAAGCGGCGCCTGTCCTCGCGGTGCTCCAACCCGCCCTCAAAGACCGCGACCCCAGCGTGCGCACTGCCGCCGCCTTCGCCCTGGGCACTCTGGGCAAGCAGGCGGAGAGCGCCGTTCCCGACCTCAAGGACGCGCTGACCGACGACGAGGCCCAGGTGCGCCTCCACGCCGCCCAGGCCTTGTGGGTCATCGACGCCCAGGCGAAGCCCGTGGTCAGCGCCCTCATTCGGTTGCTGACCGACCCGTCGCCCAACGTCCGCGGCCTGGCTGCCGAGGTGCTCGGGCGCATCGGCCCCGCCGCGCAGGCCTCGGTGCCGGCCCTGGCGAAGATGCTCAAAGACCCGGCGCCGGCCCTGCGCGGCCGCGCCGCCTATGCCCTCGGGGCGATGGGCCCTTCCGCCAAGGAGGGCGTGCCCGCCCTCGTGGAGCTTCTCAAGACCGGCAACCTCGAGCTGAAGCAACACGCCGTTTACGCACTGCGCAACATCGGCCCCGAGGCCCACGAGGCGGTGCCCGAGTTGATCGTCCTGCTCGACGGGCCCAACGACGCGCTGCGCGCTCGCGCCGCGCACGCCCTCGAAGGGATTGGCCCGAAGGCGCGCGAGGCCGTCAAGGCGCTCTCGAAGTTGCTGACGAGCCGCGAACCAACGGTGCAGTTGCGGGCAGCGCAGGCACTGTGGAAGATCGATGGCCAGGTCGAGGCCGCCCTGCCCGTTCTGCTCGGCACGCTCGAGCACAAGGACGCGCGCTTCCGCCTCGCCGCGGTGGAGGCGCTGGGGGAGATCGGTTCGCCGGCGGTCGTGGCGGTCCCTGCCCTGCTCGACGCGCGCAAGCTCCCGCCCGAGGAGGTGCAGGACGCGATCGCGACGGCCCTGGACGAGATCGGGGAGCCGAGCAAGGACGACGTTCCCGAGTTGCTCAAGGGCCTCAAGAGCGGCAACGCGCGACTGCGCCTCGAGTCGGCCCGGGCCCTGCGGATGATCGGCCCCGACGCGAAAGAGGCCCGCGAGGGGTTGACGGTCGCGCTCAAGGACCCCGACGCGGCCCTCCGCCTGGTGGCGGTCCAGGCGCTGGGGATGATTGGCGAGGGGGCGGCCCGGTCGGTGCCCGAGCTCCTCGTGGTGCTCAAAGAGCCCGATAAGGGGATGCGCGCGGCGGCGATCGACACGCTGGGCAAGATCGGGCCGGAGGCGAAGAAGGCGATCCCCGCCCTTCTGGAGGTGCTCAAGGTCCGCGACCCCAAGACGCAGCCCCAGGTCCTCGACGCGCTCGGCGCCATGCGCGAGGAGGGCGCCCCGGCGGTGCCCGACATTCGCGCCCTACTCAAGCACGAGGACAAGGTGTTGCGCGCCAACGCCGCCGCCGCGCTGACCAACATCGGCCCCAAGGCCGAGGCCGCCCTGCCGGACCTCAAGGCCTTGCTCAAGGACCCGGACGCGGACGTGCGGCTCTACGCCGCGCAGGCCGTGTACGCGGTCGGCGGGCTGGTGCGCCCGGCCCTTGCCGAGTTGCAGAAGTGTTTGAAGGAGGACAAGGCGACGATCCGGGCCGCGGCCGCCGAGGCCCTGGGGGACGTCGTGCCACACTTCAAGGAGCTCCAGCGCGCCCCCGTCGCCGCGCTGCTCGAGCTGATGAAGGACCCCGACCCGACGGTCCGGCAGGCGGCGAACGACGCCCTGCGCAAGATCGACTCCCGGCTGGCGCGGCCCAAGGCGCCGTGAGCGAGCGGGCGTAAGCCCCCTGTTGAAGCACTGACGTTTGCGGCGCGCCAACAGGGGGGTTACGCCCCCCGCTCGCCTGGAGAAGGGACGAATCGATGAAGCTCCTGAGCGCAACCGCCCTCCTGGCCTGTCTGCTCTCCGCAAGCGCGAGCCCCGCACCCGGAGCGCACAGCGCCACGGGCCGCAAGGGGATGGTGGTGTCGGTCTCGGCCCCGGCGTCGGAAGCTGGCGCCGCGGTGATGCGCAAGGGTGGTAACGCCGTCGATGCCTCGGTGGCGGTCGCCTTCGCCCTGGCCGTCACCTGGCCGGAGGCGGGCAACGTCGGCGGCGGCGGATTCATGCTCGTCCACCCCGGCAAGAAGGGCGAGCCAGTCGTCATCGACTACCGCGAGACCGCTCCCGCCGCGGCCACGCGCGACATGTTCGCCAAGGACAGGCGCCCCTCCAGTTACAAGCTGGTCGGCGTGCCGGGCACCGTGGCGGGGCTGGCGCTGGCGCATCAGAAGTTCGGCAAACTGCCATGGAAAGACCTCGTGATGCCGGCGGTGAAGCTGGCGGAGGAAGGCTTCGTGCTCGACGCGGCGCTGGCGCGCGGGCTGAACCAGGTCGTCGCCACGTCGAAGGAGTTTCCGGAGCTGCGAAGGGCGCTGGGCAAGGACGGCGGGCGCGGCGCGTGGAAGGCCGGCGACCGGTTGGTCCAGCGCGACCTGGGGCGGACGCTGCGGCTGATCGCCGAGCGCGGGCCCGACGCTTTTTACAAGGGGCACATCGCCGACCAGTTCGTCGCCGAGATGAAGGCGGGCGGGGGGCTCGTCACGAAGGCCGACCTCGCCGGCTACAACGCGAAGGTGCGCAAGCCGATCCACGGAACCTTCCGCGGCCACGACGTCTACGCCCCGCCGCCGCCGAGCTCGGGCGGGGTGGCGCTGATCGAGATGCTGAACGTGCTGGAGAACTTCGACCTGAAGAAGTCGGGGCGCTACTCGGCGACCACGCTCCACCGGATGACCGAGACGATGCGGCGCGCGTACTGCGACCGGGCCCTTTACCTGGGCGACCCGGACTTCGTCAAGATACCGGCCCACCTGACGAGCCGCGACTACGCTAAGAAACTGGCCCAGGGCATCAATGCAAAGAAAGCCACCCAGAGCGATCTGCTCGCCAAGGAGAAAGGCATTGCGTTGACCGAGGGGGACAGCACGACGCACTTCAGCGTGGTGGACGCCGGCGGCATGGCGGTCAGCAACACCTACACCCTGGAGCACTCGTATGGAGGCCGGATCGTGGTGCGCGGCGCGGGCTTCCTGCTCAACAACGAGATGGGCGACTTCAACCCGCGGCCTGGCGCGACGACGCGCACGGGCCAGATCGGGACGCTCCCCAACCAGGTGGCGCCGGGCAAGCGCATGCTGAGCTCCATGACGCCGGTGGTGGTGACGCGCGACGGCAAGGTGGTGCTGGTCACGGGCAGCCCCGGTGGGCGGACGATCATCAATACGGTGCTGTGCGTGGTGCTGAACGTGCTGGAGTTCGCCATGCCGCTGCGCGAGGCCGTCGATGCGCCGCGGCTGCACCACGCCTGGTTCCCCGACCGCCTCCAGGTCGAGCCGGCCCTCGCGAAGGAGCACGCCGCGGCGCTCGCATCCCTGCAAGCGATGGGCCATCGCCTCGCCCGGCGACCGGTGCGCCAGGGGGACGCCCACTCCATCGTGGTCGATGCGACGGGGGCCTACCGCGGCGAGGCCGACCGACGACGCAGCGGGGCGGCGGTGGGGAACTGAGGAACGCGGGGGAAGCAACATCCCGAGCTCCAGTAAGCTCGAGAAGCACGGTGGCGACGCAGGGGCCCTGGCCGCGCTGTTCACAGGCGCAGGTGTTCGACAGGGGCAAGTCACTGAGGATGGTTGCGGCATGGACTGGCGGCTCGTCGTCAGCGGCCCCGAGCGCGGCAACGTCTGGCGGTCCTGCGAGATCAGCGACGACGTGTTCGAGCCGCAGGCCGAGGCGCCGTTGACGCTGGCGGCGTATTCGGCGGGGCCATCCAAGCGCGCTTACGTCGAGGCGACCGCCGTCGGGCGGGAACTGATCGAGATGCCGCTGTTTCTGCAGCCGGAGGTCTACGTCAACGTGCCGTTGGAGGCGACGTATCAGGCAGCCTACCGCGGCGTGCCTCGGCGCTGGAAGCACGTCCTGGAGGCTTGACGGGCGGCTCGGCCGCGTCACGCCCCGCGCAGCCTGCGGGGCGCTTGCGTTCTCCGCAGGCGCGGATTACGATAAGCGGGCAACCCGCACAAGCCCGAGGCCTGCCATGGACACCGATCGCAACCTTCTGTTTGGCGTGCTCGCCCTCCAGGCGGACCTCATCGACGCAAGGCAGTTCGCGGAGGCCTGCGCCGCCTGGGCCGCCAGCAAGGACGGCCCGCTCGCGGACTTGCTCGTCGGGCGCGGCTGGCTCCAGCCGGCCGACCGGGAGGACGTCGAACGATTGCTGTGCCGCAAGCTCCAGAAGCACGGCGGCGACGCGCGGGCCAGCCTGGTGGCGAGCGCCTCCAACGACGCCTTGCGGGCCCTGGCGGTCCTGGGCGACCCGGACCTGATGCACACCTTCGATGCCTCGCCGCGCGGGGGCGAGGGCGACGGGGCGCCGGTCTCCGAGGTGGGCAGTGTCCCCCGATCCCGGGAGCGCTACGCGCTGAACTACCTCCACGCCCGGGGAGGCATCGGCCAGGTGTGGCAGGCGCACGACGGCGAACTGGGGCGCGACGTTGCCCTCAAGGAGCTCCTGCCCGGCCGGGCCGACGACAAGGAGTTGCGCGCCCGCTTCCTGGCGGAGGCGCAGATCACCGCTCAACTGGACCACCCCAGCATCGTGCCCGTCTACGAGCTGGTCCGGCCCCGCGACGGCGACCCGTTCTACACCATGCCCTTCGTCCGGGGCCGTACCCTGACCGAGGCAGCGCGGGACTTCCACCAGCGCCGCCAGGAAGGGCGCGACAGGCCGGGGGAACTTCACGAACTGCTCCAGGCGTTCGTGTCGGTCTGCAACGCGCTGTCCTACGCCCACGTGCGGGGCGTGATCCACCGGGACCTGAAGGGGCCCAACGTCTTACTGGGGCCGTTCGGCGAGGTGCTGGTGCTCGACTGGGGAATGGCCAAGGTGGCGGGCGCGCCGGAAACCACCCAGGGGGCGACGCCGAACGTGCTGCCGGTGGCGCCGGGGGGCCGGTCGGACGAGCAGGACACGCTGCCGGGGCAGTTGCTCGGCACGCCCGCGTACATGTCGCCGGAGCAAGCGCTGGGGCGGGTGGACCTCATCGACCCGCGCACGGACGTTTTCGGGCTGGGGGCGATCCTCTACGAAGTGTTGACGGGGCGCCCGCCGGTCGGGGGCGCGGACCTCGTGGCGGTGCTGTGCGAGGCGAGCGAGGGAAAGATGGTGCCGGTTCGGCAGGCGGCCCGCTGGGTGCCGAAGCCGCTGGAGGCGGTCTGCCACAAGGCACTGGCGAAGCGGCGCGAGGACCGCTACCAGACGGCCAAGGAGTTGGCGGAGGAGGTGAAGCGCTGGCTGGCGGGGGCGCCGGTCGAGGCCTGGGTGGAGCCTTGGTCGGTGAAGGCGCGGCGCTGGGTGGGGCGGAACAAGGCGCTGGCGGCGGCGACGGTCGCGGCGGCGGTGATGGCCCTGTTCGTAGGCGGTGGGGCGTGGGGGTGGACGGAGCGGGACCGGGCCGCACGCGCGGTCGAACAGGGGCGCCTGGTGCAGGAGCGAAACGGCAAGGCGACGGCGGAACTGGAGCGAGCGGCGGCGCTGCGCGCCCAGGCGCGGGGGGGGGCCCCCGACCGGGCCCGCGGCCTGACGGCCGAGGCGCTGGCCGCGGCCCAGCGGGCCGACGGATTGCTGGCGGAGGAGGGGTCGGACGAGGGGCTTCGGGAGCGGGCGCGGGCGCTGGTGGCGGAGGTGCGCGAGGAAGAGCGCGACCGGCGCATGGCGGTGCGGCTGCTGGAGGCGCGGACCAGTCGCGCGGCGGCGCTGAAATCGATCGCGGTTCGGCGGCCGGAGGGGCGTACCAGCCGCGCGGCGCGCAAAGCGATCGACGGAAACGCCCACCTGAGTTACGGGATCGATCTGGGGCTCGATTTCGATCGGGTTGCCTCCGCGCGAGAATACGCCCGGGCGTTCGCGGAGGACGGGATCGATCCCTGGGCCCGGGGGGTGAAGGAAGGGGCCCGAAAAATCAGGGCCCGGGCGATTCGGCTGGAGTTGATTGCGGCGCTGGACGACTGGGCCATGAACCTCCAGGGCGGCCCCGAGCCCCAGCACCTCCTCGCGCTGGCGCAGGCCGCGGACGACGACCCGGTGCGCCACAAAGTTCGGGACGCCCTGGCAAAGAACGATTGGAAGGCCCTCGAGAAGCAAGCCCGGTCCGAGCAGATCGTCCGCCTCCCTGCCAGCACCCTGGTCCTTCTGGGCGATGCGCTTGCCCAGAAGAAATTGCTGAACGAAGCGGAAAGCGTTTTGCGTCAGGCGCAGTACCGCTATCCCGACGACCTCCTGGTGAACTTGAGCCTCGCCGACGTGCTGATCCAGCAGAAGCCTTCCAAGGCGCGCGAGGTGATCCGGTTTGCCTCCGCCGCGGTCGCGCTGAGGAAAGAGAGCCCGGGGGGCTATCTGCTCCTGGCCGCAGCCCTCTCGGTGGAAGGCCGCCCCGACGAGGCCGTGCCCGTCCTCCGCAAGGCCATCGAGCTCGCACCGAAGCACGCGACGGCCCACCACAACCTCGGCTACGTCCTCTATCGGAAGGGGGACCACGACGAGGCCATCGCCGCCTACCGCAGGGCCATCGCGCTCAAGCCGGACTACGCCTCGGCGCACAACAACCTTGGCGATGCCCTCAAGGACAAGGGCAGGCTCGACGATGCCCTCGTCGCCTACCGCAAGGCCGTCGCACTGGCCCCGGAGAACGCCTTCTTCCACAACGACCTGGGCTCCGCCCTCCGCCGGAA
Organism: Gemmatales bacterium; assembly: GCA_038239195.1. Classification (GTDB taxonomy): domain Bacteria; phylum Planctomycetota; class Planctomycetia; order Gemmatales; family Gemmataceae; genus JBBSEZ01. Next base: position 9,723 of record JBBSEZ010000031.1, read on the forward strand.
GGGGGCCCACGACGAGGCCATCGCCGCGCACCGCAAGTCGATCGCGCTCAAGCCGGACCACGCCCTGGCCCACAGTTGCCTGGGCGACGTCCTCAAGGACAAGGACCGCCTCGACGAGGCCCTCGTCGCCTACCGCAAGGCCGTCGAGCTGGGCCCGGAGAATGCCTTCTACCACAACGACCTGGGCCTGGCCCTGAGCACAAAAGGGCAGTACGACGAGGCCCTCCGCCACCTCCATCGAGCCATCGAACTGAGCCCGCGGAGCGCCGTCCACCACAACACCCTGGGCTACGTCCTCAATCGGAAGGGGGACCACGACGAGGCCATCGCGGCCTACCGCAGGGCCATCGCGCTCAAGCCGGACTACGCCTCGGCGCACAACAACCTGGGCGACGCTTTCCGAGACAAGGGCAGGCTCGACGAGGCCCTCGTCGCCTACCGCAAGGCCGTCGCGTTGAGCCTGGAGAACGCCGTCTACCACAACGACCTGGGCTGGGCCTTGACCAAAAAGGGGCGTTACGCCGAGGCCCTTCGCCACCTCCATCGGGCCATCGAACTGGGCCCCAAGAACGCTTCGTACCGTCACAATTTGGCCTACGCCCTCGACCTGAAGGGCAGCCTCGACGACGCCCTCGCCGCCTACCGCAAGGCCATCGAACTGGGCCCCAAGAACGCCGCGGCCCACAATAACCTGGGCCTGCTGCTCAACAAGAAGAAGCGGCACGACGACGCCATCGACGCCTACCGCAAGGCCATCGCGCTCAAGCCGGACTACGCCTCGGCGCACAACAACCTGGGCGACGCCTTCCGGGACAAGGGCAGGCTCGACGACGCCATCGTCGCCTACCGCAAGGGCGTCGCGTTGAGCCTGGAGACCGCCGTCTACCACAACGACCTGGGCTGGGCCTTGAACCGAAAGGGGCGTTACGACGAGGCCCTCCGCCACCTCCATCGGGCCATCGAACTGAGCCCCAAAAGCGCCATCTACCGCAATAGCCTGGGCGACGCTCTCAAGGGCAAGGGCAGGCTCGACGACGCCATCGCCGCCTACCGCAAGGCCATCGAGCTGGGCCCCGAGACCGCCGTCTACCACAGCGACCTGGGCCTGACCTTGGCCAGCAAGGATCGGTACGACGAGGCCCTCCGCCACCTCCATCGGGCCGTCGAACTGAGCCCCCGGAGCGCCGGCTACCACAACGCCCTCGGCTACGTCCTCAACAACGTGGGCCGCTTCGACCAGGCCATTCCCCTCTTGCGCAAGGCCATTCAACTCGACCCGAAAAATGCGGCGGCCCACAGCAACCTGGGCTGGGCCCTGAACGAACACGGCCAGTTCGACGAGGCCCTCCCCCTTCTGCGCAAGGCCATCGCCCTCTGGCCCGAGGTTGCCCCACCCCGCCTTCACCTCGGGACCGCCCTCGTGCAAAAGGGCCAGTTCCCCGAGGCCCTCGCCTCCCTCCGCCGCGCGCACGAGCTGTTCAAGGCCACCGACACACGGCGGAAGGCCTGCGCCGATCAGATGCTTCGGGCCGAGCGCCTGGTGAAACTCGATGGCCAGTTCCCCGCCATCTTGCGGGGCGAATTTGGGCCCGCCGAAGACGAGTGGGCCCTGGTCGCCGACCTCTGCCATTGCAAGCGACACCCCACCGCCGCGGCCCGGCTCTGGAAGCAGGCCTTCACCGCGCGTCCAACTTTGGCGGAGGACCTGCCGGCCGGACACCGCTGCGCCGCCGCCCGCGCCGCCGCCCTGGCCGGCTGCGGCCGAGGCGAGGACGCTGCCAAGCTGAGCGCGAAGGAGCGGGAGCTCTGGCGGCGGCAGGCGATCGCCTGGCTGCGGGCCGACCTGATTCTGTGGACCAAGGAGCTCCAGGGCAATCGCCCGCAGGCGCGGGCCGCGGTGCAGCAGGCGCTCCGCCGCTGGCAGCGGTCCCCCGACCTGGCCGGGCTGCGAGAGGAGGGGGCCCTCGCCAAGCTGCCCGAAGGAGAGCAGGCGGCCTGCTGCAAGCTCTGGGCCGAGGTTGGCGCCGTGCTCGCGCGTTCCGGTGGGGGCGGGTAGATCGTCGAGCGCCGCGTCAAGCCGCAAGCGGCGGCCCCGGCGCTCTTTCGCTTGTGGCTTGGCGATGGGCCCTCCCGGATCTTTGGCCTCGCCCACTTTTCTTCGGGCAAATCATTTCTCGAGGCGAACTTGCTTGACCCTCTCCCCCTCGGCGATTACCATGCAGAAATAGAAAGATCCCGCCAGTGTGCCTCGCCCTGCCCTGCCGACCCGCCGACTCGCCCAGCCGCCGATACCACGCTGCCAGACCTTCAGTGCCCATCAGGGGAACCCACACGATGTCGATGCACCGCCCCGCGCGGAGGCAACTCCTTGCCTTCTTCTTCGCGTTGGCCCTCGGCCTGCTCGGCGCGCACGAGGCCGTCGCGCAGAACCGGCTCAGTTCCGGCCTGCCCAGCCCGCGCCTCCTCGTCGTCTCGCCCGCCGGCGGCAAGGTGGGCTCCGCCGTCGAGGTCGTCTGCGCCGGCTTCCACCTCGAAGACGTCGAACGCATCGTCTTCAACCAGCCCGGGCTCAAGGCCGAGCTCCTTCCCGAGCCCCCGCCCGTCATCGACCCCAAGACCAAGAAGCCCAAGGCCAAGGCCCCCGTGCCGCCTGGCATCGTCAAGGTCAAGGTCACCATCGCCGCCGATGCCCCCGTCGGCATCCACGAGATGCGCCTCGTCAACAAGTGGGGCGTCAGCAATCCGCGCGCCTTCGTCGTCGGCGACCTCGCCGAGGTAATGGAGAAAGAGCCCAACAACGAGGACGACAAGGCCCAGCGCGTCGAGATCAACACCACCGTCAACGGCTCCTTCGCCAATACCACCGACGTCGATTACTACGTCTTCAAGGGCACCAAGGGCCAGCGCGTCGTCTTCAGTTGCCGTGCCTCCAGCATCGACAGTCGTGCCACCCCCGCCATCGAGGTCTACGACACCAAGGACAAGCAGCTCGCCTCCAACTACGCCTACCGCGGCTCCGACGCGCTGACCGACGTCGTCCTCCCCGCCGATGGCGACTATTACGTCCGCGTGCTCCAGTTTACCCACACCTTCCGCCCGGCCCTTCCCGGCGGGCTGCCCCCCGGCGCGCTCGATCACTTCTATCGCCTGACCATCACCACGGCCCCGTGGATCGACTCCATCCACCCCGCCGTGCTCGAGCCCGGCAAGAGCACCGCCGTCACGGTCTATGGCCGCAACCTTCCCGGCGGCAAGCTCGATCCCGCCGCCATCGTCGATGAAGATCGCATCCTCGAAAAGGTGACGCTCAACGTCACCGCCCCCACGCTCGCCGAGGCTCGCAAGCGCGCCTCCACCACCCTGCAATCCCCCTCCGCCGCCACCGTGGACGGCTTCGAGCACCGCCTGCGCAATGCCTCCGGCTCGTCCAACGCCTTCGTGCTGGCCCTGGCGACGGCCCCCGTCGTCTTGGACAATGGCGCCAACGACACGGCCGAGACGGCCCAGGAGCTTACGCTCCCCTGCGAGATCGCGGGCATTGTTGAGAAACGCCGCGACCGCGACTGGTACGCTTTCACCGCCAAGAAGGGCGACGTCTGGAACATCGAGGTGACGAGCAATCGCCTCGGCGCCCCCACCTACGTGGCGATCCTCCTCAAGTCGGCCACCGCCAAGGGCGACACCGAGATCTACTCGACGCCCATCGCCGAGAACATGGGCGGCTACGACCGGCAGTTCTTCACGCGCAGCGAAGACCCGCCCCCCTACCGCTTCACCGTCCCGGCGGATGGCAAATATCTCTTGCTGATCGTCGATCGCGGCGGCGACGCCAACGCCGGGCCGCGCCACGTCTACCGGGCGCGGATCACGCGCGACCAGCCCGGCTTCCACCTGGTGGCGATGGCGGGCGACGTCAACGCGCCCACGACTGCCACCGCGTTCGCCGGCGGGCACCAGGCGCTGACCGTGTTCGCCTGGCGCCACGACGGCTTCACCGGCGACGTCGCGCTGTCCGTCGAGGGCCTGCCGCCCGGCGTGACCTGTCCGCCCCAAGTTCTGGCCGGCGCCACCCGGCGCGCCACCCTCGTGTTGACCGCCGCCGCCAGCGCGGCGGAGTGGACGGGCGAGATCAAGGTCAAGGGCAAGGCCACCATCGCCGGCAAGGAGGTCGTCGTCGAGGCCCGCAGCGGCGGGATCGTCTGGCCCGTCCAGCCGCAGCAGAACATCACGACGGTGAGCCGCCTCGACCGCGGGCTGATGTTCGCCGTGCGCGGCAAGACGGCGCCCTACCTGCTCACGGCCAGCCTCGACAAGGCCACCGTGACGCAGGGCGGCAAGGCGGCGATCAAGGTGAAGCTGGACCGCCTCTGGCCGGAGTTCAAGACGCCGCTCGTGGTGCAGTCGATGCAGACGCAGCAGGCCCAGGGCGCCGAGCTGCCGACCACGCTGCGCGTCAACAACCAGCAGCCGATCACGATCGGCCCCGCCCAGAAAGAGGCGACGCTGAACGTCACCGTGGGGCCGGACGTCCCACCGGGGGACTACAACATCGTGCTGCACAGCCAGACGCAGTTCCCCTACAACAAGGACCCGAAGGCCAAGGCCAGGCCGAACACCCCCGTGGTGCAGCCGTCCAACGCGCTGACGCTGACGGTGTTGCCCAAGACGCTGGCCAACCTGACGCTGAGCACGGCCAACGTCACCATCAAGGGCGGGCCCCAGGCCCAGGCGGAGCTGACCGTGCGCGTGGTGCGGCGCTTCAACTTCGACGGCGCGTTTACGGTGCAGCTCGTCCTGCCGGCCGGCGCCAAGGGCGTCGAGGCAACCGACGTCGTCATCCCCGCCGGGGCCAACGAGGTCAAGTTCGTGGTGCGCGTCTCCGCCGGGACCGCCCCGGGCGCTCGCAACAACCTCACCGTGCGCGCCGTCGCGACGTTCAAGGGCGTCGCCGTCAATCACGAGGCCAAGTTCAACGTCAACGTCACGAAGTAACGAGAAAAGGAATGTAGCCCGGGCGCCGTCGCGATACCTCCGCCGCGGAGCGGCGGGCCACATTGGAGCAAGAGTTATTCACCCCCCGAGGCTCGAAGGGCGCAGAGGAGGCAGGAAGAGAGAAGAGGAGAGGACGTAATCGCAGGGAGAAGAACGCTCATAGGGGGGCGTTCTCCGGCTCTTTCTCTCTTTTCCCCTCTTCCTTGTCTTTTCTGCGTCCTTCGGCCCTCGGGGGCTTACCGTGGAGACCTGACGCATGCGAGCATTGCTGGTTGCGGTCGTCGTCCTGGTCCCCCTTGTCGTGGGGGGCGGCGCGAGCGCGCAGGAGAAGCGGCTCAAGAACGAAGAGCCGATCAAGATCATCAAGATCGAACGCAAATCGCCCGTCCTTTTCGACAAGGACGTCGAGCCGATCCTGGCCAGCAAGTGCATCACCTGCCACAGCGGGAACGTCAAGGAAGGCAAGCTCGACCTGTCCAGCTACGAGGCGATCCTGAAGGGTGGGAAGCGCGGCACGTCGGTCGTGGCGGGCAACGCCGAGAAGAGCCTGCTCTATCGGTCGTGCGCCAAGATCCAGCGCCCGTACATGCCGCCGCGCAGCGAGCCGACGGCCGTGGTGCCGGAGGAACTGGCCCTCATCAAGTTGTGGATCGACGAAGGGGCCAAGGCGCCCCTCGGCATGCGCGAGCTGCCCAAGGTCGTCCTCAAAGTCCCGGCGACGGTCGTGGTGCCGATCTTCGGCGTGGCGATCAGCCCGGACAAGTCGGCCGTGGCGGCCTCGCGCGGCAACCAGATTCACGTCTACGACGCCGGGTCGGGGGCCTACGTGCGCAGTCTGATCGATACGGGCCTCGTCGGCGACGACAAGAAGGCCGTCAAGGGCGCCCACGTCTCGCTGGTCGAGTCGCTGGCCTACAGCCCCGACGGCAAGTATCTCGCGAGCGGGAGCTATCAGGAGGTCGCCCTGTGGGACGCCCGCACCGGCGTGCTGCGCAAGCGCATCACCGGGTTCGCCGAGCGCGTGGTGACGCTGGCGTTCTCCCACGACGGCAAGCTCCTCGCCACGGGCGGCGGGGTGCCGTCGCAGGACGGCGAGCTGAAGGTGTTCGACGTGGCCAGCGGCAAGCAGTTGCACGACGTCAAGAACAGCCACAGCGACACGGTGCTGGGGGTGTGCTTCAGCCCCGACGACAAGATGCTGGTGAGCTGCGGGGCCGACAAGTTCGTCAAGACGTTCGACGTGGCGAGCGGGAAGTTCCTCAAGTCGTTCGAGGGCCACACGCACCACGTCCTGGCCGTGGGCTGGTCGGGCGACGGCAAGATGCTGGCGAGCGCCGGGGCGGACAACGTGGTGAAGGTGTGGGACTTCGGCAAGGGCGAGCAGGTGCGCACGATCAACGCCCACACCAAGCAGGTGACGGGGCTGAAGTTTGTGGACAAGACGACCAACTTCGCCACGGTCTCCGGCGACGGGAACGTCCGCCTGTGGAACATCAGCGGCGGAGGCATCGGGAACTTTAGCGCCGGCACCGACTTCCTCTATTCGGTGGCGCTCAGCCCCGACGGCACCGTGATCGCCGTCGGCGGTCAGGAAGGCGTCGTGCGGGTGTTCAACCGGGCGGGCGGGGCACCGAAGATGCTCGTGCCGCCGTCGGCGGAGAAGGTCGTTCCGAAGAAGAAGTGAGCTCGTGAAGGCGAGGGGCCATCCACAAGGTCGAGCGCCAGGCGCTCGACCTTGTGGGCGTTTCTACGCCCCGGCGCGCCCTCTTTTGAACCAGGCCCGATTTTCTCTCGTTGTCTGGCCGCAACTCTCGGCCCCGCCCCCACCTCCGCCAGCGGCCTTTCTCCTCACGAAAAATTCACGCCCGCCGACTTGACGGAGGGCAGGGCGCTCCTATTGATAATGTCAGCCTCCTTTCGTGGGAGGCCGGGCCAGGAGTGGTGAGTGGGCGACACCGCTTTCTGGCCCTTTTTGCGCCTGCTGCGAAGGCAACCTCACGACGTGCTCCCCTGCTCCGCCGGCTGGTCCGGCGACAGTTCCAGCGGCTCGATGCGCATCACGTGCCTCATCGAGACGAGGTCGAAGCGCATGGCGACCTCGGGCTGCTTCGGGCTCGGGTAGCCGACGACCACCGTGGACAGCGCCACCATCGTCAAATCGGGGTGGCGCACCTCGTAGACCGTCCCATCCGACACGACGAGCCGGAACGGCACAAACGGGCCGCCGGCGCGAGAAGGCCAGCAGGTCGGCAGGGGCCATGAGAGAGCCTTCAAAGGGAGTAGTCTTCGTCACTTCCTCACGCTAACCAGGATGGGCGCGCTCGCGTAGTGGACCTTGACCACGAAATTGATCGACACGTTGGCCAGCACCGCCATCGGCACCTTCTCGATCGGCGCCGCCGTCGGCGCCGCTCGCAGCACGACGTGCCCCTTGCTGCCCCCGCCCAGCAGCGTCTTGCTCTTGCCCTCGACCAGCGTCACGCCCGGCGGCAGCGCGTTGCCGAACACCCGCCCCAGGTGGCGCAGCATCACGTCCAGCGACACGCCCTTCGCGTGGCCGGCCTTGCGTAAGATCGTCACCTCCAGCCGCACCTCCTCGCCCGGCCTCAAGACCACCTCGGTCGCGCTGACCTGGACGTCCAGAATGTCCGACGGCTCGGTCACGGCCACCGTCTGCATCTTCACGTCGAACAGGGCGCGCCCGCCGCCGGGGGAGTAGATCTCCTGGATCGGCGTCGCCGGGCGCACCTCGTCCTTCTCTTCTCCCCCAAAGGCGATCTTCCCCGTCCCCGTTACCTCGACGTTCTGGGCGTCGCGGGTCGCGGCCTTGTCGGCGCTCAGCACCAGCAAGCCCTGCGTCATCGTGGGCGGGACGGTGAGCGCGTTGACCGCAACGCCCGGGGGCAGGCCCTTGACGTCGATGCGCACGGGGCCCTGGAAGCCGTTGCGACGATCGACCTGGACGAACCAGGCGGTGCGCGACCCGGGGCCGATCATCGCCTTGTCGCCGTCGATGCGCACCGCGAAGTCCGGCCGCGCCCAATCGACCTCGACGTAGTAGATCGCCGTCGGCCCGCCCTTGTTGTTCAGGTCGCGGATGCGCAGTACGTAATCGCCATCGGCGGGGGGCACGAACACCAGCGCCGAGTCCTTGCCGAAGGCGTCGTCGTTGGTCGCCAGCACCGCGCCCTTCGTTGTCATAACGTCGATAACGGAATCGAGGCTGGAGCGGTAGAGCGTGCCGAAGCGCCGCGCCTTGACCTCGACGCGAATCGCCTTGCCCTTGCTGGCCTTGAAGACGTAGTGGTCGAGGTCGCGCGGCGCCCCGATCCGGCCGTTGATGCCACAGGGGACGGCGACGCGCGTGGCCTGGTCGGGCGTGTCGTTGGGCTCGACCTCCATCACCTGCGGCAACGTGCTGACCAGGAACGGCACCGGGCTCGTCGTCTTGCCGCCCCCCAGATCGAGCACCACCTCGTGCAGCCCCGGCTCGCTCGGCGCCTTCAGCGTGACGCCCTTCCCCTTGCCCGCCGACCCGACCGGCTCGACGGCGATGGTCTTGCCGGGATTGCCTGCCATCGGGAAGACGTGGGTGGCGTGAGGCCGATCGGTGATGAGCAGGGCATACACCCAGCGCGGGTCGCCGTCGTACTTGGAATCGCGCACCTGAACGTAATAGTCGCCGTCCGCCGCGAAGGTGTGCGCGAGGAGCGGGTCGGCGAAGTAGAAGTCATCGTTGGCGGCGAGCTCGCGGCCCTCGGCGTCGAAGAGCGTGAGCATGGGATCGACGTGCTTCTGCAAGTCGTGGACCTTGTCCTGCAAGCGCGCGCCGTGTACCTCGAAGGTAAACGTCTGCCCGGCCTTCGCCTTGAACTTGAAGTAATCGACGTCCTCCAACGCCTCGATGCGCCCCGCCACCACGCAGGGCACCGGGACGGGGTTGGCCCTGGCGAGCGCGTTGTTGTCGCCCTTCTCCTCGACGACGGGGTGCTCCGTCACGACGAGTTGGCCGACGCTGGAGACGCCCAGGGACGAGGCGAGGCGGAACTCGCGCACGCCGGGGGCGGCGTCGGGGGCGACGGTCAACTCGAGGCGGACGGCGCGCACCAGCGCGGGGGCCTTGCCCTTGGCCGGGAGGACGCGGGCGCGGATGCCGCCGCCCTCGAAGAGGGCCTTGTAGGTGCCGGCGAAGTTCATCTGGCCGGCGACGGTCACCACGGTCGTCTTGCCGCGCTGCACGGCGACGGGCGCGACGTGGGTAATCATCGGGTAGGAGGTCTGGGCGACGGCCGGCCCGGCCAGCAGGGCGAGGGCCAGGAGGGCAAGGGGCCAGGAGTTGCGCATGTTGGAGGTCCCTTGTGGGACAGGCTTTCCAGCCTGCCCGTTTCTCGTACGACAGGCTTCCCAGCCTGTCTTCTTCGTTGGGAGGCGACGTCCACTCTCAGGCCAGACGGGCTGAAAAGCCTGTCCTACGGAGAAGACAGGCGAGCCGCCTGTCCTACGGAACCACCGGCGCCGCCACGCGCTCGCCGCGCAGCGCCTTCGCCACCGCCTCCGGCCGCAGCACCGCCTTCCACGTGGCGCCTGGCGGCAGCTCCTTCGCCCCCCGGCGCCAGCGCCCCTGCGCCACCAGGCCGGCGCTACCCGCCGCGTGCCCCTGCGGCGTCAGCGCCAGCCAGTCGGCGCACTCGCCCTGCGGCGGCAGCGACAGCAGCGTCACCAGCGCCCGCCCGGTCGCGACGTCGTACAGGCGCACCAGGCCGTCGAAGCTCCCGGCCGCGACCAACTTCCCGTCGGGGCTCAGCGCCGTGGCGTAGACCAGCGAGCCGACCGGGATCGTCCGCAACGGCGCCCCGGTGCCTCCGTTCCACAGCCGCAGGGCCCCGTCCGCGCCGGCCGAGACGAGCAGCTTGCCGTCGCGGCTGAAGGCCAGTTCGTGGACGCCCTGGCGATGTCCTGGCGCGAGGCGAATGCGCGCCCCCGTCGCGGAGCTCCACCAGCTCAGGCCGGGCTCCAGGCCCGACGAGACCACCGACTTGCCGTCGGGGCTGACGGCGACGGCCAGCACGTCCTGCTCGCGGTCGCTGAAGGTAAATTGGCTCGCGCCCGTGACGGCATCGACCAGGCGCACCGAGCGGTCCTTGCTGGCCGAGCAGAGACGTTTGCCGTCCGGCGTGAAGGCGACGGCGTGGACGAAGTCGGAGTGCATCGTCAGGGTGCGCTCCAGCTTTCCGCTCGCCACGTCCCACACCCGGACGGTCTTGTCGAAGCTGCCCGAGGCGAGCTTCTTGCCGTCGTGCCGAAACGCCACCGACGCAACCACGTCGTCGTGCCCGGGCAGCACTTGCTTGAGCTTCCAGTCTTTCGTCGTGAAGAGCCGCAGGTCGCCCCTGGCCGACGGCTGCCCGCCGCCCACCGCGAGCAGCGTGCCGTCGGGGCTGAAGCGCAGGTCGTTGACCGCGCCCAGGACGCTCGTCAGCACCTTGAGCGGTTTGGCACTTTGGAGGCCCCACACGGTGACGCGGCCATAGCCCCCCGTGGCCTGGAGCTTGCCGTGGGGGCTTAAGACGCCGGCAACGACCGGCGCCAGCGGCCCGACGCGCAGGGCCAGTTGCAGCGGCGCCCCCTTGCCCGGCGCCGCGACGGTGCTCAGCGTCACGTCGAGCTTGCGGCGGCGCGGCGGAGGGCCCACCACGGGCTCGTCGAGGTTGTCGGGCTGTTTCCCCTCCTTCGCCCCGCTGTCCACCCACTTGCGCAACAGGGCGACGGTCTCGCCCGGCAGCGGTTTGCCCCCCAGCGGCATGCGCTTGTCGGGGTCGACGGTCACGACCACCTGCACGAGCAAGCTCTCCTCGCTCTTGCCCGGCTTGACGAGGAGCTTGCCTTTCGACTTCCGCAGGGCGTCGTAGCTGTCCAGGGCCAGCCCGCCGGAGACCGTAACCTCCTTGAGGTTGCGCGCGTTGTGGCAGACCGTGCAGTGCTTGCGCAGCGCCCCGCGCACGTCCTGCCAGTACGTCGGCCCCGCGGCGGATGAGGAGTTGCTCACCGAGGCCCAGAGAAGACAACAAAGAAGACCGTCTCGGCCGATCGTTCGCACCGTGTTCGCTCCCTTCTCGGTGGTCAGGCGACTGGCAGAGCTTCGTTTGCTGTAGGACGGCTCTCCTGAGCCGTCCAGACTTCGAGGACGGCTCGGGAGAGCCGTCCTACAGGGAGGCCTTTTCCTGCCCGTCGCTTAGCTCTTTTCTCCAGCCGGGGCGATGCGGCCCTCCATCGGGCTGGAGGCGGAAGCGTAGAGCTTGCGCGGGATGCGGCCGGCGAGGTGGGCGAGCCGGCCGGCCTCGCAGGCCTGGCGCATGGCGTGGGCCATGCGCAGCGCGTCGCGCGCGTGGGCGATGCCGGTGTTCAGCAGCACGCCGTCGCAGCCCAGTTCCATCGCCACCGCCACGTCGCTCGCCGTGCCGACCCCCGCGTCCACGATCACCGGGTAGTCCGGGTCGCCGTCCTTGAGGTATTCCAGGATAATGCGGAGGTTGTTTGGGTTCAACACCCCTTGCCCGCTGCCGATCGGGCTGCCCGCCGGCATCACGCTGGCGGCGCCGGCCGCCTTGAGGTGGCGGGCCATGATCGGGTCGTCGCTCGTGTAGACGAGCACCTGAAAGCCCTCCTGCACGAGCTGGGCCGTGGCGCGCAGGGTGCCCACCGGGTCGGGCAAGAGTGTTTTCGTGTCGCCCAGGCACTCCAGCTTGACCCAGTCGGCGCCGGCGTTGCCCAGGTTGGTCAGCAGCTCGCGGCCGAGGCGGGCGCTGCGGATGGCGTCCTCGGCGGTGAAGCAGCCCGCCGTGTTGGGCAGGATGGTGTAGCGGCTCAGGTCGAGGTAATCGAGGATGTTGCGGCCTTCCTTGTCGATGAGCCGCTCGCGCCGCACGGCCACGGTCGTCACCTCGCAGCCGCTCGCTTCGAGGCAGTCGCGCATCAGGTCGTAACTGGCGTACTTGCCGGTGCCGGTGATGAGCCGGCTGGCGAACGCGAACTTGCCGATTTTGAGCGGCCTGTCGGGCGCGGGCAGAGGCGTGGAGCCCCCGCAGACGAGGGTGACGATCTCGACGCGGTCGCCGGGCTGGAGGACGTGCTCGGCGTGGCGCGCGGCGGGGACGAGGTTCAGGTTGACCTCGACGGCGACGCGGCGCGATTCGAGCTTGCGCGCGCGAAGGAACTCGGCGACCGTTTGCGGGGCGGGGAGCGTTTGCGGTTCGCCGTTGATGGTGAGAGCAATCATGGGGCCTTCCCCGTAGCGGGTGAGCGTGGGTTGTGCCCAGTCATTCTATGCGCCGCGGCGACTTTCGCACGTCCTGGCGCTGAGCCGTCACGACCCGATGATGCAACATCCGGATCTTCCAGACGTCAGGCGGGCGGGGCGGGGCGGGTGCTGGCCTCGGCTGGGGCCTCACGGTCCCACTGTTCTTGAATGCGGCGAATCTGCTGGGCTTCGGGAATCCGCATCCGTTCGGCAGCCGTCAACGCTTCGGAAAGCAAACCGCGGGCCTCTTCCCGGTCGCCGGTGCGATTGCGAAGCCACAGGTCTTGGGCGAGGTTCGTTTTCGTCACCAAAGAGCCATAGGCCTCCCCGAGGCGCTCGAAGACGGGGAACACCTCCTCGCGGAGGATGCGCAGGGCCTCGTCCAGTTCGCCCCGCACCTCCAACACGCCCGCAATCTGCCCGAGCGCGACGGCTCGCTCGCGCACGTCGCCCAGATACTCATAGACGGGCAACTGCTCCTCGCGGCGAATGCGCAGGGCCTCGTCCAACTCGCCGCGCGCTTGCAACACGTCCGCGATCTTTCCCAGGATGACGGCGCGGGAACGCACGTCACCCAGGCGCTCGTAGACGGGCAACTCTTCCGCGCGGAGAATGCGCAGCGCCTCGTCCAGTTCGCCCCGCATCGCCAGCACGTCCGCAATCTGCCCCAGCGTGGCGGCGCGGGAGCGCACGTCGCCCAAGCGCTCAAAAACGGGGAGCAGTTCCTCGCGGCGGATGCGCAGGGCCTCGTCTAGCTCGCCCCGCACCTCCAGCACGTCGGCGACCTTCCCGAGAGTGACGGCACGGGAGCGCGCGTCGCCCAGGCGCTCGTAGACGGGCAACTGCTCCTCGCGGCGGATGCGCAGGGCCTCGTCCAACTGACCGCGTGCCTGTAGGACGTCCGCGATTCGGCCGCGTGTGAACGCCACGCCGCCAGCGTCCTCCAACGTCTGGAAGTCTCGGATCGCTTCCTCGTAGAACGCACGAGCACGATCAAAGGAGCCTTGCTGGACGAGTATGTCGGCCATTCGAGTTCGTGCCGCGCCGCGCGCCCGAACCTCCCCGTTCTCCTCGAAATGTGCGGCAAGCTCCTCCCAGATTTGAAATGCCGCCTGCGTTTCGCCTTGTCGGAAGAGAAGGTCGGCAACGCCGGACAACAACAACCAGCGACCCGGATGGGCAGCCGTCCGAAGCCGCTCCGCGGCCTTAGCCCAGAACGACGCGGGAAGCGGGGAGCCGTACTGGAGCATCGGCTCGGTCAAGCGCTGGAGCGCGTCGAGGGCCGCCGCTTCATCCTCCCAAACGGCAACGGTCGCCGCCAGAGCGGGCACGGTGAGCTCTGGTGCTTCCGGCGCGAGCGGCTTCTCGTCCGTGGGGGCGGGCAGCCGATTTTCCTCCAACTCGCCTTCGAGCTCCGCGGCCTCGGGGTACATCCGGAGGAGCACGGTCGCGGGAGCGCCCGGATCGCTGGCATCGCCGAGCATCGCGGCAACACGCTGCAGTGCGGCCCGGTCTGGCCCGGGGGGGGCGAACTCGGCAATTGCGTCGAGGCGTGCCTCTGCCGGGATGGCGGCGAGGACCGCCAGCCCCTCTCCTCGTGGGATGCGCCAGATCTCGTCGGTGAAGGCCGCCGCGTTCTCGACAGAGTAGCCCTCGATCGCCTTCTGGATCTGCTGGGCATGAGGGCCGAGCCGGCGCAACGAGACGTGAAGGATGAGCCGCGCCCGACTCCCGAGACGAAGGCCTGGGTGAGAGCCGTTGTCGATCGCAGCGGTCATGGAGTTGCCTCGATTTCTTGCCCGGACGAAGGGTTGAGGACCTTCCACATCAAACCGGAGATAAAATAGGTCGTCTCGCTGTAGTAACTCTGGTACACGAGCTCGTTGTCGAGCACCGTGCCGAAGAACGGGTTTCCCGCGGTGACGTCCACTCTGCCGCGGCCATCGCGGATCGCCGTCTCGACCACCTCCATGGCCGGCCGGCACCTGTCGCGAAAGCCTTCCAGGCGGCGGCGGAAGAGGTCGAGGAACCACGCGTAGTCCCGCTCCCCGGGCTGGCCTTCGTTCTGGAAGTGATAAAAGGCGGTCTGTAGGTGCTGAATGAAAACGCCGGGCAAGCCCTCGACGTCCTGGGCCAGTTGCAGCAGGGCGGGCCGATCGAGAAACGAGCGTGGCCCGCGTTTCCCGCTGTACAACTTGAAGCGGCGGTCGTGGATGCCCGCGAGTTGATCCGGGGTCATCACCGGCGCCTCGCCCAGGTCCACCAACGGCTGTAGGTCTTTGTGGGCGTGGGCATACCAGCTTCGCGCGGTCAGCACCACGTCGATCCAGGGAACGCCGTGCAGGTGGTCGAGCGCGTTGGCCAGGATGGTTCGCTGTTGTCGGGCGTTTTGCTGAGGGTTGACGTAGCCCTCCAGGAGATCGACGTCATCGATCAAGAGCAGGGCGTGTTTGAGCAACTGTAGTCGCAGCAACGTCTCGACCATGATCCCGCAGACTTCGGCAACGTCCAGCGGCGTCGGCGGCCGCAGGACCAGTTTGACCGTGTTCTTCTGCGTCCGCTCCGCCTGATACTTCGCGAGGAACTTGAACAGGAGAGGTGCCCCGCCCAATTCGGCCCCCAGATCTCCGGCGCTGCGCTCGCCCTCTTCGGAGGACAACTCCACCGCCTGGACGTCGCTCGTGAACAGGCCTACTTTCTCGATCAACTGGAGAACCAGTCGAACGTCCGGGTTCTTCAGCGGGCTTGCCGCGAGGCGTTCGTCGAGAATTCGGGTCTTGAATTCGCCGCGCAAGACCTCGAACAGGTCGCGCAAGACTGTCAGGGCGTCGAGCCGACCGCCCGAGGAAATGAGGCATTGAAGGCGCAGGGCACTGGAAGGCATGTCTGCGAAGATGCGCCGGGCCAGGTGCGACTTGCCGCTGCGCGACTCCCCGTGAATCACCCAGGGGCGCTTGTCGGACTGCTTCGACCGCTTTCCTTCCACGTCCAGGTTCGCTTTCAGCGTCTCTAGCCCGCGCTGCAATTCCTGCTCGCGCCCGTGAAACAGCGCCCGAACGTCCTTGGGCAGAACGGGAGGCTCTGGCTTGAACAAGAGCGTATCGACTGCGAACAGGCTTGGTGGGCGGGCTGTTGCCACGGAATGAGTTCCTCGTGTTCCTTGACTGGCTTCGCCTTGACTCCGAAGTTTGGTCCCGTGTCCCTATTTCCCCGCGCCCCTGCCCAGCCCCAGTGCCGCCAACCTCTCCTCCATCCGGTCGAGGTGCCACACGCGCACCGCCCGCTCGTCGCGCAGTAGCACCAGCAACTTCCGCCCGTCGGGCGTGAAGGCCAGCTCCTGCACGGGCCTCGTCACCCGCAGCGTCAGCACCGCCTCGGCCGAGCTCCCGGAGCGGCGCCACAGCCTGATCGTCCGGTCTCGGGAGCCGGTCGCAAAGAGCCCGCCGCGGGCGAAGGCGATGGCGGTCACGCGGGCTTCGTGAGCGGGGGCCACCGCGACGGGGGCGCCGTCCGGCACGAGCCAGAGCTGAACCTCGCCCTTGAACGATCCGAGGGCCGCCACGGGCTCGTCCGGGCTGAGGGCGACCCGGGTGAGGGGGGCCTTCGAGACGCGCCGGCTGGCCTGATGCCCGCCGTCGGCGGCGCGGAGCAGGTGGGCGAAGCCGTCTCGCCCCGCGGCCACCACCCAGCGCGGCCCTACGGCCACGTCCCAAAGGCCGCCCAGGCCCAGGACGTGCCGGCCGTAGGCGTTGGCCCAGCGCGGGCCGCGCGTACACGCCGGGAGGGCCCAGGCCTGGACCTGGTCTCCCTGCGCCGCCCACAGACGGCCGTCGGGCCCGAAGCGGACGGCCGACGCATCCTCGGCGGACGGGGAGGCCACGACCGCCCCCGTCTTCGCGTCGCGCACAAAGAGGTGGTTCCTCCCCGCCAGGGCAACCCAGCCCCCGCGGGGGTGGAACGCCACCCGCCCCAATCCTTGTCCTTGCAGCAAGTGGGGCACGCGGCAGGACGGCCCTGCTCCCTGGTGATCCAGGCTACTCCGCAGCGGCTGGACCGTCAGCTCGGCCCAGCTACTGCCGAAAACGTCGGCGACGCAGGCCAGGGACTGTCCCTCCTCGCTCAGGGCGAGGCCCCGCAGGGCGTGCAGGTGGGGGGCGAGGAAGGTCTGCTCGCGCAGCCCGCCCAGTTCGTAGACGCGCACCTGGCGCGCGTCGGACACCACCAGGGCACGGCCGCCGGGGCGGAAGGCACACGCCAGCTCGCCGCTGCCGATGGGGAGGTCGGCGAGCAGCCGGCCGCTGGCGGCCTCCCAAAGCTGGACGTGTCTGCTGCTCTGCGAAGCGCAAGCGAGCAAGGCGCCGTCGGGGCTGTAGACCAGATGGTCGAACGGCTTCTCGTGAGCATACTCGCCGTCGGGGGCGTGCCACGTGTGAGCGAACTTGCCTCGCGCCAGGTCGAGGACCTGGAGCACGCGGTCGCGATTCACCACCAGCCCCCGCCCGTCGGGGGCGAACGCCATCGCCCCACCCGCGCCGAGACGCGACGGACGCGTGGGGCTCGCCCGCAAGGTCTTCGCGTCGAGGAAGTGAAGGTCGCCGCCGTCGGCGTACGCCAGCTGCTCCCGGTCGGGCGAGACCGCCAGGTGCGTGAGGTTGTGTTTCGCCACGAACGGAGGCAGGGCCTGTCGGCCCGTTTCCACGTCCCAGCGGGCGACGGCCCGGTCCTCGCCGACGGAGAGCAGCGACTTGCCGTCGGCGCCAAACGACAACAGCCGGACGGTGGCCTTGTGGGCCGACCAGGAGCGGAGCGCCGGTGCCTTCTGCTTCATGTCCCAGCGATGGACCTGTCCGATGCGGGTGCCCACGGCGAGCCAACGGCCGTCGGGGCTGAAGGCCAGCGCCGTGGTTCGGTCCGGCGCGAGGGAGCCTTCGTTGAAGGCCGGCCGGGCCGCGTAGACGAGCTTGTGGACGACCTCGCCGCTGTCAGCATCGACCACCAGCATCGAGAAGGACACGAAGGCGGTCGCCCGCTCCTGCCCCAGAGCGAGGAACTTGCCCGACGGGCTGTAGGCGAGCCGGGAGGCACTGAATCCCCGCACCAGCACCTTCCCGGGCCGAACGTCGATGGCCGAAAGGCAGACGGCGGCCTCCTCGCGCAGCTGCGGCAACTCCCGCGCCCGACTGCCCAGGCGCGCCGCCCGCGACAGGTCGTTGAGGCACGCCCAGGTCCAGCCGGGCCGTTGGCGGGCAGCCCGCATGCGCGCGCCGTTGACCAGGCTGTGGTACTGCTGCGTGAGCGCCTCGTCCCGGGCGGCGGCGGCGCGGACCTCTTCCGCGTGCCGTTCTGCCTCGGCGATGCGTTTCTCGGCGTCGGCGGCCTCGGCCCGCCCGTCGGCCGCGGCGACCGCGGCCACGAACCAGAAGGCACCGGCCAACAGCGCCAGCAGGGACAGGGCCGAGACGGCGATCAGAGCGGCCGGGACGGGGCGCCGCCGACACCAGCGCCAGCCGCGCTCCATCGCCCCCGCCGGGCGGGCGCGAATGGGCTCGCCGGCCTGAAAGCGCGCCAGGTCGTCGGCCAGGTCGAGGGCGCTGGCGTAGCGGCGGTTCGGCTCCTTCTCCAAACACTTCAAGCAGACCGTCTCCAGGTCGCGGGGGACGCGCGGCTGGAGGCTTCGGGGCGGGACCGGATCGCGGGAGCGCACCTGGTCGAGCGTGTCCAGCACCGTCAGGCCCTTGAACGGCGGGTGGCCCGTCAGCGCCTCGTAAAGAATCGCGCCCAGGCTGTACGTGTCCGCGGCCGGGCCGACCGCGCGCGCCTGGCCTGCTGCCTGCTCGGGGGCCATGTAACCGGGAGTGCCCAGCACCGCGCCGCTCGCGGTCTCGCCGGCCGTCGAATCGAGCTTCTTCGCCAGGCCAAAGTCGGTGATCTTCGGCGCTCCGTTCTCCCCAAGCAGGACGTTGCTCGGCTTGAGGTCCCGGTGGACGATCCCGCGCCGGTGGACCGCGTACGTGGTCCGCGCCAGCACCTCCACGAGGCGCGCCGCCTCGGCGGGCGGTTGCGGCTTGCCGGCCAGGCGCCGATCCAGCCCCCCACCTTGGGCCCACTCCAGGGCGAGGAACGGCTGGCCCTCGACCTCGCCGACCTCATACACCTGCACGACGTGGGGGTGCTGCAAGGAGGCCAGCGCCTGGCCCTCGGCCTGGAAGCGCCGCCGTTCCTCCTCGGTGTGGTAGCACACGCGGATCATCTTCAGGGCAACCAGCCGGTCCAGGGCGAGCTGGCGAGCCTTGTACACGACGCCCATGCCACCCCGCCCTACCTCCTCCAGCACGACGTAGCCCGGGACGCACGGCAGGGCCCTCTTCGCGTCCCGCCCCGGGCCGTTCTCGCCGCCCACTCCTTCGGTCTCGATCTTGCTCTGGTCGATGCCCGCGCCGAGGGCCACCTCCGTGAGGGCCTGGCTCTGTCCCCGCAGTTCGCCAGCGCGTTCGTCGTTGGTCATGGGGCCCTACGAGCAGTCGGGACGAGGAGGGGGCCGCCGGCAGCGCCAGCGCGTGAAGCCCCGCGCCATTGTAGCACGCCGGCAAACTCCCCGGCAGGAGGGACGGCCCCAGAACGTCAGCGCGCCGCGGTTGGCTTCCCTCGCGCCGTCTGCTAGGATAGCGCACGTTGACGAGGCGCTCCAAACGAGGTAGCTGGCGATGACGTACTGTCTGGGCATCGTGACGCATCAGGGGCTCGTGTTGGCCTCCGACTCGCGCACCAACGCCGGCTACGATCAGGTGAACGTCTGCCGCAAGATGCACCTGTTCGTCCGCGAGGGCGACCGCGTCTTCGTCATCCTCACCAGCGGCAGCCTCTCGGTCACCCAGTCCGTCGTCACCCTGCTCCGCCGCGACTTCGACCTCGGCACCGGCCTGGCCAAGGCCCCCACGCTCTACGACGCCGCCCGCGTCGTCGGCGAGCAGGTCCGCCGCGTCTCCGACCTCGACCGCGCCGCGCTGGAGCGCGACGACTTCCGCTTCAACGTCCACCTCCTGCTGGGAGGACAGGTCGGCATGGAACCGCCCAGTCTCTATCTTATTTATCCCCAGGGCAATCCCCTCGCCGCCACCGAGGAGTCGCCCTATTTGCAGATCGGCGAGTGCAAGTACGGCCGGCCCATTCTCGACCGCGGCGTGCGCTTCCGGCTCACCTCGCTGGACGAGGCCGCCAAGTACGCCCTGATCTCGGTCGATTCGACCATGCGCTCCAACGTCACCGTTGGCCCGCCCATCGACCTGGCCATCTACCGGGCCGGTACGCTGGCGGCCCCCCTGTACCGGCGCTTCACCGCCAAGGACCCCGACCTGCAGCGCATCCACGTTCAGTGGGAGCACGCCCTGCGCAAGGCGGTGCTGGAACTGCCCGACGTCCACATCGAGGAGGAGGGCGAGGCCCCGGGGACGTGAGCGCCCTCGCCTCCGCGACCATGCCGCGCGTGCTGCTGACGTCGTTCGAGCCTTTCGGCGGGCATGGCCTGAACTCCTCCCTGGAGGTCGGCCGTGCCCTCGCCGAGCGCCCCCCGTGCCGGGCCGAGCTGATCTGGCAGGTGTTGCCGGTTGTGGCCTGGGATTGCGTCGAGCGCGCCTGGGAGCAGGTCGAACGGCTGTCGCCCGACGTGGTGGTGGCGCTGGGACAGGCGGCCGGCGCGTCGGCGGTGCGCCTCGAGGGCCTGGCCATCAACGTGAACCATTTCACGATCCCCGACAACGCCGGCAACTTGCTCCTTCACCAGCCGATCGTCCACGACGGGCCCTGCGCCTACCGCAGCACCTTGCCGCTCCAGCGGATCGAGGCAGGCCTGCGCGCGGGCCACGTGCCGGTCGAGCAGTCGTACCACGCGGGCACCTACGTCTGCAATCATCTCTTCTACGGGCTGCTGCACCGGGCCGCGCGGCAAGCCCGCGCCCACCGGACGGGCTTCATCCACCTCCCGCTCTTGCCGGGACAGGTCGGGAGCGGCGAGACGGTACCGTCGTGCAAGCTGAGCGTGCTGGTCGAGGGCGTGCGGCGGGCCCTGGAAGCGTGCGTCGAGGCGTGAAGGGGAGGAGACATGGGCACTCGCAGATGGGGCATCGCACTCGCGGCCACGTTGGTGCTGGCGCCGGCGGCGCGCGCCGACGAGAAGGAACTGCGCGCGACGATCGACCGGGCGCTGAAGGCGGTCGGCGGGGCCGACAAGATCGCCCGCCGACCGGCCGCCACGTGGAAAGGCAAGGGCACCATGCCCTCGCAGGGCGGGCTGGCCTTCGAGGTCCAGGGCGCCCGGCAGGGCGCGACGCAGGCGGCGGTGAGGGTGAAGATGGACGCGCGCGGCACCCTGCTGACGCGCGTGCTGGTCGTGGACGGCGAGAAGGGCTGGCTCAAGCTGAGCTACAAGCCGGACAGTCCCACGCGGGAGCTGTCGAAGGACGAGCTCGCCGAGGAGAAGGAGCGGATGTATGCGAACTGGGTCGCCACCCTGGCCCCGCTCGTCAAGGACAAGGACTTCGCGCTGGCGCCGGCCCCGGCCCCGGCCGTCAAGGGGGAGTTGGTGGGCGTGAAGGTGACGCGCAAGGACCATCGCGACGTGCTGCTCTACTTCGACAAGAAGACGGGCGAGCTGGCGATGCGGCAGACCGAGATCGTGGACGTGCTGGCGCGCGGCAGGAAGATCAAGGAGCAGGTGCGCTACAGCGACTATCGCGCCACGCCGGACGGCGTCAAGCACGCGCACAAGGTGCGGGTGCTGTGGGATGGCAAGCTGATCGCCGTGACCGAGATCACCGAGATCGCGCCGGTGGCGAGCTTGCCGGCGAGCGCGTTTGCGCCGCCGCGCTAGATGTTCGTTTCGCAAGTTCGCCGCCCGTCTGGCAGCCCGACGCGCCAGCGAGGGGGTGTTTATCCCACGCTGGCGCGTCCGGCTGCCCGCTTGCGCGACTGGCGAGGTATTTGTGTAATCGTCATCGAGGTGGACGCCAACCGCCCGGGCCCCGACAATCAACTGTGGAAGTCCCCCGCCCCTGACGAGGAGGTCGTGCCTGATGCGAAGATGGTTCCCCGCCGCGTGCCTGGCGATGCTGCCCGTGCTGGCGTCGCCGGCGCCCGCGGCGCCCGAAGAAGTGCCGGCCCTGCTGGCGAGCATCAAGAAGGTGGGCCGCGAAGGCGCCGGCAGCGAAGAGGCGGCCCGGGCGTGGAAGAAGCTCGTGGCGCAAGGCCCCGCCGTGCTGCCCGCGGTCCTCGCCGCCATGGACGACAACGCCCCCCTCGCCTCCAACTACCTGCGCACGGCCGTCGATGCCATCGGCGAAAAGGCCGTCAAGGGCGGGCCTGGCCTCTCGAAGGCCGAGCTCGAAAAGTTCGTCGCCCAGACCAAACGCGCCAGGGCCGCCCGCCGGCTCGCGTACGAGTGGCTGGTGAAGATCGACAAGAGCGCTCCGGATCGTCTCTTGCCCGGGATGCTGCAAGACCCCAGCTCCGAGTTGCGCCGCGACGCGGTGGCCCGGGCGATGGGCGAGGCCGACAAGCTCTTCGACGCCAAGGACGGCGGGGCGGCGGCCGCCTACCGCAAGGCCCTGGCCGGGGCCTGCGACAAGGACCAGGTCGACCGCATCGCCGGGCAGCTCAAGGAGCTCAAGGAGAAGGTCGATCTGGCGGCGCACTTCGGCTTCGTCAAGCAGTGGCACCTCGTCGGGCCGTTCGACAACAGCAAGCAGAACGGCTTCGAGGTCGCCTACCCGCCCGAAAAGAGCGTCGATCTGAAGGCGAGCTACAAGGGCAAGGACGGCAAGGAAGTGCGCTGGTCCTCGACCAGCACGACCGATCCCTACGGCCTGGTCGATCTCAACAAGGCGCTCGCCAAACACAAGGGCGCCGTTGCCTACGCCTTCGCCGTGGTCAATTCGCCCGCGGCGCGGCCGGTCGAGGTGCGAGTGGGGAGCATCACGGCCCTCAAGGTCTTCCTCAACGGCAAGCAGGTCTTCGCGCGCGAGGAGTATCACCACGGCACGGAGGTCGATCAGTACGTCGCCCGGGGCCAACTGAAGAAGGGCCGCAACGAACTGCTTATCAAGGTGTGCCAGAACGAGCAGACGGAGCCGTGGGCCCAGGCGTGGGGGCTCCAGGCACGGCTGTGCGACGCTATCGGAGCTGCGGTGCCGTTCGCGCAGCCCGCCCCGAAGGCCGCGAAGGAGGCGATCCCGTGAAGAAGTCGATCCGCCAACTCTGTTTCTCGGCCTGCCTGGTGGGGGCGTGGCTGACGGCGAGCACCTGGAGCGGAGCGGCCGACTGGCCCGGGTTCCGCGGGCCGGGCGGGACGGGCACCTCGCCGGAGAAGGGGCTGCCGGTGCGCTGGGGCCCCGGGGAGGGGCTGCGCTGGAAGGTCGAATTGCCCGGCCGCGGGCTGTCCAACCCGGTGATCGCCAGGGGGCGCGTCTACCTGACGGCCTGCTCGGGCTACCGCGAAGGGCGCCTTCACGTCCTCTGCTTCGACGCCGCGACCGGCAAGAAACTGTGGGAGCGACAGTTCGCGGCGACGGGGAGCACCGTGCGCCACCCGAAGACGTGCATGGCGGCGCCGACGCCGGTGACCGACGGCAACGCGGTCTACTGTCTGTGGGCGACGGGCGACCTGGCGGCGCTCGACCGGGACGGCAACCTGCTGTGGTATCGCTCGCTGGTGGGCGACTACCCGGACGTCAGCAATCAGGTGGGCATGGCCGCCTCGCTGGCGCTGATCGGCGACACGCTGCTGCTGCCGATGGAGAACGCGGGCGACTCGTTCGCGGCCGGGATCGACAAGAAGACGGGCAAGAACCGCTGGCGCGTCAAGCGCGCTCGCGACATCAACTGGGTGACGCCCGTCCTCGTCAACGTCGGCGGCAGCCCGGCGGCCCTGTTCCAGACGAGCAAGGAGGCGACGGCCTACGACCCCGAGAAGGGCACGGTGCGCTGGGCCTTCGCCGGAGAGAAATTATCGACGATCCTTTCCCCTGCCGTCGGGGGCGGCATGGTGTTCGTCCCGGGTGCCGATCTGCTCGCGCTGCGCCCGAGGCAGGACGGGGGCACGCCGGAGGTGCTGTGGAAGACGGGCAAGATGCGCGCCGCCTACGCCTCGCCGGTCTACTCCAAGGGCCGGCTGTACGGCATGGGCGGGGTGGCGCTGAATTGCCTGGACGCGCGCACCGGCGACGAAGTGTGGAGCCAGCGCGTGGCGCCGGGGCCGCTCGCCGCCTCGCCCGTCCTCGCCGACGACAAGGCGTACGTGGTCAACGAACTGGGCGTGACGACGGTGATCGCCCTGGGCGACAAGCCGAAGGTGCTGGCAACCAACCGGCTGTACGAAGCCAAGACGGTCGAGGACCGCGACCGCATCCTGGCGACCCCGGCCATTTCGGGGGGGGCGATCTACCTGCGCTCCGACCGGCACCTGTTCTGCATCGGCGCGAAAGCTGGCAGGTGAGGGCCCCGGTTGCTTGTCGTTTCGCGCAAAACGACAAGCAAGCAGGGGGGCCAATCCTCCTCGCGATGAGGGGCCTCGATGCGTGCCCTTGTCACCGGCGGCGGCGGGTTCCTCGGCGGCGCCATCGTGCGCCTGCTGGTGGCGCGCGGCGACCGCGTGCGGGGGCTGGCGCGCAGCCAGTACCCAACCCTGGCCGCGCTGGGCGTCGAGCAGCACCAGGGCGACGTCGCCGACCTCGACGCGGTGAAGAACGCCGCTCGCGACTGCGACGTGGTCTTCCACGTCGCCGCCAAGGCAGGCCTCGCGGGGCGCTACCGCGACTACCATCGTGCCAACGTCGCCGGCACTGAGAACGTGCTGGCGGCCTGTCGCGCGCACGGCATCGCCCGGCTGGTCTACACCAGCTCGCCGAGCGTCGTCTTCGACGGCCGCGACATGGAAGGCGTCGATGAATCGGTGCCCTACCCGAAGCACTATCACGCCCACTACCCCGCCACCAAGGCGCAGGCCGAGCGATTGGTGCTGTCGGCCAACGGCCCCGACCTCGCGACGGTGGCGCTGCGCCCGCACTTGATCTGGGGCCCCGGCGACAACCACCTGGTGCCGCGCATCCTGGCGCGCGGCCGGGCTGGCCGCCTGCGCCGGATCGGCGGCGTCAACAAGCCGATCGACAGCGTGTACGTGGACAACTCCGCGGACGCCCACGTCCTGGCGGCCGACCGTCTGGCCCCGGGCTCGCCCGTGGCCGGCAAGGCGTACTTCATCAGCAACGGCGAGCCCATGCCATTGTGGGACCTGGTGAATCGCCTTCTCGCCGCGGGCGACGTCGCCCCGGTGACGCGCTCCGTCCCGTTCGCGCTGGCGTACGCGGCCGGCTGGCTGCTGGAGAAGGCGTATGCGGTCGCCCGGCCCCAGAGCGAACCGCCGATGACGCGCTTTCTGGCGCGCGAGCTGACGACGGCGCACTGGTTCGACATTGGGGCGGCGCGGCGCGATCTGGCCTACAGGCCGCGCGTGACGATCGCCGAGGGGTTGCGGCGGTTGCGGGAGTCGTTGCGAGCGTAGGGAACGCGTTTTCCCCCTGCCGATCCGCCCCCCTCTCCGGTAGGATCGTGACGTCTCGTACCTCCACCCGGGGCCTACCCATGAGCGAATACCAGTACTACGAGTTCCAGGCCATCGACCGCCCCCTCACCGCGAAGGAGCAGGAGGAACTGCGAGCCCTCTCCTCGCGCGGCGAGATCACCGCGACGAGCTACACCAACGAGTACAACTACGGCAGCTTCCGCGGCAAGCCCGCGGAAGTGCTCGCCAAATACTTCGACGTTCACCTCTACGTCACCAACTGGGGCACCCACCAGCTCATGTTCCGGCTTCCCCGCGACCTGGTGGACGTCGCGGCGCTCCGCGCGTACGAGGCCCGGGACGCCGTCTCTGTCGTCGAAACAGGCCCCCACGTTCTCGTCGATCTCCGTTCGTCGCCGGAAGAAGGGGGCGGCTGGGAGCAAGGCCAGGGCTACCTGGCGCCAATGCTTCCGCTGCGCGCCGAACTGCTGGCGGGCGACCTGCGCTGCCTCTACCTGGGTTGGCTGTCGTTTGTGCAGCACGGTTGGGCGAAGGACGAGGACGCGATCGTCGAGCCGCCGGTCCCGCCCGGGCTCGCCAAACTGACCGGCCCTCTCAAGGAGCTGGCCGAGTTCCTGCGGATCGAGGACGACCTCCTCGCCGTCGCCGCCAAGGCCAGCCCCGAAGGCGGCCCCGCCGGCCCCTCGCGCGCCGAGCTGGCCCGGTGGATTGCCGCCCGGCCGGAGAAGGTCCGCAACGCCTGGCTGCTCGCCCTCGCCGAGAACGAGGAGCCGTCGCCCCGCTACGAGATGCTGCGCCAGTTCCGGCAGGACTGGCAGAAGAAGCGCCCCAAGGGAGAGGCCTCGAGCGGGCCGCGTCGCACCCTGGCGGAGTTGCGGGCCGCCTACAACGCGGCCGATGAAGAGCGCGAACGGCTCGCGGCCGAGGCCAGCCTGCGCAAGCGCGAGCGCGAGGCGCGGGAGGCGGTCGAGGCGCGGGCGCGGAAGCTCGACGCCCTCGTGGGCCAGGAAGAGAAGTTGTGGGCCGAGGTCGAGGCGGCCGTGCTGACCAAGAAGGCCAAGGAGTACGACCGCGCCACGTCGCTGCTCGGCGACCTGCGCGACCTCGCCGAGAAGCAGGGCAGCGGCGAGGCGTTCCGCGCTCGCTTCCTTCAGACGCGCGAGCGCCACGGCACCAAGCGGACATTTTTGGAGCGATTGACCCGTGCCGGCCTCACCACGTGAGCCTCGCCTGAGGCGCCCCCGGCCACGCCCAGCACCGCAGCCGGGCCCCGTGGTGCTCGATGGCCAGTGCCCCCACGTATCCCGGCGCCGGCGCCAGCGCCGTCAGCGACCAGCGCTGGGCCGGCCCCGTCGCCCCGTCCACGCACACCACGCGCGCCTCGTCCTCCGGGAGCAGCGTCACCTCGACGCGCTCGGAGCCGTAGGACAGCCCCAGCCCCGTCGCCTTGAGGAACGCCTCCTTGCGCGTCCAGCCGTTGAAGAACGCCTGCAAGCTCGCCTCCGGCCCGAGCCGGCGCAAGAGCGCCGCTTCCGTCGGCGCGAAAAACCGATCCGCCAGGTCGAGATAGGTGACGCGCGGCCGCACGTGCTCCACGTCCACACCGACCTCGCCCAGCTCCGCGAAGGCGAATAGCGCCAGGCCGCCCGAGTGCGACAAGTTGAAGTGCAGCCCCCCGCCCTCCAGGGCCGGCTTGCCCTGGGCGCCCGTCGCAAAGGAGATCGCTTCGGGCGCCTTGCGGAGGTAGCCCGCCAGGAGGATGCGCACCAGACCGCGCGCCACAATGAACTGATTGCGCACCGCCGGCATCAGGTAGCGGCCCGCGCGCTCCCGCTCGGCGGAGGAAAGGACGTGCTGGAGCTCCGCGACCTGCTCCGGCAGCTGTTCCAGGGCGGCGGACCAGACGTGGACCTCGTCGGGGCCGAGCGACCAGGGGATCGGGGCAGGCGGCCAGTTCGCGGCCATCGCGGCGCTCTCCTTCACGCCAGGCGCACCTTCCTCCACTTGCGCCCGGCGCGCACCAGCAGGCCCGTGACGACGGCGATGGCCTGATTAGGGTCGCTCACCTTCGCCTGCTCCTCGCCTATCGTCACGCCGCCGCCCTGCACCAGCCGTCGCGCCTCGTTGCCGCTCGGCGCCAGCTTCAGCGCCACCAGCAACTTGAACGTCGGCAACTGCCCGCCGTTGAGCGAGGACGCCAACACCTCGACCTCTTCGACGTCGGTCGGCGCCTCGCCGCGCGAGAACTGCTTCTCCCAGTCGGCCCGCGCTTTCACGGCCGCTTCGGCCCCGTGGTAGCAAGCCACGATGTCGGAGCCGAGCCTTTTCTTGGCCTCCATCGGGGGCGTCCGCTGCAGGTCGGTCAGCACCTCGACCTCTTCCGGGGCGCGGTCGCTCAGCAGCGTGAACCACTGGCAAAGGAGCAAGTCGGGGATGCTCATCGTCTTGCCGAACTGCTCGGAGGCGGGCTCGCCCACGCCGACGTAGTTGTTC
Organism: Gemmatales bacterium; assembly: GCA_038239195.1. Taxonomy (GTDB): domain Bacteria; phylum Planctomycetota; class Planctomycetia; order Gemmatales; family Gemmataceae; genus JBBSEZ01. The sequence goes on from JBBSEZ010000031.1 coordinate 37,076, forward strand.
AGGCTCTTGCCCATGCGCCGCACGCCATCGAGGCCGCACAGGATCGGCGACGTGACGCACACCTGCGGCTCCTGTCCCGCCGCCTCCTGCAAGCGCCGGCCCACCATCAAGTTGAAGAGCTGCTCGGTCCCGCCCAGCTCCACGTCCGCACAAATCTCGACGCTGTCCTGCCCCTGCATCAGCGGGTAGAGACATTCGTGCAGCGAGATCGGCGTGCCCGACTGGATGCGCTTGGTGAAGTCGTCGCGCTCCAACATGCGCTGCACCGTGATCTGGGCGGTCAGGCGCATCACGTCGAGGAACGACATGCAGCTAAACCAGTCGCCGTTGCGCACGACCTCGGTCTTCTCGACGTCGATGACCTTGCTGATCTGCTTGAGGTAGTCGATGGCGTTGGCCTCGACCTGCTCCTGAGTCAGGCGGGCGCGCGTCTGGTCGCGCCCGCTGGGGTCGCCGACGAGGGCGGTGTAGTTGCCGAGGATGAGGACCGCCTGGTGGCCCAGTTCCTGGAACAGCCGCAGTTTGCGCAGGGGGACCGTGTGGCCGAGGTGGACGTCGATGCCGGTGGGGTCGATGCCGTACTTGATGCGGAGGGGCTTGCCGGTGGCGACGCTGCGCTCCAGCTTGCGGACGAGCTCGGCCTCGGGCACGATCTGCTCGACGCCGCGCCGGATCAGCTCCATCTGCTCGGCAACGCTTTTCACGGACACGCCCTCCTGAGTCGCGCCGTAGGGTGGGCCGAATCTTCGAGGCCCCCGCGGGGGGTGCGCGTGGGCCGCCGAGACGCGGCCCACCCCACCCCCGCCACGCGCC
>JBBSEZ010000032.1:0-37680 GCA_038239195.1 Gemmatales bacterium
AGGCGTATTGAGCGGCGTTCGCCAAACGCCAAGCAAGACGGGGAGGGGACAGGCGAGTGGCAGTAGTTGGTTTGCTGTCGGCCGGCTCTCCTGAGCCGTCCACCGCGCCGGGAGGGCTCTGGAGAGCCGTCCTACGAGGCGAGCCGTCCGACAAGCATGCCTTCTCCTGCCGGTCGCCTTATGCTTCGCCCTCGGCGGCGCGCTCGGGCATCAGACCGTACTTCTTCATCTTCTTGTAGAGCGTCACTCGGCTGATGCCGAGCGCTTTGGCGGCACGCGATCGGCTGTAGCCGTTGTTGGCGAGGGCCCGTTGGATCACGTTGCGCTCGAGCACCTCGCGGTTGTGCGACAGCGAGCCGGGCTGGCCGGCGCTGGGCAACGGCCGGGTGGGCGGTTGGTAGTCGCGCACGGCCTGGGGCAGGTGCTCGAAGAGTAACTCGGGGCCGGTGCTGACGAGGACGGCCTGTTGGATGCTGTTTTCGAGCTGGCGGATGTTGCCCGGCCAGGGGTAGGCCTCCACGGCGTCGAGGGCGCGCAGGCCGACGTCGAACAGGCCCTTGCGGAACTTGGTGTTGAAGCGCGCCGCCATGCCGCGCACCAGCGGGGCGACGTCCTGCACCCGCTCGCGCAGCGGCGGCAGGTGGAACGACATGACGTTGAGGCGGTAGTAGAGGTCCTGGCGGAACTTGCCCTGCCGCACCGCCTCCTCGAGGTCCCAGTTGCTGGCCACGAGGACGCGCGCCACGCAGCGGCGCGTCTCGTTACTGCCGACCGGCTCGAACTCGCCCGTCTCGATGACGCGGAGCAGGCTGGCCTGCTGCTCCAGGCCGAGCGTGTCGATCTCGTCCAGCAAAATCGTCCCCTGGCCCGCTGCCTCGAACTTGCCGATCTTCTTCTCGCTGGCCCCCGTGAACGCCCCCCGCGTATGCCCGAAGAACGCGCTCTCGACCAGGTTGGCCGGGATCGCCCCACACGGCACCGTCAAAAACGGCGCCTTGGCGCGCGGCGAGCAGTCGTGCAGCAGGCGCGCCAGGTGCGTCTTGCCAGTGCCCGTCTCGCCCGTGAGCAGCACGGTCACATCGTGGAGGGCGGCCAGAGCCAGGCGATCGACCAGGGGCAGCAGCGAGGGCGTCAGGAGCAGGAGCCGGCGGGCGATGACGGCCTCGACTGACTCGGCCGGCACGGCGAGGAAGTCGCGCACGTGGGCCAGGCGGTCGCGGAGGAACTGCACGAGCTTGCCGGCGTCGTCGGGCCAGCGCAAGCGCTGGGCGACGTAGGGGCCCAGGCCGCTGAGGCCCTTGCCGCGCGCCGCGTCCTCGCTCTCGATGAGGAGCAGGATGGCGGGCAGTTTCTGCAGGTAGATCTCCTGGACCAGTCGCAGGACGTGTTCCGACTCGGCCGGCGAGGCCGCGGCCAGGACCAGCAGCCCCTCGGTGTCGCGAGCCAGGTGGGCCCGAATGGCGCCGAGCGCGCAGTGGAAGGGGGCCTGCCCGAAGGCCTTGTGCAGGTGCGCCTGGATGCTGCTGGCGAGGCGCTGGTCGTCGGCCACGAGGGCAAGTCGGCTTCCGGTCATCGAGCTCCCTGCGCTGGCACCCGGGAAAGGGGCGAGAGCGCGCAACGCTTCCGCGCGGCGGGCCACGCCCAAGCATTCGCCCGATTGTGGGGATTGTCAAGAAGAGGACCGCGACCCGCCCTCTGCTGCTGACAGGCCGGGCCCACTTTGGGATAATGCCTTCATGCACTGATCGCCGGCAAAGGGCCTCGTCATGCGTCAGCCGCGCATCCTCACGTGTCCCCCGGACCACTACGGCATCGAGTACGAGATCAACCCGTGGATGAAGCGCGAGCGCGGCAGCTCGCCCGCGCGCGCCCAGGCCCAGTGGCGGGGCCTCCACGAAGCGCTCGTCGGCCTGGGCGTGCAGGTCGAACTCATGGTCCCTCAACCTGGCCTGCCCGACCTCGTCTTCACCGCCAACGCGGGGCTGGTCCATCGACGGCGCTTCTTCAGCTCGCGCTTCCGCCACGAGGTGCGCGCCCGCGAGACGCCCCACTTCGACCGTTGGTTCGCCGAGCACGACTTCGCGGTCGAGCACCTTCCCGAAGGCATCTTCTTCGAGGGCGCCGGCGACGCCCTGTTCTGCGGCCCCACCCTGTTCGCCGGCTACCGCATCCGCAGCGACGTGCAGGGGCACCAGCACCTCGCCGCCCTCCTGGGCATTCAGGTGCTCCCGCTCGAGCTGGTCAGCCCCTACTTCTACCATCTGGATACCTGCTTCTGCCCGCTCGCCCCCGGCGAGGCGATCTATTACCCCGGCGCGTTCGACTCCTATGGCCGCAAGGTCCTCTCCGCCCACGTCCCCAGGCTCCTGGAGGCCACCGAGGCCGAGGCCAACCGCTTCGGCTGCAACGCCGTGGTCGTCGGCAAGACGGTCGTGCTCAACGCCGGCTGCCCGCGCCTGGCGGCGGGGCTTACCCAGTGGGGCTACCGCACCGTCCCGGTCGAGCTCGACGAGTTCATCAAGTCCGGCGGCAGCGCCAAGTGCCTCACCCTGCGCCTCGATGGCGAAGACGCTGCCGTCTGGGCCTGAGCCTTCACCAGAAAAGCTACCATAGTGTTGACTTGACGCATAGTCTTGCCTAGACTGTGAGTGTCGGGGACACTTCCACGCGACATCTCGAAGCTCTCACGGGGGCCTCCCCGCGGGGGAAGGAGGAGGGCATGTTCGGCATCCGCTACTACAAGGCCGCACCGACGACCTACGTGCTTCAGTACGCGAACGGTCGGGTGCGGCAGGAGGGGCTGGGGCTGTCGTTCTTCTACTTCGCGCCGAACACCACGCTGGTGGCGGTGCCGGCGGGAAGCACCGACGTGCCGTTCATCTTCAACGAGACGACGGCGGACTTTCAGGCGGTGACGGTGCAGGGGCACCTGACCTACCGCGTGGCCGACCCGAAGCGGTTGGCGGAGTTGCTCGACTACAGCCTGAAGCCGGACGGGACGTATGCGTCGGACGGGCCGGAAAGGCTGCCGCTGCGGATCGCGCACGCCGCCCAGAACGCGCTGCGCGGCGAGGTGCAGCGCCGGCCGTTGCGGGCGACGCTCCTCGAAGCGGATGCCATCGCGGCGGCGGTGCAGCGGGCCCTGACGGAGGCGCCGGCGCTGGCGGCGGTGGGGGTGGAGCTGCTCGGGCTGGCGATTTTGGCGATCAAGCCGCAGCCGGAGACGTCGAAGGCGCTGGAGGCGGAGGCGCGCGAGCTGATCCTGCGCGAGGCGGACGACGCGACGTATTCGCGGCGCAACAACGCGGTGGAGCAGGAGCGGAAGATCCGCGAGAACGAGCTGAACACGGAGGTGGCGGTCGAGGCCAAGCAGCGCGAGATCGAGGAGACGCGCCTGGCGGCCCAGATCGCGCTGGAGGAGCAGCGGCGGCAGTTGGTGACGACGGAGGCGGAGAATAGCAAGACGCGCTCCGACGCCCAGGCGTACGCCGTCAAGGCGACGCTGGAACCGCTGGCGGCGCTCGACCCGAAGTCGCTCCAGGTGCTGGCGGCGCGCTCGGTCGATCCGCGGCTGATGGTGGCGATGGCCTTCCAGGAGATCGCGGCCAACGCGACGAAGGTCGGCAACCTGAACATCTCGCCCGAGCTGCTGAATTCGCTCCTGGATCGCAACGGCCAGTGACGTTTCGCGAGGGAGGACGTGCCATGCGTTCGCAAGACAAGATCGTGGTCGTCACGCGCAAGACGCGCCTGGAGGAGCTGGTCGAGCGCTTCAACACCCGGCCGCAGGCGAAGTTCTACATCGAGCACATGGGGCTCGACTTCACCGACTACGAGCAGGAACACGAAACCTACGTCAACGCGGTGAAGCGCCTGCGGCGCGACCTCGAAGCGCTCGGCCGAAAGTTGCAGCTCCTCGACTGGGGCTTCCTCCCCAACTTCGTGTTCGCCGCCAGCGACGTGATCGTGACCGTTGGGCGCGACGGGGTGGTGGTCAACACGGCCAAGTATCTCGATGGCCAGCCCATCGTCGCCGTCAACCCCGACCCGGCGCGCAACGACGGCGTCCTGCTGCCGTTCCTGCCGACGACGGCGCCGGCCGGGGTGGCCCGGGTGCTCGAAGGGCGGGCGACGTGGCACGAGATCACCATGGCGGAGGCGCTTCTCAACGACGGGCAGCGCCTGCTGGCCTTCAACGACTTCTACCTCGGCCAGCGCACGCACGTCTCGTCGCGCTACAGCCTCACCTGGCGGGAGCGCACCGAGCGGCAGTCGTCGAGCGGGGTGCTCGTTTCCACCGGCGCGGGCTCGACGGGCTGGTTCAGCTCGACGCAGAACATGGCGGCGGCCGTGACGAAGATGCTGCTGAAGGACGAAGCCCCGGCCCTGCCGCCGCTGCGGCTGGGCTGGGACGACCCGCGCCTGGCGTTCGTGGTGCGCGAGCCATTCCGCAGCCGTTCGTCCGACGTCCGCCTGGCGGCCGGGTTGCTGGAGCAGGGCGAGGAGCTGCGCCTGGAGTCGCACATGCCGGAGGGCGGGGTGATCTTCTCCGACGGCGTCGAGGCGGATACGCTGGCCTTCAACTCCGGCGCGGTCGCCACGGTGCGGGCGGCCGGCAAGAAGACGAAGCTCGTGGCGAAGTGAGGGAAGGAGCATGCTTGTCGAACTGGCCATCGGCGACGCCTATGGGGCGGGCTTCGAGTACGCCGACCTGCCGCGCCCGAACAGCCCTCAGGGGGCCCGCTACGTCCAGCACCCGCGCCACAAGGGCACCCGGCCCGGGATGTATACCGACGACACGCAGATGAGCCTCGCCATCGCCGAACTGCTCGTCGAGGGGGCAACGTGGTCGCCGCGGAACGTCGCGGGGAAGTTCGTCGAGTGCTTCCACCGCGACCCGCGCGAGGGGTACGCGGGCAGCTTCTACCACTTCCTGCGCCAGACCACGACGGCCGACGATTTCCTCGACAACATCCGCCCGTACAGCGACAAGAGCGGGGCCGCCATGCGCGCCGGCCCGCTCGGCGTCCTCGACACCATCGGCACGGTGCTGGACCGCGCGCGCACCCAGGCGGCCGTCACGCACAACACGCCCGACGGCATCCATGCGGCGCAGGCGGCGGCGCTGATGACGCACTATTTCCTGTACGACCTCGGCCCGAAGGTGCGCCTGGGGGCGTTTCTCGAAGGGATGGTGCCGGGGCAGTGGTCGGTGCCGTGGCATGGGACGGTCAAGAGCAAAGGATGGATGAGCGTGCGCGCCGCCATCACGGCGGTTCAGCGCAACGACACCCTCGCCGCCTTGCTGCAAGCCTGCATCGCCTTCACCGGCGACGTGGACACCGTCGCCACCATCGCGCTGGCCGCCGCGTCGTGCAGCCACGAGTATCGCAACGACCTCCCCGCCCAGCTTTACCACGAGCTGGAGAACGGCGCTTACGGGCGCGACTACCTCGCCGAGCTCGACCGCCGGTTGCTCGCCCTCGCCGGGCGCTGAGTCCTGCCGCACAGGCGAGCCGACTCTCACGGACATAAGAGATCGGCAGTCAGCCTGTCCTGCGGCCCTCGCGTCAAAACCTCTACCGGGGCCCGCGTGGCTGTTGCCAGCCCTGCGGAGGGGCCGGAGACAAGGGCGTCTACCACCCCCCGGGCTGGCGTTGCCGCCCAGGCCCACACCGCACGACGGCGGTGGGAGCGCGGGCCAGCCCGGCGGTTGGCAGGGGACCGAGGCCGGCGACGAGGCGCTCCGTCCCGGCCTCGGCTCGGGCGAGTGGAGTTACCCGGCCAAGAAGGGGCTGTCAATCCCACAAGGCCCAACCCGCCGGACCACGCCTTGCACGTCCTCGTTCGACTGCCTCGGCTCGGCCCCGGCAATCGACCGCTGTCGCTCTTTACGTGGTCCTCGCGCGCGGATATGGCTCATTCGCACCGGAAGAAGCGACAGCGGTCTTTTTCGGCGTGAGCCCCGGCACGATACGAACAGCCCCAACTCAACCAGGTAAAGGAAGCCCATGACCTGTCGGACGTTTCTCTGCTGGAGCGTCATTCTCCTTGCCCCCACCCTGGGACGCGCCGACGCGAAGCAGGAGGCCGACGCCTTTCGCGCGCAGGGAGTGGCGAACCTCCAGAAGAAGGAATTCGACCGGGCCATCGCCGACTTCGACCAGGCCGTGCGACGGATGCCCCAGGAAGCCATGACCTATTGCTTGCGGGGTTGCGCCTACGCGGCGAAGCGAGACCTCGAGCGGGCGCTGACCGACTACAACGAGGCCATCCGCCTCGATCCGAAATTGGTATGCCTGTACGGCGAGCGGGCGACCGCCTACGTCATGAAGGGGGACCACGACCGGGCCCTCGCCGATTTCAACGAGGCCATCCGGCTCGACCCGGCCTATGCCCACCTCTATTACGACCGGGGCCGCGTCCACGTGCTGAAGCAAGATTTCGGCCGAGCCTTCGCCGACTTCAGCGAGGTCATCCGTCTGAAGCCCGGGCATGCCGACGCTTACTGCGCACGGGGCTCCGCGGGCATCGCCCTGCGCAAGTACGCCGGCGCAGCGGCGGACTTCCAGGAAGCGGCCCGACTCGAACCGACGCTCGCCATGGCGCACGCCAACGTGGGCTTCTTGCTGGCCACGTGCCCGGAGGCCACCCTACGAGACGGCAAGCGTGCGGTGGGTTGCGCGCGGAAGGGTTGTGAGTTGACCCATTGGCAGCAGCCGGCCATGGTGAGCGTCCTTGCCGCCGCCTGCGCCGAGGCGGGCGACTTCCGCGGGGCCGTGAAGTGGGAGAAAAACGCCCTGGACCTGGCGGTTTCCGTGCCGACCGCGACGATCGACGAGATGCGAGGCCGGCTGCGACTTTACGAGGAAGGCAAGCCCTACCGGATCGGCGCGACGGTGCCAGAGGCCCGCGCCCTGACGCCCCCGCCCCCTCCGCCCGCGCCCTGATGCCCCACCAGTTCCCGCAGAGCCGCGCGGGCGGGCCGGTCGGACACGCCGGCACCGCGGCGTCGGGTAGGGGCCGCGCACCCGGGTGGGGCCCGGCATCGGTCGGAGATCAACTCCAACCGAACGCCGCATCGACTGCCCCGCACCTGCGAACGGAGCGACGGAACGGCAAGCGCGAGCAGCGGTACGGAGCGGGGCAAGGGGCCTCCTGGTTGAGGCCGATGGCCTGATCCTGCCCGCAGGCGCCCTCGTGGGGGACGGGGAAACAGGAGGGCGCCGGCCGGCCCGCGCTGGCGCCCTCTTTAGTCCCGCATGCCCCCCGCAACCCAGAGCACGAGTCGAGCGCGGTCGGCGTCCTCGAGACCGCGGATTGCCTCCTTGATGCGGTCCAGCGCCGAGAGAGGGGCCCCGGACGAAGGGGACCGCGGCGGCGCCGCGTCAGCGGGCGGGGCCTGCGCCAGCGAGGGGACGCGCCGCGTCGGGGACGACGTCGCCAGGCCCTCGCCTGCCTGCTCGCTCTCCTCCTGGGCTAGCTGCTCGGCGTCCGTCTTCCACCTCGCCAGCAGCTTCATGTCGTAGGCGCTCATTTTGCTCCGGTCCACGACCGCCAGCCGGGCCGCCCACTCCGCCGCGGCCTCGCCCTCGCGCCTCCTGTGCTTATCCACCTCCGCCCCCTGTTCGTGTCGGGTGCCCTTTCCCCCAATTCCCTGTTCCGCCAGCGCCACGGCGGCCTCCCCGGGCCTGGCGGCCAGTTCCCGGCTTGAGATCGACTCCTGCAACTTGCGTTCCCTGTCTTCCCAGATTCTTGCAGGAGGCCCTTGCCGGGGTGGGGCCAAAGATCCGGGAGCGCGGATCGCCAAGCCGCAAGCGGAATTGCGCCAGGGCCCGCCGCTTGCGGCTTGGCGGGGCCCTCCCGGATCTTTGCTTGCCCCGGCGACAGGGAAGGGCCGGCGGCCGCTCCCTTGCGCCCGCCCCGCGCCGCCTCCGCCAACCGCGGCCGGCCCCGGGCGGCGCTTGACCGGGGCGCCGGCACGGCCTAGACTTCCGCACCTGTGTTGTCCCCCTGCCTCCGAGGAGCGCCCCATGACCCAGCCGATGCCCGCCGCCGCCAGCGAGCGGCCCGCGCCGCCCAGGGAGGCGCGCGTCTACGAGCGCCACGCCTGCGACCTGCCAAGCAACTGCCAGCCGCCCTCGGCAAGGCGCGGCGAGGAACTGCGCTGGCGGGCTACGATCCGGGACGTCTCCCAGGGCGGTCTCTCCCTGGTCCTCCAGCGCCGCTTCGAGCGCGGGGCGGCCCTCGCCGTGGAGTTGCCGGGGGGAGGCCTCGATACCAGTTCCACGGTCCTGGTGCGGGTGAAACACGTCCGCCCCCAGGCCGGGGGCGGCTGGGCCCTGGGCTGCTCGTTCGTCAGCGACCTGAGCGAGGAGGAGCTCGCGACCCTGTTGCAGGTCGCCTGCCGACCCCCGGCCCGGCCCGCGAGCGAGCCCGCGAAGGCCCGCGCGAGATCGGGAGCACCTGCGGCGTCCGGCGTCCTCTGCCTGCTGACGCTGCCCGGGGGACAGGTGGTCCGGGCCTACGTCCGCCAGATGCACGCGGCGACCTGGCCTCCTCCGGCGGGCAAGTCCTTTACCCTGGAGGTCGCCGGCAGCCCCCCGGTTCGGGTGAAGGTGACCGGCTGTCGCTTCCACGAAAAACACTGGGTCCTGGAGTGCGCCTCCGAGGATGAGGCGGTGGCCCAGCACCTCCGTTCGCGGGATCGAACGGGCAGCGCCGGCGGGGGCCCGCGCGTCCGCCAGCCAGCGTAGCAAGCCTTCGCCCTCGAGGAACTTCCTGGACGACCTTGTCGCGCCCGGCAGTTGGCTTCACGGGCGGTGCGCCACGCCCGCCCGGTGGAAGGCCGGAGCAGCGAAGACCACCCGCAGGCGACTCGACCCGGGTGCGCGAGCCACGTAACGAGCTCGCGCAGGCCCCTTCACGGCATTGCTCGCCAGGGGACGAGAAGGCCTGGTGGACGGCCCCGCTCACGCCAGCACCTCGGGAATGACCGCCGCGTCCTGCACCAGCGGCAACGGCCGTCCGATGCGGTCGGTCAGCAGAACCTCCGGGTGGATGCCCAGCAGATGATACGTCGTCGCCAGCACGTCCTTCGGCGAGATCGGCCTCTCCACCACGCTGCCGGCGATCCGGTCGGTCTTGCCCACCACCTTGCCTCGCGTCACCCCCCCGCCGGCGAGCAGGGCGCTGTAGGCCTGCGACCAGTGGTCGCGCCCGGCGCCCCTGGCGTTGTTGAGCTTGGGCGTTCGCCCGTGCTCGCTCAGCACCAGCACCAGCGTCTCGTCGAGCAGGCCGCGCTGGTCGAGGTCGTCGATCAGCCCCGCGAGGGCCCGGTCGAAACCGGGGCACAATTCGTTCTTCATGCGCGGGTAGTGCTCCCAGTGCGTGTCCCACGCCGAGCCCGCCAGGCCGAACTCGTCCCAGAACACGCTCACGAACCGCGACCCCGCCTCGACCAGCCGCCGCGCCGTCAGGCACGCCTGGCCGAAGATCGTCATCCCGTAGCCCTCGCGCAACGCAGTCGGCTCGCGGCCGAGGTCGAGCGCCGTGCGCACCTTCGGCGAGGCGATCAGGTCCAGCGCCAGCGCCCGGTGCCGGTCGAGGGCCCGGCCGGCGTCGCTCTGGCGCAGGTGGCTGCGCCCGCGGTCGAACTGCTCCAGCAGCGAGCGCCGCCCGTCGAGGCGGTCGAGCGTCATGGCCGCGCCTTCGCCCGTACCGATCTCGAAACGACTGTCGGCGCTGATGCCCACGTAGGGCTCGGCGAACTCGACCTTGTCGGCGTTGAGCGTCTTGGTGACAAGGGCGGTGGCCTTGCCGCGGAACGTGGTCCAGATGGGGTTGTAGGCGCTCCCCAAAAAGGCGGCGTAGGGGCCGGCGCGGGCCACCTCGCCGACGCGCTGGCTGCTGAACGGGAACGGCAGGGCGATGTTGCCCGGCACGGCGGGCCGCTTGCCCTTGTGCCCGTTTCGGCTCACGTAATCGACCACGGAGCCGAGGAACGGCCAGTGGCGCCCGTCGCGCGGGTTGAGCTCCATCGGCACGTCGATGGCCGGGACGCCTGTCGTCGCGTAGGCGACCCCGTGCAGCGGGTAGGGGTGGGTCAGCGAACGAAGCACGGTGACCTTGTGCATGACGCGAGCGCTGTTGGGCAGCAGTTCGCCCACGTCAAGACCGGGGAGGCTGGAGCGGATCGCCTTGAGCTCGCCGCGCACTTCGAGCGGGGCGGCCGGCTTGACGTCGAACGTCTCGAGCTGGCTGGGCGAGCCGTAGAGGTACAGGAGGATGCACGACTTCGCCTTGCCGAAACTGCGCGGCACCGCTTTGGCCGCCTGCGTCTCCTGCAAGCGGAAGAAGTCGGCCAGCCCGAGGCCGGCCAGGCCGAGCCCGCCGACGCGCAGCGCCTCGCGGCGCGTCACGCCGTTGCAGAGCCGTTTGGGCGATCCCATGATGCGCAACATCCGCACGCCCCCCAAACCATCGCGACAGGTTCAAAGGGCATCCTACGCGGAGGAAGGGCGGCGCCGCAACCGGATAATGGGAAAAACGCGAAGCCGCAAGCGGCGGGCTCGAGAAGGCCGGCCGCTTGCGGCTTGGCGTGAGCTCGCGCGTCAGGCGACGGTCGCGGGCACGTCCTCGGCCTTGCCCTGGGCGCTCAGTTCCTCGGCGGTGCGCGGCGTGGTCAGGCTCGGCTTGACGAGCCGGTGGGCCAGCGCCTTTTCGCCGGGCTTGCGCAGGTCCCAGACCAGGCCGAACCAACTCAGCACGCGCAGGCACGAATAGCTGACGTCGATCTCCCACCAGAAGAACCCCTGGTTGGCGGAGCTCTGGTAGTGATGGTGGTTGTTGTGCCAGCCTTCGCCGAGCGTGAGCAGGGCGAGGAAGAAGTTGTTGCGGCTGTCGTCGTTGGTGGCGTAGCGGCGGTTGCCGAACAGGTGGCTCAGCGAGTTGATCGTGAACACCGCGTGGTAGAGGAGCAAGGTGCTGACCACGAAGCCCCACACGAGCCCGCTCCAGCCAGCGATCAGGAAGCACGCCACGGCCAGTAGGACGCCGGGCACCCAGTGGTTGCGATCGAGCCAGCGCAGTTCCGGGTAGCGCGAGAAGTCCTGGATGTCTTCCTCGGGCGTGTTGGCGTGGTCTTCCGACAGGATCCAGCCGACGTGCGACCACCAGAAAGTCGTCTCGTGCGGCGAGTGCGGGTCGATGGGCGTGTCGGAGTGGCGGTGATGCCCGCGGTGATGCCCCGCCCACCAGAGGGGGCCCTTTTGCAGGGCGCTACAGCCGAGCCAGGCCAGGAAGAACTGCATGGGCCGGCTGGCCTTGTAGGCGCGGTGCGCGAAGTAGCGGTGATAGCCCGCGGTGATGCCGAACATGCGCACGAAGTAGGCGGCGGCGCACAGCGCCAGCACGCCGTAATCGACGGGGACGAAGAAGACGGCAAGGAAGGCCAGGTGAAGCCCGATGAACGGGGTGGCCTTGAACCAGTTGGGCACCCTGGAGAACAGGCCGGTGGCGGGGCTATCCTTGCTCGCCGCGGGGCCGGCCTGTTGCGCCCGCTGGGGCGCGACAGAGGTAGGGGTGGCCGTGCTAATGAGACGCTCCTTCAAAGAATGATGGCCCAGCCAGGCCAAACCGAAGAAAGTCACCAGATCACTCGCGCGACCGTCTCGCCGTTGGTCCTCCTGACCGCAGCGAGAAGGCCCAGTCAGGGCTTGGTGCGTGGCGGCCCTATCGTCCTGGCCTTGCGAATGGCGCTCTGCTTGCGCAACTCGGCCCGGCGGCGGGCCTCGCAAGGCTTCTCGTAATACTTCCGCTTCCGCAACTCTTTCTGGATGCCGCTCCGCTCCAGCAACTTCTTGAAGCGGCGCAGCGCCAGACCGATCGGCTCCCTTTCGTGAACGCGCATCCGCAACGGCATGGCCCCTCCCGGCAAGCGCTTCCCGGCACCCCGGGAAGAATACCTCGAAAAATCGTCCGCTGCGCCCCCAAACCACGGGCTTGGGCGCACCTCTGGCGCAAGCGTCAGCCGTCTTTCTACCACGAACCCTGCTTGCTGGGAAGGGCCTCTGGCTTGCGTTCTCGATAGAGAATACTACGCGTGCAAATCCTGGGCCGTTTCCCACTGATCCCATTCGCCGCAGGTTCCCACCTTTGAACGGGACGCCGATTCGCACGGTTTTCGCCTCCACCTGGGGAAGAGGTTTGCCTCGCGCGCCGCCGTCGGGTAAGGTGAGGCAATCATTCCACCGAGGGCCCTCCCATGAAGCTGACGCGCCGCGAGGCCCTGGCCGCCAGCGCCTGTGCCCTGGCGAGCCTGGGCGCTGCTCCCCCCCTCCCGTCCTATCGGCTCGCGACCTTCCGCGCCGAGGTGACTGTCCCGCCCGGGCATGCGCTCATGGGCGGAGGGATCGCCCCGGCCCGCAAGATCGCCGATCCGCTCTACGCCCTCGGCTTCGTGTTCCTGGGGGCGGGCAAGCCGATCGTCTTCGTGTCGGTCGATTGGTGCGAGATCCGCAACGACGCCCACGCCCGCTGGCGCGCCCTCCTCGCCGAGGCGGCGAGGACCACGCCCGACCGGGTGATGGTGGCGAGCGTTCACCAGCACGACGCGCCCGTCGCCGACCTCGAAGCCGAGCGCTTGCTGCGCGCCGCGAAGGCCACGGGCAGCGTGTGCAACCTCGCCTTTCACGAGAAGGCGGTCCGGCGCGTGGCGCGTGCTGTCGCCCAGAGCATGCGCGCCCCGCAAAGAGTGACGCACCTCAGCACGGGGCAGGCGAAAGTGGACCGGGTGGCGTCGAATCGCCGCTACCTGGCCCGCGACGGCCGCGTGTCGTTCGGGCGCACCAGCGCGACACGCGATGCGCACGCGCGTGCCCAGCCGGAAGCGACCATCGACCCCTGGCTCAAGACGATCGGCTTCTGGGACGGCGAACGGCCGTTGGCGGCGCTGAGCTGCTACGCCACGCACCCGATGAGCTACTACGGCAAGGGCGAGGTCTCCAGCGATTTCGTGGGCCTGGCCCGCAAGCGCCGCCAGGCCGACCTCCCCGACGCGCTCCAGGTCTACGCCTCGGGCTGCAGCGGGAACGTCACGGCGGGCAAGTACAACGACGGCGCGCCCGGCAACCGGCCCTTGCTCGCCGACCGCATCTATCGGGCGATGGCGGCAGCGTGGAAGAACGCGCGACGCCACCCGCTCCGGGGCGTGACCTATGGGACGGTGCCGCTGCGCCTGGCGCCGCGGACCGACGCCGGCTTCGCGGAGGCCGAGTTGCGCCGGCGGCTGGTGAAAGACGCCCGCCCCTTCGGGCAGTGCCTGGCGGCCCTGGGGCTGAGCTGGCGCAAGCGAGCGCTGGCCCCGCTCGACGTGCCGGTGCTCGACCTCGGCCCGGCGCAGCTCGTGCTCCTGCCGGGCGAAGCGTACGTCGAATTTCAGTTGGCGGCCCAGCGGCTGCGCCCGGATTCGTTCGTGATGGCGGTCGGGTACGGCGAGTGCGGCACGGGCTACGTGCCGACCGCGCAGGCGGTCAAGGAGGACGACGACAACCTCCACGACTGGTGCTGGGTGGCGCCGGGGGCCGAGAAGGCGCTCCTCGAAGCGCTGAAGGCGGCGCTGGCGAAGAAGCCGTGAGGCGCCCCGGCCGTTACAGGCCGCCCGTTCTCCTCCTGGCGTCCCCTCCTACAATGTCACGGGGCAACCATTCGGGAGGAGCTCGCACATGCAGCCAGCACGCTACGACGCGATCATCATCGGGGCCGGGCACAACGGCCTGGTCACCGCCTGCTACCTGGCCCGCGCCGGCAAGAAGGTCCTCGTGCTCGAACGCCGTCACCTCGTCGGCGGGGCCTGCGTCACGGAAGAGGTCTTCCCCGGGTTCAAGGTTTCGACTGCCGCCTACGTCAACAGCCTCTTCCGCAAGGAGATCATCGCGGACCTGAAGCTCCACGACCACGGCTTCGCCCTGCTCGAGCGCAACCCCTCGTCGTTCTCCCCCTTCCACGATGGCCGGCACCTCTTTCTCAGCGGCGAAAAGGAAGACAACAAGCGCGAGATCGCCAAGTTCAGCGCCCGCGACGCCGAGAACTACCCCAAGTACGAGGCGATGCTCGAACGCGTCGCCGACGTCATCGAGCCGACGCTGATCCAGCGCCCGCCCAACCTGGTGCGCCCCGGGCTGAAGGACATGTGGCGCATGTTCCAGCTCGGCCGAACCTTCCAGAAGATGGGCGCCGGCATGAGCGAGGCCGTCGAGGTGCTGACCGGCCCGGCCCGCACCATCCTCGACCGTTGGTTCGAGTCGGAGGAGGTCAAGGCCACCCTCGCCACCGACGCCATCATCGGCGCCTTCGCCTCGCCCTCGATGCCCGGCACCGCCTACGTGCTGTTCCACCACGTCATGGGCGAGACCAACGGCAAGCGCGGGGTGTGGGCCTACGTCAAGGGCGGCATGGGCGGGCTGACCCAGGCCCTCGCCGCGGCGGCGAAGGCGGCCGGCGTGACCATCCTCACGGAAGCGCCGGTGGCGCGGATCAACGTCAAGGACGGCACGGCGACGGGCGTCACCCTGACGAGCGGCGACGAGTACCAGGCCCGCATCGTCGCCAGCAACGCCGACTGCCACGTCACCTTCCACAAGCTGATGGACCCGCGCCTGCTGCCGCCGTCGTTCGCGGAGGCGCTGACCCGGATCAGCTACGACAGCGCCTCGCTCAAGATCAACGTCGCCCTGACGCAACTGCCGAGCTTCAAGGCGCTGCCCGGCCACGAGCCCGGCCCGCAGCACCGCGGGACGGTCCACCTCTGCCCCGACCAGGACTTCATCGAGCGCGCCTACGACGACGCCAAATACGGCAAGCCGTCGGAGCGCCCCGTCCTGGAATGCACCATGCCCTCGGCGGTCGATCCAACGGTGGCCCCGCCGGGCAAGCACCTCATGTCGATGTTCGTGCAGTACGCGCCCTACAAGCTCAAGGAGGGCAACTGGGACGATCTCAAGGACCGTTTCGCCGACCGCTGCTTCGACCTGCTCGAAGAGTACGCGCCCGGCTTCAAGAGCTCGGTGATCGACCGGCACATCCTGACGCCGCTCGACCTGGAGCGGACGTTCGGCCTGACGGGCGGCAACATCTTCCAGGGGGCGATGACGCTCAACCAGTTGTTCTCGCTGCGGCCCGTGCCCGGCTTCGCGGGGTATCGTACGCCGATCAACGGGCTGTTCCTGTGCGGCGCGGCGGCGCACCCCGGCGGGGGCGTCATCGGCGCAGCGGGGTGGAACGCGGCGCGCGAGATTTTGGGCAAGGGGTGAGCGGATGGCCTACGGCGATTTCACCCTGGAGCAGGTAGTAGAAGAACTCGGCGCCCCGCTGCGGCTCGCGGACTTGTTTCCTGGCGTCGCACCGCTTGCTGTTCCGACCTGGTTGCGCGAACTGCTCGACCGGGGGATGAAGTTGCCCCTCCTGAGCGAGAAAGCGCGCAGCGAACTGATCGTGATGCCCATCTTGCTGGCGAGCCGCGAGTTGAGCGACGATAGCATCTCCATCTACTCCGGGCAGCGCCTCGACGTCGATCCCGAGCGCGGCCTCATGGGCGAATGCGACTTCTTGCTCGCGCGAACGCCGCCCCTCCCGATACTCCGGCCGCCTCTCGCAACCCTCGTCGAGGCAAAGAGGAACGACATCGACCTCGGTCTGGGTCAGTGCGCCGCCCAGATGCTCGGGGCCCGCGTCTTCAACGAGAAAGCAGGGCGCGAAGGCTCCCCCATTTTCGGCTGCGTGACCACGGGAGAAACCTGGCAGTTTCTCAAGCTCCAGGGCGATCAACTGGAGATCGACCCGCGCCACTCCTACATCAGCGACGTCGGCACGCTTCTCGCGATCTTCCAGGCGATCATCGCCGCCTGTCCGTCGTGAGCTCGTCCTCCGCCCTTCCAGGGCCGGGCCTTCTGCTCGGCCCGCAACGTTTCTTCGGGAGATACAGTGATGCGACTTACGCAATGGGCCCGCCTCCCCCTTGTGCTGGCGCTGGCGGCGGTCCCGCTCCTTGGCCTGGGCGCCCGCGCCGACGACTGGCCGCAGTGGATGGGCCCGCAGCACGATGGCGTCTGGCGCGAAAAGGGGATTGTCGAGAAGTTCCCCAAGGGCGGCCTCAAGGCCACCTGGAGCGTGCCGATTGGCGGGGGCTACGCCGGGCCCGTCGTCGCCAACGGCCGGGCCTACGTCGCCGACCGCGTGCTCAACCCGGGCCAGAAAGACCCCGTCAACCCGTTCGCCATGACCAACTCCCTCGGCAAGGAGCGGCTACTCTGCATCGACCAGGCCTCCGGCAAGGTCCTCTGGAAGGACGAGTACGAGGTCCGCTACCAGATCTCCTATCCCTGCGGCCCGCGCGCCACGCCCGCGGTCGCGGGCGGGAAGATCTACGCGCTCGGCGCGATGGGCGACCTGCGCTGCCTCGACGGCAACGGCAAACTCGTCTGGTCGAAGAACTTCGTGAAGGACTACAAGGCCCGCCTGCCCACGTGGGGGTTCGCCTGCCCTCCGCTCGTTGACGGCGACAAGGTGATCTGCATGGTCGGCGGCGAGGACGGCGCGGCCGTGGTGGCCTTCGACAAGAACACCGGCAAGGAGAAGTGGCGGGCCCTCGACCTCGTGAACGCGGACATTGGCTACGCCCCGCCGGTCATCGTCACCGTGCGCGGGAAGCGCCAGCTGATCGCCTGGCACCCCGAGTCGGTCAACGGCCTCGACCCCGAGACGGGCAAGGCCTATTGGAGCGACGACTTCCGGGTGGGGGCCAACATGACCATCCCCACGCCGCGCCTGATCGACGGCGACAAGCTGTTCGTCACCTGCTTCTACAGCGGGTGCCGGCTCTACCAGCTCACTGGCGGGGCCGCCCCGACGGCCAAGTTGCTCTGGAGCGCGAGGGGGCGCAGCGAGCAGCCCAAGGACACCAAAGCACTCCACTGCGTGATGTCCACGCCGGTCTATAAGGACGGCTACCTCTACGGCGTGTGCAGCTACGGACAGTTGCGCTGCCTCGACGCCAAGGACGGCAAGCGCATCTGGGAAGACTTGCGGGCGACCGACTCGGTCAAGGAACTGCTGCGGTGGGGCAACGCCTTCATTGTGGAGCAGGGCGACCGCTATTTCCTCTTCAACGAGAAGGGCGATCTGATCATCGCCAAGCTGACGCCGCGCGGCTACCAGGAGATCGACCGGGCCAACATCCTGGCGCCGACGAGTCAGCTCACCGGGGGGAAGTTCGGGCCGGCGCGCCGGGTGGTCTGGTCGCACCCGGCCTTTGCGGGGAAGTGCGTCTTTGCGCGCAACGACAAGGAGATCGTCTGTATCTCGCTGGCGGCGCCGTGAGCGCTGGGGCTCGGCGGTTAGCCTGAAGTGAGTGAGGCGTAGCCTGCGAGAGGATGGAGGGAGGATGCAAGCGCCTCGATCGCGTAAGCTTCCGAACCTCCTCCTCCACGGCCCCGTCCGCGCCCACCCGATCGCGGACCTCCTGGCGGAGCAGGCGCTCCCAGCGCTTGCGCACCTGATCCAGGGGCGTAGCGCCCTCGATCGCGGCTGACGCCGAAGCGCTCGGCGAGAGCTTCCTGCGTCGGCTGGTCTTCGCGGCGCTCCACGAAGGTACGCGCGGCGAAGATCGTAAAGCTCTGCCTCTCCTCGGCGTCGGACATGCCCGCCTAGAAGGCGCCGAGGTTGTCGCGGACGGTGCGCAGCAGGGCGGCTTTCCACTCCTTGTCGAAGGCTTCTTCCGGCGTTTCGCCAGCGGGGGTCGAACCGAGGAGGATGATGCTCCGGTGGCACGGCGTTCTCAAGCGCCCGGTGGCGAAGAAATCCACACTTCGCGCCAATCTCCACCGCGGGGGCGGTCGGTCATGGCGTTGGTGGTCCTGGAAGCCGTGCAACCAGATCGGCGGGGGTGGAAACGGGCAAGGGAGAGTGGGCGAAGCCCGAGGGCCACGCGCGATGATGAGGCCCACTCCGGTGTGGATGGGCCAGGCGATCTGGAGGTTGTCTTTGAAGTCGGGACCGGGCATCGCCTGGGCCGCCAGCAGGGCCGTCTGATCGACCGGAGCGACGTGCAGGGTGGCCAGGCAGTCCGCGCCGTGGCGAGATCGGTTTGTCTGCGAACGATGTAGAAAACAGTCGGTACGGCGAAGGCGGCCAGAAACGCCTCTATTTGGCCCCGCCGGTAGGCGTTCCAGACCGCAGCCACGTACGCCGCCCAGGGGCTGCGGTTGAGCAACAGGTCCAGCAGGGCGCTGGTGTCCAGCAGTACCTTCACCCGTACTTCTGCGCGTGGTTTTCCTGGGCCCAAGGGCGGACGGTATCGTCGTCGGGGACAGGGCCCGCTCCGGCCGCCACGCCGCGAACCTCTTCCACCGGCACGCCCCGGAGACCGTCAGGGCCGCTCGCGCTGGGAAGGGACCGCAAGAGGCCCGCGGCCAGTTGGAGTCGCTGTTCCGGCGGCAAGGACCTCGTCATATTCCGCTGTCGGGTTTGGCGACATGGGTTTCTCCTGGATGCAGGCGTCCTCGGTTGTTCGCTGCACTGCTTCTGCCGCAATTACCACGCTGTCCTTCAGTTCACCAAACAACGACCTCCGAAGCGGAGCGACTGGCTGGTTGGTGGCCGCGGGGTCGTTCAGGGGGCGCAAGCGGTGAGGAACCGCTCGAAGTCGGCGGGAGAGGCGGTCAAGGCGGCCTCGCGCAGCCACTCGGTCAGTTGCCGGACGTCCGCGCTCTTCTCCAGCGCGGCGCGGGCCCCTTCCGGCACGGGCGCCCCCGGGAACCGCGCTTGCAGCACGTTCAGCACCGCGGCCCGCGCTGCCGTCCGCGTGCCCTCGTCCCTGCCCTCGTCCCTGCCCTCCTTCCTGCCCTCGTCCCTGCCCTCCTTCAGGCCTTCGTCCCTTCCCTGTTTCATGGCTTCCTCGCGCCACTCGCGCATGATCGTCGATTCCTGCATGTTGAAGCCCTCCAACTCGGTTCGCCAGAGTTGCTTGCGGCCGGCCATCTCGGCGAACACCAAGGCCAGGACGGCGTAATTGCCGCGCAGATGCAACCGCTTCTGCCGCATTGCCAGGTCGCGCCAGCGACGGACGATCTCCGGCTTGTCGGCCCCCGCCATTAGAGGAGCCCACAGCAAAATGCACAAGCCGAGTTCGCCGCGCTCGATTCGGTCCAGCGCCTTCGCCGCGCTCTCCTTGCGCACGTTCTTGATGAAGAAGGCGCACGAAACGCCCGGGGCTTGCTCGGGCGACGGCGCAGAGGCGGGTTGCCCGGCGTCGGAGGCGGCAGAGGGCGCCTCGGAGGTCTTCTTCTGGAGGGGCACGCGCCAGTTGACGGTGTGGCTCAGTTCGCCTTCGCTGAGGTTGAGGATGACGCCCATCATCAGGAAGGGGTCACGGCCGTCGAAGCGCAGGAGGTTGTGCAGCAGCCCGAGGTAGATCGTCATCCAGACCGCCATGCCGGCCAAGGGCTGGCCCTGCGCCTCGATCAGGCAGGCCCACGGCGGCTGCGTCCCGCTGGCCGAGCGCAGCCCCGCCACGCAGTCGCAGCGCAACTGCGGCACCCCCGGCGGCGGCGCCACCTGCGTTTGCAGCCAGCCGAAGAACGTGAGGTCTTCGTCCACTTCCTCCAGGAGCCATCGCAGCTGGTCCTCCGGCTCGACCTCCTGAATGGCGTGCCGTTCCGCGTCGTCGTAGTCCGCCATTGCTTTCCTCCCGCGGGCGCTCGAGCCGTTTCCCGCTGGGGGGCAGCGCCGCTCCCCGTTGTGGTTTATCTACCCCGCGCCAAGTATACAGACGCGCTCCGCTCCGCGGGCCTCGCATCGCGGCTGCACGGGCCGGGGAGGTTGCCGAAAGATTTTCCGCGCCCATTTTTCCCCACGCGGCCGAAAGGGCCCGAATAGAGAGGTGAGGCCCGAAGCAGGGGATCGACAAGCGATCGCGGCTCGGCGAGAATGGGGGTCGACGTGGCTCCCCGGTTCGCGGCGACAGCACCCGGTTACTGGCAAGGTGGTCATGGCCGTCATCCACGTTTCGTGTCCGCAGTGTGCGACGGGCTACAAGCTCGACGAGGCGCTCCGCGGCAAGAAAGGGAAGGCAAGACGTGCGGCGCCGCGGTCGTGATCGGCGGCGCGTCCACTGGCCAGCCGGTCGCCGGCGGTGCGCCGCCCGCACCGTCGCCGAAGGGACGGGATGATACCGGCCTACTGCTCCCCCGAACAGGCGGAGGCCGCGGCGAAGAGGAAGGCCGGGACGCCGCGCGAGCACTTGCCGAAGCTCACGCGGCGAACGGACATCTGGTCCTGCGCGGCCAGCGTGCTGCACCTGTTCCTGGGCAAGATCGCCTGGCCGGCCGGGCAGGTGGCGCCCCTTGTCTTGCAGCACGAGCCGGACGAGCCGCACCTGCCGGCGATGCTGCCCGCGGTGAAGGACCTGCTGCGGACTTGCCTCCAGAAGCGGCCGGAGGACCGGCCGCACGACCTGGGGCAGGTGGCAGACGCCCTGCAGGCGATCTACCAGCAGATCAGGGGCCAGCCCTACCCGCGTGAGAAGCCCAACCCCGGGGAGGCCCTAGCCGACACGCTCAACAACCGTGCCCTGTCGCTGTTCGACCTGGGCCAGGCGGCGGACGCCGAGCGGCTGTGGGAGGAGGCCCTCGGCGTCGACCCGAACCACCCGGACGCCACCTACAACCGGGGGCTCATCCGGTGGCGGGCGGGGCGGCTGGACGACCTCAAGCTGCTCGGGCGGCTGCGGGAGGCCCGTGCCTCGGCCGCCGTCCTGGCCGGGTGGACTACCTGACCGGGCTGGTCCACCTGGAGCGGGCCGACCGCGTGGCGGCCGTCAAGGCCCTCGCCGCGGCCGCTGCGGAAGGCGAACCCGAGCCCACCGCCGCGCTGGTCCAAGGCGCGGTCCGGGGGGCCGCGGGAGGCTCATGGTTTGTCTGCATCGTAAGCCCGAGCAGCTTTCTGGAGAAGCTCCTGATGGAGGCCCCGGGCCAGGTCGAGCGACAGCGGGGCGACTTTGTCGATGGTGCGGTGCATGGCGTCCTGTAGCAGCGCCAACTCGGCTTCTTCGGCTGGGCTCAGCCCGCGATCGTACTTTTGGTCGATCAACTCACACCTTCGGCAATTCTTTTCCTCCGTCCACTCCCCTTCCTGCGCGCTTGCTCCACGTGTTGACTTCGGCGGGGGAACGACACACGCGACAGGAGAGGCCCCCTGCCGCGCCTCGCCTTCCCCTTGCCGGATCCTCGCTTACTTGTTGACGCTCTTGAAATACGCCTGGGGCCCGACGGGGTCGGGCTTCATGGCCTGCTGCCCCGGCGCCCAGTTGGCGGGGCAGACCTCCCCGTTCTGCTCGAAATGCTGGAGCGCGTCGAGGGTGCGGAGGGCCTCGGTGGTGCTGCGGCCGAGGGGCAGGTCGTTGATGAGGGCGTGCCGCAGGATGCCCTGCTTGTCGATGAGGAACAGCCCGCGCAGGGCCACGCCCGCGTCTTCGAGCAGCACCCCGTAGGAGCGCGCGATCGACTTGCTGAGGTCCGAGACGATCGGGTAGGCGATGCGGCCCAGCCCGCCGGCGCTGCGCGGGGCCTGCGTCCAGGCCAGGTGGCTATACTTGCTATCGACCGACACGCCGATGACCTCGGCGCCGCGCTTCTTGAACTCGCCCATCTCGTCGCTGAAAGCGACCAGCTCGGTCGGGCAGACAAAGGTGAAATCGAGCGGGTAGAAGAACAACACCACGTATTGGCCGCGGTAGTCCGACAGCTTGATCTGCTTGAACTCGCCGTCGATCACGGCGTCGGCGTTGAAGTCGGGGGCGGGCTTCGTGACCTGTGCCGTCATCCACAAACCTCCAGAGTAGTAGGGCCTCGTCGATGCTCTTCGGCGAGCGGCAGGAAAGAGGCTACTTGCAGGACGGCTCGGGAGAGCCGTCCTACAGGAAACGAGCTCCTGCCGGTTGCCTTACCATTACTAGAGCGCGCGCCGCCCCCGGTCCAGAAAGTTGTGCCGCGGCGGTTAACTCCGTTGAAAGCGCCCGATGAGTTCGAGCCGATGCCCTGTGATCTCGAAGCCCTGGCGGCGGAGCTCCTCGGCCAGGCCGGGCGCCATCTTGTCGAGCAGCGTGGGGTCGTAGGAGAGGGGCAGGTCGCGCACCTGCCCCGTGCGTTCGCAGCGCAGGTGATAGTGGGCCTCGCTGCGCCCATCGTAGCGCACCGGCCCGCTGTCGTCGGCGAGGCGCCCCGCGAGGCGCGCGTCGCACAGCGCCTCGAGCGCCTTGTAGATCGTCGCCAGGCTGATGTGGGGCACGTGCTGCCGCACCGCCGCGAAGACCTGCTCGGCCGTCGGGTGCGTATCGACCGAGCGCAGGTAGGCGTAGACCGCCGCGCGCTGGCGCGTGAAGCGCCAGCCGGCCTGCCCCAGCGCCTGGCGGAGCCCTTTTTCGGACAGGTCCTCGGTGGTCGCCGTCTGGTTCGCCATAAACCTACTTCGTAGAGTTCCTGATAGGTTCAGCCTACGCGCCCGCCCCGGCGGCGGCAAGCACGGCGAACCGCCGTGGCATCGGAGTTGCAGTTTTGCCGTCTGCCCTCTTCCACGAAGGAGCTTGCCATGCTGGCGTTTCGTTTGGCGCTCGGCCTGCTGGCCAGCCTCGTCTTCGCCTCGGCCGCGCTCGCCGCCGAGGTTCGCGGACGAGCCATTGACGTCGATCTCGCCAAGAAGCAACTTCAGCTTGCCCGCCCCCTGCCGCGCGGCGGGCCGACCATGCTCGTCCTCGACGCCAACACGCGGGTGCTGTTCGGCAAGGAAATCGGAACGCTCGCCGACGTGCCCACGGGCCGGCGCGTCCTCGTCGTCTACGAGGAAAAGGACGGCAAGGCGCTGGCGACCACGATCCGCGTGCCCGGCAAGCTGTTCCGCCGACCCGGCGCCCCTTCGGTCGCCCCAACGGTCGCCCGTGGGGGCGCTCCCGCCGCCATCCCGGGCGGGATCACGGGCACGCTGCGCAGGGTCGCCCCGACGGAGCGCGAACTGGTGCTGATCGGCCCCGGCGCCGGGGGCCCGGAAACGGAAACGATCGTCGCCGTGCCGGAGAAAGTGCGGCCGACGCGCGACGCCAAGGCCATTCGGTTCGACGAACTGCGCGAGGGCGAGACCGCGACGGTCGGCGTCGAAAAGAAAGAAGGTCGCTGGGTGGCGACGGCGGTGCACGTCGGGGCGGCGCCTGCGGCGGCCGCGCCCGCCCAGACCGGCGACGTCGTGCGCCGCGTGCGGTTCGGACTGTGGGTCGCGGACCAGTTGCTCAAGCAGATGGATCAGCCGAAGAAGTGACTGGTGCCTCACCCGCGCATCAGCACCACGCGGAAGCCGACGAAGCTCGAGCCGTGGGTGGGCAGATGGCTGTCGCGGTCGGCGCTGCGGCAACTCCAGCTATACGTCACCCAGTTCCCGCCGCGCACGATGCGAGTCGTCCCCTCGTCGGGGCCCTGCGGATCGCGCGCGGGGCTGCGGTCGTAGTAGGTCGGGCTGTACCAGTCGTGGCACCACTCGCGCACGTTCCCGTGCATGTCGTACAGCCCCAGCGCGTTGGGCGGGTAGGAGCCGACCGTCGTGATGCGGAACAGGTAAGGGCCCTTGGGCGCCGCGCCAGAGGGGAAATTGCCGTCGAAGTTGGCCTGGTCCGCCGACAGAGACCGGCCAAAGTGAAACGGCGCCCGGCAGGTGCCGGCCTCGCGACAGGCGTACTCCCACTCGGCCTCGGTGGGCAGTCGGTAGCTGTGCCCGGCCTTCTTCTCCTTGGGCAGTTCCCCCAGGAGCCGGCAGAGCTCGACCGCCTCCGGCCAGGAAACGGTATCGACCGGAAAGGCCTTGGTGACCAGGCCCTGAACGCGGTCGCCGTTCGCCCCGCCCCGCCGGAAGGCGCTGGGGCTCTTCCCCGTCACCGCCTTGTACTGCTCCTGCGTCACCGTATGCACGCCGAGGTAGCACGGCCGAGCGATCTCCACCCGGTGCTGCTTCCCCTCGTCGTCTCCGCGATGGCCCTCCTTGCGGGGGCTGCCCATGAGGAAATTGCCGGGAGGCACCAGCGCGAATTGCATCCGCAGAGAGTTGGTTCGCGCCGGCCAGCCCGGCCGGGCGCCCGCCGCGAGGAGCTCGACCACGCCCGCGTGGTCGCGGGCGTTGTGCCGACGGCGCAGGGCGACGCCGAGGCGGAGCAGTTCGGCGCGCTCGGGCTGGTCGTGCTCCTCGAGCCAGTCGGCGAGCACGAGGCACGGCGCGGGATCGGTGGGGCTGTCCTCGATGGCCTCGAGCAGGGCCTCTTCCATTTCCATGAGGGGCCTCGTGGTCGCTGGCCGCAGTCAACTCTCTTTGCCGATTTGCAGATACCCGGCGCTCGACTGGAAGAAGCGCCGCCGGCGCTCCTTGGCCTTGGGCGCCGGCTCCTGCTGTAGCGCTTTCAAATCGGCGAGGTTGGCCTGACAGTACGGACAGCCGACCGTGTCGAGGTGGAAGGCGAGGTAGTTCTGTTCGCCCTCGTCGAGGACCTGGAGCAGATAGCTGCCGAGCTGCTCGCGGCCCGGGCAGGTGAGGCGCTCGCGGCGCCAGACGGCGCCGAGCGAGTGCTCGCCCCGGTCGCGCTCCTGCATCGCCTGGCGCAGTGCGAGGCGCAGCGCCTCGGAGGCGCGTAGGGCCTGCTCGATCTTCGCCGTCTCGGCGTCGCTCAGGGCGTCGTCGAGGTAGGCGTGCAGGTGCTCGCGCGTGACGTCGCTCATGGGGGCCGATTGGGGCAAGGGTTGTGGGGCCGAAATCTCACCCCTATTCAACCATCGCTGCCGCACCGCGTCAACAGGCGCCTGTGAGACAGGCTTTCCAGCCTGTCCAATCGACGAGCGATCTTCAACCCCAAACGGAAAGGGGATAGGCTGGAAAGCCTGTCCTACGATGGCTCCTGTAGTTCCGGGAAGACGTCCGTGGACAATCCCGCGGCGCCAACGAGCTCGGTCAGCTTCTTGACCGCGGCGAAGCGGTAGTTGGCGACCTGCTGCTCGCTGACGTGGAGGAACGCGGCCACGTCGCGGTTGGCCCAGCCCTTGACCCAGAGCAGCTCCATCACCTGGAGGCGCAGGTAATCGCCCTTCTCCTGCCAGCCGCGCAGGATCTGCCCCAGGCAGCGCGCGATCGCGGCGCTCTCCAGTTCCTGCCGCTCGTCGCCGCGCACCCGGCTCGAAGCGCTGGGGCCCTCGTCGAGCTGCTTGTTCATCAGCTCGTCCCCGCCTTCGGAGAGCGACTTGAGCGGGTGCCGGCCCGTGCGACGCAGGTGATCGGTCAGCTTGTGCGAGGCGATGGTGAAGAGGTACGTTTGGAGCTCGCGGCGGTCGTCGAAGTTGGGCAGGCTGTTGAGGAAGCCGACGAACGTCTCCTGCACCACGTCCTCGCTGGCGGAGCGGTCGCGCAAGCGTCGCGCCACGAAGGCCAAAAGTCGGCCCTCGTAGCGCGAGATGAGCGTCTCCCAGGCGCGCGAGTCGCCCTGGCGGATCTGCTGAATCAGCAGGCGGTCGCTGTCGGAGGCCATGCGCCGACGCCTTTGATTGCTTGCCGTTTCGCGCTCAATACCACGACAACCACAGCCCCAAGCCCGCCAGCACCATCACCCCAACCGCCGCCAGGCGCAGCAGCCGCGTATAGTAGCCGCGCGTCGCGTCCTCCAAGCGGAGGTAGCCGAACACCACCAGCAGCAGCACCACCGCCCCCGCCAGGGCTCGCGCCAGCAGCCAGTGCCGCGCAACCATGCGCTGCTCCTGCGCGGTCTTCTGGAGCCCGGCGAGGTAGCTGTCGTTGATCTCGACCCGGTAGACGGCGTGGTAGCGCGGCTCGCCGTTGACCTTCATCTCCTTGGTGCCTTCGGCCTGGATCACCCCTTTCTGAAGGAGGTAATCGGCGGTCAGGCGGTCGGCCGGGGGCTGCCAGCCGATGCGCGCGAAGCGCTCCTGGAGGTCTTCCTCGACTTTTTGCTGTGCGCGTTCCAGCGCCACCGCGCGGGCGCCCTCGGGGGTCTCCCCGTCGCCCGTGGCCTGGTAACTGGCCCTCGCGGTCGCCCCCTCGGCGCGGGCGGACGGCCCGGCGGTCCGGGCCGCCAGGAGGGCCAGGAGGCCTAACGCGAGCAGGCCCCAGCAGTTTGCAGGTCGCATCTCCGCTCTCCTCCTCTCGTGGCCATCACGCATAGCGCAACCGCAAGCGCTTGGCGCTCGGCGGGGGCGGCGGTTGTTCCCAGGGGCTGACGAGTTGCACGATGGCCGCGGCCAGCACCAGCACCACCGCGCTGGGCCAACTCTGCGGGCGGACCACCAGGAGCAACACCACGCCCCAGAAGCCGGCGGCCAGCACCGGGGCAAAGCTGAAGCGCTGCGGTCGGCGCCGGCTGGTCATGCGCCACCAGCGCAGGGCGAAGAAGGCCAGGGCATAGTAGCTGAAGAAGCTCGCCTCCAGGGCCACCTGCCGCGGGAAGATCGACCCCAAGGCGCCGGCGTCCCCGCTGCCGACCAGCCCCGCGTCGATGCCCGGCGACCAGCCCTCCAGCCAGAGGGCGACCAGGCCGACGAGCCCGCCCAGGACCATCATCGCGATTCGCCGCGCCCACGAATCGCCGCGCCGTTCCGTCCAGAACTTGCCCGGTATCAGGATCGCCCACGAGGCCGCCACCGTCAAGAAAAACAGCCCGCTCATCCGGGCGACCGTGATGTTCGCCGACAGCGCCCCCCACAGGGCCACCGCCAGCGCGGTGAACAGCACCGTCAGCGCCATCGAGCCGCACAACTCCATGATCTGCTCGCGCCGGCTGACCGCCGGCAACACCGTCAGCACCGGCTCCGGCTGCGGCTGGGGGCGCAGCACGCGCCCGACCGGGCGCACGTCCGGGATCGGCACCGCGTTGGCCACCTTCTTCGCCGCGGGGGCTGGCGCTGCCCGTTCGCGACCGATGGCCTCCACGTCGCGGGCCATGTCGGCCATGCTGGCGTAGCGGTGGGCCGGGTTTTTCGACAGCGCCTTGGCGAGGATCGGCACCCACTCTGCCGGGACCTTGCTCAGGTCGGGGGGGCTGGTCAGGTGCTTCATCAGGATCTCGCCCGAGCTCTCGCCCTCGAACGGCACCCGGCCGCTCAGCATCTCGTAGAGGATGACGCCCGCGGCGTAGGTGTCGATCTGCTTGTTGTAGTTGCCGGTCGAGATCTCCGGCGCCATGTAGTAGACGGTGCCGATGCTCTCGGTCTGCCGCGTCCGCTGGCTGGTGCCGATCGACTTGCTCAGCCCGTAGTCGCCGACCTTCACCGTGCCGTTCTCGATGAAGATGTTGGCCGGCTTGAGGTCGCGGTGGACGATGCCGTGGTCGTGGAGGTAGTTGACCGCCCGCGCCAGCCCAAGGAACCACTCGCGGGCCAGCTCGCGCGGCAACCCGTCGGGGTGCCGCGACAGCACCACGTTGAGCGTGTCCCCCGCCACGTGCTCCATCACGACCCAGTGATCGCCCCGCGCGTCGCGGCGCAGGTCGTACAGGGCCACCAGGTTGGGGTGTTTGAGGTTCAGACACTGGGCGACGCCGCGCAGCTCGATCTGCTGGTCGTCGCGCACCAGTTTCAGCGCGACTTCCTTGCCGCCGTCGCTGAGGGCGAAATACACTTCGCCAAAGCCGCCCTTCCCGATGCCCCGCTTGAGCGCGTAACCGTCGAGGGGCCGCTGTCCAGAACTGTAACTGAACTTCATCGACACACCCCCTGTCACGAAGGAGGAAGGATGCAGGAGGGCGTACTCGCCGCCGTCCCCAGCTAATTCGCCGGGGCCCCTCCTGTTATTTTACTCATCCCTCCTTCTTCATCCTTCATCCTTTCCAACTAACCGGCTCGATCGCGAATGCGACGTCTTCGCCGCTGACCGTGGCGGGCAAGCCGAGCAGCGCCCGGCCCTTGCTGACCTCGCCGTTGACCCGCAGCGTTCCGCCGTGGCGCACGCCCAGGGTTTCTCCCTCGCCGCGCTTGTGGCGAAACAGCACCACGGGCTGTTTGAGGTCCGGCACCGTCACGTGAGATTGAGGCCCCGAACCGAGCACCAGCGTCTCGGCCATGAGCAGAACGCCATCGACCGCAAGGGGGAGGCGATGTCCGCTCACCAACTCCAGCTTCGCCGTCGTGCTGCCGGGCACTGGCAACCTGAACAGAAACTGGCACGTCGCCCCCAGCGTCACCCGGTCGCCCGGCTGGAGGAGGGCCCGCGTCACGCTCTGCCCGTTGACCTGCACCGGCCGGACCGCTTCCAGCACGTAGCCCTCCCCGTCGCGCGTCAGGGTCGCATGCAGCCGGGAAACGTCCGCGATCAGCGGAATGTCGGTCCGGGCGTCGAGGGCAGCCTGACCAAAGGTCAATCGCCCGCCGAGGCAGACGAGATACCCCCCCACGCCATCGACCCACAGAAAGAAGCGCGGCAAGCCGTCGCCCGCATGCCCATTCGAGCCACCGTCGCCGTTTTGCGTGGTCGCGCCCATCGCGACCGTGACCGGCTCGATGGCCTTCCAGGCGCGCGTGCGCAGGGCACGCGCCTCGGCGTGCTGGGGGGCCAGGGCCAGCACTTCCTCAGCCGTCTCGACCACCTCGCGCCAGCGCCCGGCCTCGGCGGCCTCGTGAAGTCGGCCCAGCAGTTCGCCAAACCGTTCCTTGCGCTGGAGCAGGTCGTTGTGCCATTCCTCGAGCCGGCGGTTGGCGCCGAGCAACCGGCGGGCGCGTTCGGCGTTTTCGAGGGCGGGGGCCAGCTCTCCGCGGTCGGCGTGTACTCGGGCGCGGGCCCAGCCCTTGAGGGCCTCTTCGAGAAGTTGCAGTTCGGGCGACCTCACGCCGCGCTGCCGCAAGCGGGCGACGGCCTCCTCGGCGCGACCGGTCTCGCCGGCCTGGAGCAGCGCCCTCACCTCGGCCATCCCGAGCCCGGTGAGGGCCTGACGAAGGCGGTCGCAGGCCTTTTCCGTGGTGCCGAGGTTCTCGGCCGCGAGCAGATCGCGCCAGGCCCCCTCGGCGTCGTCGAGTCGCAGTTGCCGCTCGCCGCGCTCCGCGTAGCCCCGGGCCAGGCCCACCAGCAGCTCGCCGGTGCGGCGATGACCGTTGGCAGAGCCGGCGTTCACCAGGCGCTGGGCCTCCTCGAGACGGCCGTTTTTCAGCGCCTCCTGAGCCTGCCTCAGCGTTAGCCACGCAAACCCAAGCATGCTTTCGTTCCCGCTCCACGAGGGCCTGAAGGGAGGCCTAGAAGGGGGCCGTTCTGCTCGCAAAGCCGCAAGCGGCGGTCCAGGGGCCGCTTGCGGCTTTGCGTGGGGGCGACACTCACTCAGCGGCCGGCAACCGGGCTGCCGTCCGCGCCGCGGCGGCTCTTGAGCAGAGCATCCACCTCGGTGTCGGTCTTGGACTGCTCCTCGGCGTTGCGAATCGGCCCCTTATCGGTGCCACTGGAGATCACGCTCTTGCGCTGCTCCGACTTGATCCGCTCCTGGAGGGACTGGAAGTCCTGGTTGAAGCGCGACAGGCGGTCGTCCTCGCCGGTCGCCTCGCCGCTGGCCTGGGCGCGCCGCAGTTCGAGGAGGCTGTTTTCGAGCTGCTGTAGCTCGGCGAGCTTCTTCTCGCGGTGGGCCTGGCGCTCGCTGAGCCGCTGCCGGGTCTGGGTCAGCGTCTCCTGCTTGATCTTCAGCAGTTCCTCCTCGCCCTTGAGCGAGTTCTTGACGTTGAGGAACGTGCGGGCGTCCGTGCGGAGCTGGTCCTGGACGTTGGCGCGCGAGAACTGCCTCGTGCTGCCGTTGAAGCTGACGCGGAGGTCCGTGCCCTCGCCGGCCAGCGCCGTCTCCCAGCCCTTCATCTCGCTGTCCAGCCTCACCAGCCGAGCCTTCTTGGCGGAGACGCTCTTCTGGACGCGCTCGACGTCCATCTCCAACTTGACGATCGAATCGACGATCCGATGGTCTTCCTTCTTGCTGTCGTTCAGCTCCATCCGCAGGCGCTTCAGCTCCTGCTCCGGAGACACCTGCTTCTTGGCGTACTCCCGCGCCTGCCGGACGGCCAGGCGGACGTGGCTGATGGCCCGGCTGCCGAAAATCAGGAAGCCGCCCCCGACCACGACGGCCAGCGCCGCAATCATCACCTTCTTGAACATGCTGAGCCCCTTTGCCAGGACGTCTGTGGAAACATGCGGAGGGGACCAACAATGACGGGTCGTCTCCGCCCTGCTATTATATTCGCCGGAGCTCGGAACGTATTTCATCGACAGCGCGAAAATGTGGAATGTGCGAGCCTTCACGCGAACGTCACCGGCAACTTCACCGCCTGGCGGAGCCGGGCCAGGTACTCGCGCCGCGGCACCTCGACGGCCCCCAGGCGCCTCGTGTGGGGCGTGAGATACTGAATGTCGAACAGCGTGAAGCCACGTTCCCGCAGCCGTTCGACCAGGTGGACAAGCGCCACCTTCGATCCGTCGCGGACGGCCGTGAACATCGATTCGCCCGCGAAAAGCCCGCCGACGGCGACGCCGTAGATGCCGCCGGCGAGCTGGTCGTGGTGCCAGGCCTCGACGCTGTGCGCGTGGCCGAGGGCGTGGAGGCGGGCGTAGGCCTCGATCATGTCGGGAGTGATCCAGGTGCCCTCTTCGCGGTCGGCACAGCCGCGCACGACGGCGCCGAAGGCGCGATCGACGGTGACGGTGAATCGGCCGGAGCGAAGGGTGCGGGCCAGGCGGCGCGAGACGTGGGGCCCGTCGAGCTCGAAGACGGCGCGGGGGTCGGGCGACCACCAGAGGGTCGGCGTGCGCTCGTTGTAGTAGGGGAAGATGCCCCTGCGGTAGGCCTTGAGGAGGTTGGGCGTGGAAAGCGCGACGCCGAAGGCCACCAGCCCCTCGGCGTCGGCGAGCTTGGGATCGAGAAAGGCGCTGCGGGCACCGAACCACCTGGCCCAGAGGCCATGGAGCAGTCGCGTCATGCGTGGCCTCCGGGCGCGGCTTATTTTTTCAGCGGATTGCCGCGCTCCTTGCCCTGGATGATGAACACCCCGCCGTCATAGGCGTCGCCCTTGTGCGAGATGACGACGTAGCCGAGGCCGTTCTTCTTGAACATGCCGTCGAGGGCCTCCTCGATGGTGACGTTGGTGCCCTTGTACGTGATGGCCGTGTTGCCCGAGACCACCACGGGCTTGAGCCGATAGCGGAACTGCTTGGCCTGGTCCTGGATCTCGTCCAGGGCGTCCTTGAGCCGCTCGTCCTTGAAATTGACGGTGATCTTCTTCTTGAGCACCTTGCGCGTCGCGGCGGCCTTGGGGGTGTCCGCGGTCTTCTCTTCGGCGGGCAGTGCCAGCAAGCCCAGCGTCAGTAAGGCCGTGAGGGACAGGAGATAGCGCACGAGTCGATCCTCCCAGACGAACGGATAACACAGCGAACGCGAAGGCGGGGCCTCCCCGCCAGCAGGGGACATCCTACCACGCTGTTGGACTGCGTGGGAAGGAAAATGGTTCCCGGGCCTCGCCGTCGTTTCGCCACCCGCGGAGGGGCAACGCGCATGGAGGCCGGCCCCCTTTTCTGGTAAGATAACCACTGCACTGGAGCGCGGAAACGACCGCCCTGTGGTCGCCCTTTTGGGCCACCGGCAGGAAAAGGCACACTTGCTTGTAGGACGGCTCAGGAGAGCCGTCCTACAGCAAACCAACTCCTGCCCGTTGTCTTAGACGTTCTCCCCCGAGGGCCCCTGCCTTGTCAGACGAACCTGCCGCCCCCCCGCCGCCCGCCGTTCCGCCCCTCGGCCCGACCGGCCCCAACGGGGACGGCCACGACGCGCTCAACATCGCCGACGAGCTGCGCGACAGTTACCTCACCTACGCGATGAGCGTGATCGTCAGCCGTGCCCTGCCCGACGTGCGCGATGGCCTGAAGCCGTCGCAGCGGCGCATCCTCGTCGCCATGAACGATCTCGGGCTCGGCCCCAACTCCGCCACGAGCAAGTGCGCCGGCATCATCGGCGAGACGATGAAGCGCTACCACCCCCACGGCGATGCGTCGATCTACCCGACCCTGGTGCGCATGGCCCAGGACTGGAACTTGCGCCACCGGCTCATCCATTCCCAGGGCAACTTTGGCTCGCTCGCCGGCCTGCCCCCCGCCGCCCATCGGTACACCGAGGCCCGCCTCTCGCACGTCGGCGCCGAACTGCTCGCCGACCTCGAACACGACACCGTCGATTACATCGACAGCTACGACGGCAAGTACCGCGAGCCGCTCGTCCTGCCCAGCAAGTTCCCCAACTTGCTCGTCAACGGCAGCGACGGCATCGCCGTCGGCATGGCCACCGACATCCCGCCCCACAACCTGCGCGAGGTCTGTGCCGCCCTCATCAAGGTCATCGATGAGCCCGACGTGAGCATTCAAGAGTTGATGGAGATCATCCCTGGCCCCGACTTCCCCACAGGCGGGATCATCTGTGGCCGGCAGGGCATCCTCGATGGCTACACGACAGGGCGGGGCAAGGTCACGCTGCGGGCCCGCGCCGACATCGTCGAGGAAGGGCGCGACACGATGATCATCATCCGCGAGGTGCCCTACCAGCAGACGCGCAACCGGCTGCACGAGGCGATCGGCAACCTCGTCAAGGACGAGCGCATCAAGGAAGTCCGGGACATCCGCGACGAGAGCAGCGCGCGCGGCGGGGAGCCGGTGCGCCTGGTGCTCTACCTCAAGAAGAACGCCGACCCCAACCTGGTGCTGAACCAGCTCTACGAGTTCTCGCCGCTGGAGAAGACGCACAGCATCATCCTGCTGGCGCTTGTCAACGGCCGGCCGGTCGAGTTGACCATCAAGCGCATGCTCGAGGAGTTCATTCGCCACCGGGTGCAAGTGATCCGCCGGCGCACCGAGTTCCATCTGCGCGAGGCCAAGAAGCGCTCGCACGTCCTCGAGGGCCAGCTCATCGCCACCTCGTCGCTCGACGAGGTGATCCGCACCTGCCGCGAGGCCCCCAGCCGCGAGGAGGCGAAAACGCGGCTCCAGCAGATGGACGTCGCCGCCAGCGTTCTGGAGCGGGCGCTCGGGGCGGACAACCTCGCCGCGCTCCAGCGCGAGATCGGCGTGCGGCCATCGTACCGCATGACCGAGGCGCAGGCCGAGGCGGTGGTGCGCATGCAGCTGGGCCAGCTCGCCCGGCTACAGCGCGACGAGGTCCTGCGCGAGTACAACGAGTTGCGCGGGAAGATCCGCGGCTACGAAGACCTGCTGGGGACGGACCGCAACATCCTCGACGTGGTCAAGAAGGACCTGACAGAGCTGAGCGACAAGTACGGCGAGGACCGACGCACCGACATCACGGGCGACGCGGTGCGCGTCACGCGCCTCGACCTGATCCCCGAGGAGGACAACGCGGTCACGCTCAGCCACAACGGCTACATCAAGAGGCTGCCCCTCAAGACGTACCGCTCGCAGCACCGCGGCGGAAAAGGAGTGTCAGGCGGATCGACGCGCGAGGAGGACTTCATCGAGCAGTTCTTCGTCGCCTCGACGCACGCCTACCTGCTCTGCTTCACAACGCGAGGCCAACTCTATTGGCTGCGGGTGATCGACATTCAGGAGGGCAGCCGGACGGCGGCGGGCCGGCACATCCGGCAAGTGCTGTCGCTCAAGGAGGACGAGAAGATCAGCAGCGTGATCGCGGTGCGCCACCTCGACGCGGAGTGGGTGGCGTCGCAGCACCTGCATTTGTTGATGGCGACGAGGCGGGGGCTGGTGAAGAAGACGGCGCTGACGGAGTACACGCGGCCCAAGTCGGGGGGGATCATCGGCATCAGCCTGGACGACGGCGACGCGCTGATCGGCGTGGCGACGGTGCAGCCGGCTGATCAGGTGGTGCTGTGTACGCGGCTGGGCATGGTGATCCGCTTCGCGGAGAGCGACGCCCGGGCGATGGGCCGCAACACGCGCGGCGTCAAGGGCATCAACCTCGGCGAGGACGACGAGGTGGTGGGCATGGTGGTCGCCGACCCCGAGGGCCATCTGCTGACGATGTGCGCCAACGGCTACGGCAAGCGGACGCCGTTCGGGGCCAACGTCGCCACCGCGCAGGCCGACGACGAGGTGGAAGAGACGGTCGAGGAAGTGGCAGTCGAGGAAGCGCCCGCCGAGGGAGACGAGGAAGGCGAGGAGGCTGCGCCCGGCCGGTCGGGGATGTCGTACCGGCGGCAGAGGCGCGGCGGGAAGGGCATCCGCGGCATTCGCTTGAGCGAGCGGAACGGGCCGGTGGTGGGGGTGGCGTCGGTGCGCGAGGGCGACGACATCATGCTCATCACGACGGGCGGGATGGTGAACCGCACCCACGTGCGCGAGATCCGCGTCATTGGCCGGAACACGCAGGGCGTGCGGGTGATGGGGCTGAACGGGGAGGACAAGATCGCGTCGATCGCCAAGGTGGCGGAGGAGGCGGAGGAGGAAGTCAAGGAGGCGCCGGCCCCGGCGGAAGGGGAGGCGAAATAGGACGTCTTGGAGTGCGGCGATTCATCGCCGCTTTCTTTTCTTCGTTTTTCTCCCCACCCCTCGGGAGGCCGGCCCGGTCGCACGTAGCACTCGAAAAGAGGAAAAGAAAGCGGCGATAAATGCGCCGCACTCCAAGATGTCCCCCCTCGATGAAACCTGGATGCGCCGCGCCCTCGCCCTCGCCGAGCGCGGCTGCGGCGTCGTCGAGCCGAACCCGCTCGTCGGCGCCGTCGTCGTGCGCGAGGGCCACCTCGTCGGCGAGGGCTGGCACCAGCGCTACGGCGGGCCCCACGCCGAGCCCAACGCCCTCGCCGTCGCCGGTGAGGCCGCGCGCGGCGCCACCCTCTACGTCACGCTCGAGCCGTGCTGTCATCACGGCAAGACCCCGCCCTGCACCGATGCCATCTTGCGCGCCGGGGTCGAGCGCGTCGTCGCGGCGATGGCCGACCCATTCCCGGCCGTGGCGGGGCGCGGCGCCGAGTCGTTGCGCGCCGCAGGCGTGGCCGTCGAAGTCGGCCTGTGCGAGGTGGAGGCGCGCAACCTCAACGGCCCTTACCTCAAGTTGCTGGCGACGGGCCGGCCGTACGTTCATGCCAAGTGGGCGATGACGCTGGACGGCAAGATCGCCACGCGCACGAGCGACTCGAAGTGGATCAGCAACGAGGCGTCTCGGCGGCGCGTTCACGAGCTGCGCGGGCGCATGGACGCCATCGTGGTCGGCATCGGCACCGCCCTGGCCGACGACCCGCAACTGACGGCGCGCCCGGCCGGGCCGCGCACGGCCACGCGCATCGTTCTGGATACCCGGGGGCGCTTGCCGACGACGTCTTCTCTCGCCCGGACGGCGCGCGAGGTGCCGGTGCTGGTGGTGACGGCGAACAACCTTCCTTCTGGAAGGCGGGCGGTGCTGGAGGGACTGGGCTGCGAGGTGCTGGCGTTGGGAGAAGCGCGTTCCGAGGTGCCGGCGCTGTTGGACGAGCTGGGGAGGCGGCGCTTCACGAACGTGCTGGTAGAGGGCGGGAGCGGCGTGCTGGGCGCGTTCGCCGATGCCGGCGCCATCGACGCCGTTCACGCGTTCATCGCGCCGTTGCTTGCGGGAGGGGAAGAGGCGCTGACGCCCGTTGGCGGGCTGGGCGCGGCGACGATGGCCGAGGCGCTGCGGTTGGTGGAGTGGCACGTCGATCTGATCGAGGGCGACGTTTACGTGATGGGGCGCCGCGCGCCTCACGGCGCCGACTTGTCAGCCCCCCGCGTTTCGCTATGATGAGCGTTTTAGTACGTGACGCCGGAGGGTGTTCGCTATGGGCCAGCAGTGTGCAGTCTGTGGGAAGAAGCCCGCCGTGGGCAACCAGTATTCGCGGCGCGGCAAGGCCAAGTACCTGGGCGGCGTCGGCCGCAAGGTCACCGGCATCAGCAAGCGCACCTTCAAGCCCAACCTGCAAAGCCTCCAGTGCCAGGTCGGCGGGTCTGTGGAGCGCCTGAGCGTCTGCGTGCAGTGCATCCGCAGCGGCAAGGTCACGCGCCCGCAGAAGCGCAAGCCGTTCTCCATGATGAGCCTGTAACCCGAAAAAGGGCGCCTCATGTCGCTCGACGCCACCACCGTCGCCAACGTCGCGCACCTGGCCCGCCTGCGGCTTAGCGATGCCGAACTGGCGACGATGACGGCGCAGCTCAGCGCCATCGTCGATTACGTCGCGCAACTAAGCGAGGTCGATACCGAGGGCGTCGAGCCGCTGGCCCATGCCTTGCCGGTGCAGAACGTCTTCCGCGACGACGAGCCGGCGCCCTCGCTCTCCCTCGACGAGGCCCTCGCCAACGCTCCCGACCGGCGCACCGGGCCCCGTGGCGAGCAGTTCTACGGCGTGCCTCCCGTGCAGGAATAAGACGGCGATGATAACCCGCACCGCCCTCGACCTGCTCTCCGCCCTCTCCCGCGGCGACGTTACCGCCGAGGCCCTCACCGTCGCCTTCCTCGCCTCCATCCATTCCCGCGAGCCCAGCGTCCGCGCCTTCCTCTCTCTCGACGAGCCCGGCGCGCTCGCCCAGGCCAGGAACGTCGATGAGCGCCGCCAGCGCGGCGAGCCCCTCGGCGCGCTGGCCGGCATCCCCGTGGCCCTCAAGGACGTTCTCTGCGTTCGAGGCCAGGCCACCACCTGCGCGAGCAAAATCCTCGCCAACTATCGCCCGCCCTACGACGCCCACGTCGTGACGCGGCTGCGCCAGGCCGACGCCGTCCTGATCGGCAAGACCAACCTCGACGAGTTCGCGATGGGCTCGTCCACCGAGAACAGCGCCTTTCAGGTCACGCGCAACCCCTGGGGCCTCGAGCGCATCCCCGGCGGGTCCAGCGGCGGGTCGGCCGTCGCCGTCGCTGCCTGCGAGGCGCCCCTGGCGCTCGGCTCCGACACGGGCGGGTCGATCCGCCAGCCCGCCGCCCTGTGCGGCGTCGTCGGGCTCAAGCCGACCTATGGCCGGGTGTCGCGCTTCGGCCTCGTCGCCTTCGGCAGTTCGCTCGACCAGATCGGCCCCTTCGCCCACGACGTCGCCGATGCCGCCCTCCTGCTCGAAGTCATCGCCGGCCACGACCCCCGCGACAGCACCAGCGTGGACCGCCCCGTTCCGCCCTATCGGCAAGCGCTCGACCAGCCCTTTGCCTCCCTCACCCTCGGCGTGCCGAAGGAGTATTTCGGCGCCGGCCTCGACGGCGAGGTCGAGCAAGGGGTGCGCGCGGCCATCGAGGTGTACAAGGGCCTCGGCGCCAGCGTGCGCGAGGTCTCGCTGCCGCACAGCCGATTCGCGCTGGCGACCTATTACCTCGTCGCCACCGCGGAGGCGTCGAGCAACCTGGCCCGCTACGACGGCGCCCACTTCGGCGCGCGCTCGGCCGACCACGCCGGCCTGATCGACATGTACTGTCGCACGCGCGGCGAGAACCTCGGGGCCGAGGTCAAGCGGCGCATCATGCTCGGCACCTACGCTCTCTCCAGCGGCTACAAGGACGCCTACTACCTCAAGGCGCTCAAGGTGCGGCGGCTCATCAAGGAGGACTTCGACCGCGCGTTCGCCGAGTGCGACGTGGTCCTCGGGCCGACGACGCCGACGCCCGCCTTCAAGATCGGCGAGCGCAAC
>JBBSEZ010000033.1:0-37314 GCA_038239195.1 Gemmatales bacterium
CAAGGAGGGAGAGGGGGGGCGGAATGCCTTGCTCCCCCTCTCTCGTCCTGGGAGAGGGGGCTGGGGGGTGAGGGGCTTCAATCCACCTCGACAATCGCCTTGATGACGCCGGTCTCCGGCTTCAGCCAGCGCGGGAACTCGCCGAT
The DNA here is from genome assembly GCA_038239195.1 of Gemmatales bacterium. Lineage (GTDB taxonomy): Bacteria > Planctomycetota > Planctomycetia > Gemmatales > Gemmataceae > JBBSEZ01. The sequence continues at coordinate 147 of JBBSEZ010000033.1, forward strand.
CATCTCGCCGAAGACGGCGTGGTGCGTGATCCACGGCCGCGTGTCGATCTGCCCCTCCTCGATGAGGCGGATGATGCGCGCGAAGTCGGGCGGCAGGGCGTTGCGGCTGGCGAGCAACGTCATCTCGCGGCGGTGCATCAGCGGGTGGGCGAAGCTCACCTCCTGCGTCGTGATGCCCACGAACACCAGCTTGCCGGCGAAGGCGACGTAGTTCAGCGCGTTCGACATGCTCTTGTTGTTGCCGGTCGCGTCGATGACCACCTGCGCCAGCGTCCCGCCCGTCAGCTCCTGCAGCGCCTTGAGTTCCGAGCCATCGCCCTTGATCTGCACCGTGTCGGCGATGCCCATCGCCTTCTTGCAGAAATCGAGGCGCGCCTCGTTGAGGTCGAAGACGATGGTGCGGGCCCCGGCCAGCTTGGTGAACTCCATGACCGACAGCCCGATCGGCCCGGCGCCAATCACCAGGACGTTGTCGCCGGCGACCGGCGCGGCGCGACTGACCGCGTGGCAGCCGATGGCCAGCGTCTCGACCAGGGCGAGCTGCTCCATCGTCAGTTTGGTCGAGGGGTGGAGCTTGCGGGCGGGGACGACGAAGCGCGGGCGGAGCCCGCCGTCGGTGTGGACGCCGAGCACCTGCAGGTGTTCGCAGCAGTTGGGGTGGCCGCTCCGGCTGGCGTAACTGGTCGGGTCGTTGATGTACGGCTCGACGGAGCAGCGGTCGCCGGCCTTGACGTTGCCGACGCCGGGGCCGACGGCCTCGACCTCGATGCCGAGCTCGTGACCGGGGATGCGCGGGTAGCTGTAGAAGGGCATCTTGCCGAGATAGCCGCTGTAGTCGGTGCCGCAGATGCCGACGCGGTGGACGCGCACCAGCGCCTCGCCCGGCCCGGGTTGCGCTGGCTCGGCGACCTGCACTTGCTCGAACTTGCCCGGCTTCTCCAGCAGGATCGCTTTCATGATCGACTTGCCCCTGGTGCGGAGTCGTGGTACTGCCAGGGTCATTGTCGGACCGGCGGGCCAGCGCAACCAGTCCCTTTGCGCTTTTCGGGCCCCGGGGAAACAGGAGAGCTCCATGAAGACCGCGCCGCGCTGGATGACGATCGTGCTGGTGCTGGCCGGCGCCTACAACCTTGCCTGGGGCACGCTGGTCGTCTGCTGGCCGGCGTGGACGTTTCGCCTCGGCGGGCTAGAGCAGGAGGGCCATGCCGCCAGCCCGCGCCTGTGGGTGCATCTCTGGCAGTGCATCGGCATGATCGTCGGCGTCTACGGGGTGGGCTACCTGATCGCGGCCCGCGATCCGCTGCGGCACTGGCCCATCGTGCTGGTCGGCCTGCTCGGCAAGTTGTTCGGCCCCGTCGGCGCCATGGAGGGAGTTTGGCGCGGAGAGTTGCCGGCCACGATGCTCTGGACCAACCTCACCAACGACTTGATCTGGTGGGCGCCGTTCGCGCTCGTTCTTTACCGCGCGTATCGGGCTGCGCTGGAACGAGGGGGGGAGGCGCCTCCCGGGCGGTGAAGGGCCTGGGGGCCGCCGAAAACGAGGGGGGCATCGCGCGGCATTGCCGCGCGACGCCCCCGGTTTCGGCGGCCCCTGCCGATCGGCCCGGTCGCGGGCCTCGTGCTTGCCTTCCTTCGCCTCCCCGGGTTGCAGCCCTTGCGGCCAGCCGGCATTCGGATTGCCAGGGTGCAGCGCCACGCTCAGCGTGGCGCCTCGGGCCTCTTGAACTGGTTGGTCTTGCTGTCGCGCACGAGGACCAGTTCCTTCACCGGGAGGCCCAACCTGGCCAGGCGTTGATCCAGCGATTCGCCCTCGACGTGCTCCATCACCAGGAAATGGGTGCCGGCGGCCTCGTCGGCGTCGAGGGAGGCGACGATGTTCGGGTGAGAAAGGCGGGCGGCCTCCACCTCCTGGCGGAAGCGCTTCACGAGGTGGGGCCTGTTGAGGTAGCCGGCGCGAATCAGCTTGATGGCGACCAGCCGGCGCATCAGGCGGTGCTCGGCCAGGTAGACCGTGCCCATGCCCCCCTGGCCGAGTTTGGGGATGAGCCGGTAACGGGGATGGTCGAGCAATGGACCGACGCCCGCGCCCAGGTCGCTTTGCGAGCCCGGGCCCGTTGCCGCGCCGGCCATCCGGACCGGCCCGTCTGCCCCCGGCAACCCCTCGGCGCCGCGCAGGTGCCGGAGCAGGGCGTCCTCCGCCGCTTCCAGGATCGCCGTTTGATCCGGCCCCTCGGGCAGGAAGGCTTCGATCTGGGTGGCCCGGTGAGGGGGACACTTGCCCAGGCTGTACGCCTACAGTTCTTCGGCGCTGGGCGGAACGCCCCTTTGCTGTTCCATGGTTCGATTCACCCGGCGACTGGTGGGCTTGCTCAACGTTGCCCTCGGAACCACCCCACGGAACAATGCGCGTCCGCTCGAGGCAAGGCGGCACCCGAGCTCCATGGCAAGCCCCGCGGCCGCGCCCGCCCTCTGGCCTTCCGGCAGGAAGTTTAGCTGCTCGCGTTGTTCGCAGAGTACCGCGCCCGCTGCTCTGCCGCAAGTAATTCTGCCTGGCCCCGGGCGCTGCGACTGCCCCGCCCTCCTCGACCGCGTCCTGGGCGGCCCTCGAGGTCGAACGCGCTCGGGACCGCGAGGCATCGCAACCTCGGGGTGGCCCTGAGCGGGCCCGGCTTTCCCGGACAAAGCGGGCCCGCACGAGGCAATCCTCCCTCTGAACTACTTGACCCGCTTTAGCACGAAGACGTGCAGCTTGCTGTCCTCGCCGGCCTCGAACTTTTTCGGCGTTGTCTTCCCGGCCAGGTCGGAGCAGATGGTCAGTTCGTCGCCCACGCTCGCGAGCATGGTGCCTCAGCTTGGGCTCACCTTGCTCGGCAGACATCCTGGTTTGGCTTGGATGGATGTTCGAGGGGGGGGCCAAACCGAATGGCAACTCACGCGGGAGCAGTGGGAGGCCACGGCCGGCACCTAACCAGACGCTGGTGCGACATGAAGTCGCACCGATAACACGACCGGCGGTTGGCACGATCCGCTATTTGACCTTGGAGGAGGTTCTGGAGCTGCACCGCCTGGGGCCTACCGATGGCACCGGCCCACCGGATCGAAGCCGTCCTGTTGGAGCTCGAACGTTTTCGGGCGCTCACTCCTCCCGCGCTCGCCAAGTTCCCCCCAGCGCCTCGACGAACGCCTCGGCGCGCGCGTCCGCCTCCGCGCGTAGCGCGGCCGGATCGAGCCCCAGCCGTCGAATCTCGGTGCGGGAGGTGTGGCCCTCGGGCAGCCACTCGTTCTCGTGGCGCTCGTGGTAGTAGAAGTGCAGGTTTTCGAGCCCGCGCAGGAGCGTGACGTGAAACTCGGCCAGCTCGACGAGGAAGCGACCGGGCCCCGACGCAGACGGGATCGCCTGCTCGCTCCAGGAAAAGATGGAAAGGTGATCGGAGGCGCCGAGGCCGAAGCGCCGCTCACCCTGCCAGTAGCGCTCGGACTTGCGCCGAAAGCCCAGCCGCCGCAGCTCGCTGTCCCATAGCCACATTCCTCCACTTCTCTTTTGTGAGGGGATGAAGGGAACCACCTCGGCGCACCAGACGATGAAGCGCATGACCCCAGCATACCCGAGCCGGGCCCGAACGAGCAAGCGCCCTCGGCGCCAGTCGAGATTGACCCCAATCCGCCGCTCGACTAAAGTCCCGGCCCCTCGCCGGAGGGTGAACGGGCGTCAGGTGTTTGGAAGGAGAAGGGCCATGATGACACGGTGGACAGCGCGCGGGCTTGCCTTGCGCTCTCTTATCGCGGTCGCCGTCCTCGGCGGCCTGGGACTGACCGGCTGCGGCAAGAAGCCGGCCGCCGAGGAGCCGGCCGCGAAGGCCGACCTCACGCCTACTTCCGACGCCCTCCGCGCCGAACTGGCCAAGCCGGTGCTGTCCAACGGCCAACCTCCCGCCCCCGGTGCGCGCGATCGGCTGCACCAGGCGTTCGCCGACGCCGTGCGCACCGGCGACCATCCGCCCGCCGACGAGCCCAAGCCGGTCGATCAGACCGACACCGGGAAATCGACCTACAAGCTGATGCGCCAGGTGACCGAACTGTGGGACAACATCCGCTTCACCACCCCGGCCGGCAAGAAGATCGAGTACAACGCCCTCATCGAGACCGACTTCGGCACCATCGAGATGGCCCTGTTTCCCGAGCTGGCGCCCAACCACGTGCGCAACTTCGTCGCCCTGGCCCGGGCGGGCTACTACGACGGCCTGGTCTTCGAGTACGTCCGCCACGACGAGGAAGACGGGAAAGTGTTGCGCGGCGTCGAGGCCGGCAGCCCCACCGGCAAGAGCGCCCCGATCAACTCCAGCATCGGCTACTGGCTCCGGGCGGAGCTCCACCCCGGCGAGACCATCTCGCACGACGAGGGCATCGTCGGGGCCTGTCGCGGCCGCGAGCAGGACAGCGCGGCCTGCCGTTTCTACATTAACCTCACCAAGGCGCCCTGGCACGACAACTCGTACACCATTTTCGGAAAGGTAGTGCGGAGGCTGGACGTGGTTCGTACAATATACGCGAAGGGCGCGGTCCTCAAAGAAGGAGAGCCCCTCCGATTGCCGGAGAGCCCGGTCGTCATCAACAAGGTGACCGTCCAGACGAGCGAGAAGTAGGCCCACGGGCCAAGAAGGAGAGGCCGGAACGAGAAGCGAGCGGCCCTCGCCCGTCTCCCAAGATACAGGGGGCCCGCGGTGAGGTGCTGGGAGGGGACCCACCCAGAGGAATGTTGCGAACCTGGTCAGGCCTTGACGGGTGCAGCCATAAGCAACGGACCGAGTGGCGTGGATCAGCCTCTCCCAGCACCCCGCTGCGGGCCCCGTTCTGTTTAGCGACGCTTCTGCGAAGCGCCGCTAACCCGGTCTCCAACCACCGCCAGGGAACATGGCCAAGACCAAAGCGACCGCCCCGGACAAGGAACCGGCCCCCGCCGCCGGGTACACCGTGCTGGCGCGGCGCTATCGGCCCCAGACCTTCGCCGACCTCGTCGGCCAAGGGCCCGTTGCCCGCGCCCTGACCAACGCACTGAAGGGCAACCGCGTCGCGCACGCCTATCTGTTCACGGGCGCTCGCGGCGTCGGCAAGACCTCCACCGCCCGCATCCTCGCCAAGGCCCTCAACTGCGTTCGCGGCCCCACGCCCGAGCCGTGCGGCGTTTGCGAGATCTGCCGGGGCATCGCCAGCGGCGAGGACGTGGACGTCCTCGAGATCGACGGCGCCTCCAATCGCCGCATCGACGAGGTGCGCGACATCCGCTCCAACGTGCAATACAAGCCCAGCCGGTCGCGCTACAAGATCTACATCATCGACGAAGTTCACATGCTCACCAAGGAGGCCTTCAACGCCCTCCTCAAGACCCTCGAAGAGCCCCCGCCCCACGTCAAATTCATCTTCGCCACCACCGAGGTCGAAAAGGTCCCGATCACCATCCTGTCGCGCTGCCAGCGCTTCGACTTTGCCGGCATCGCGCTGCCCCGCATCGTCGAACGGCTTCGCGACATCGTTGGCAAAGAAGGCCTCCAGGCCGACGACGCCGCCCTCGAGCTCGTCGCCCGCCGCGCGGGTGGGTCGATGCGCGACGCCCAGTCGCTGCTCGACCAACTCCTGGCCTTCGGCGGGGACCGGCTCACGGCCGACCAGGTGCATCAACTTCTCGGCACGGCGGGCGACGAGAGGATCGTCGCGCTCGCCGAGGCGATCCTGAACCACGACGCGAAAAAGTCCCTCGACCTGCTCGACGAGGCCGTCGTCGGAGGATTGCAGCTCGGCGAACTGGTCGATCAACTGATGGCCTACTGGCGCGACCTGATGGTGGTCCACTGCGGCGGGACCGAAGGGCGCGACCTCAGCGTGCCCTCGCGCCATCACGAGGCGCTGCGCCGCCAGGCGGCCACCAGCCTGGACAGTGTCCTCGCCGGGCTGGACGTGTTGTCCACCACCAAAGCCCGGCTGCGCGGCACCAATCACGGCCGCACGCTGGTCGAGATGGCCCTCGTGCGCCTGAGTCGGATGCAAGACCTCGTCGCCCTGCCGCAGCTCGCCCAGTGGGTTGCGCAGCTGCGCAACGCCCCGGCCAACTCTGCGCCTCCTGGCCGGTCTGTGCCGCCCGAAGGGATAAAAAAAAAGCCCCTGATCGGGGCCCCTGAGGCCCCCACCACGGGAAACGGGCCCGCGCCAGCCCCGGCTATCGCCCCGACGGGGGGGGCCCTGCCGATGACGCCGGAAACGTTGCCTCAACTGTGGGGGCAAACCCTGGCGAGCCTGGGGGGAATGCTGGCTGCCGAACTTCAGAAGGGCGGCATTCCAGCAATTTCTGGGCCAAACGCTCTGGTATTGCACTTTCCTCTTGCGTATAATCGATCAAAAGAGTTCTGCGAGGCGCCCGAACGGCTGGCTCGCGTCGAGGAGGCGCTTCGGCGAACGCTTGGAAAGGCCTGCCAGTTGCGACTGGAAAAGGCCCCGCAGGGCGAGGTTGCTCCCAACGCCGAATCGGGCGAAGGGAGCGCGGGAAAAGAGCCGGCCCAGGCTCGACGCAACCCGAAGGAAGAGGCGGAGAAGGTGTCGGTGGTCAAACGGGCCATCGACGTAATGGGGGCAACCATCCAGCGCGTCGATGACAACTTCGGGGCGCCCCCGGATGCCAGCAGCGAGCAGGAGCCGTGAATCATGTTCGACATGTTCCGGGGCATCGGCCAGTTGGGCAACGTGATGCGCGCGATGCCGAAGCTCAAGGAGGAGATGGCCCTCCTCCAGCAGAAGCTCGGGCAAATGGTCGTTGAAGGAGACGCCGGCGCAGGCATGGTCAAGGTGCGGGTCAACGGCCGGACGGAGGTCCTCGGCTACACCCTCAGCGACGAACTGCTGAAACTGAACGACCGCGAGATGCTGGAGGACTTGCTGAAGGCGGCAACCAACCAGGCGCTGACGAAGGCGGCCGCCCAAGTGGCCGAGGAGACGAGCAAGATGGCGATGGGCCTGGGCCTCCCGGCGGGGCTGAACCTGCCCGGGATGAGTTGAGAGGGGACGACGCTGGGCTGGAATCGATGGCCCTGTCCGGGTATGAACGAGAGACAGAGCAAGAGGGGACCGAGTCGTGACGAGCAGCGAGCCGATGGGGGCCATCGCCCGTCTGGCGCACGAACTGGGCAAGTTGCCGGGCATCGGCGCCAAGACGGCGGAGCGGCTGACCCATCACCTGCTCGGGGCCGAGAAGGCCGAGGTGCTCGCCCTGGCCGACGCCTTGCGGGCGATCAAGGAACAGATTCGCCCGTGCAGCCGCTGCTGCAACCCGACGGAAGGAGAGCTATGCTCCCTGTGCGCCGACTCGCGGCGCGACCCGTCGGCGATCTGTGTGGTCGAACAGCCGCGCGACCTGAGCGCGCTGGAGCGCGCGGGGAACTATCGGGGGCTGTATCACGTCTTGCATGGCCGGCTGGCGCCCCTGGATGGCATCGGGCCCGAGCACCTGACTATGAATCGACTGGTGGACCGGGTGCGAGCGGGTGGGGTGAAAGAAGTCATCATGGCCACCAACCCGACGACAGAAGGCGATGGTACGGCGCTGTACCTGGTCAGTCTGCTGGCGCCTCTCGGGGTGAAGATCACCCGGCTGGCGCGGGGCTTGCCGTCCGGGTCGGTGCTGGAGTTCGCCAACAACCAGATGCTTGCCGACGCCCTGGAGGGCAGGCGGGCCTTCTGAAGCGGGCCCTCAAAAGCCCAGATGCTCTGTTAAGACGGGGTGACGACTCATGCGAATGGATACCACGCTCAGCACGCGAATGGTTCAGGGACAGTATCTGGCGCCGCGCATGATTCAGTCGATGGAGATCCTGCAGCTGCCGATCATGGCGCTCCAGGAACGCATCCAGCAGGAGCTCCAGGAGAACCCCGTCCTCGAGCTCAAAGAGAGCAACGACGACGCGGCCAGCCCCGACAGCCTGGAGGGCGACGACCTCGACCCCGTGCCCGTCGAGGACACGCGCGACCCCGGCGCCGGCGAGCTCGTCATCGAAGAGAACGGCAAGAACGAGCTCGACTTCGACCGGCTCGACGCCCTGAGCCGCGACTACGAAGACAGCTACAACGAGGAGCACCGCCCCTCGCGCGGCGGGATGGAAGAGGAGAGCGACAAGAAGCACGACGCCATGCAGAACATGGCGTCCCCGCCGCAGTCGCTCCAGAACTACCTGACCGATCAGCTATCGTTCTTCGACCTGCCCGCGGAGCAGTTGAAGCTGGTGCGCTACCTGGTCAGCTTCATCGACGACAACGGCTTTTTGAGCGTGCCGGACGAGCCGGCCATCGCGCAGGCCCTGGCCAAGGCCGAGCTCTGGAAGGCGCTGGACGAAGCCCGCGAGGAGGCTCGGGCGAAGGACAAGCAGCTAACCCCGGAGCGCGAGGAGATGATTCGCCGCTCCATCGCGGAGAACGAAGAGACCATTCGCCGCTCCCTCCCTCGACGCACCCCCAGCCTGGAAGAACTGGCCCTGGGCTACGAGGTGCCGGTGGAGACCGACGAGGTCGAGGAGGCGCTTCACGTCGTCCAGAAGCTCGACCCGCCCGGCGTGGGAGCGCGTACCCTCAAGGAGTGCCTGCTGCTCCAGCTCACCCCCGAGACCCCTCACCGGGACTTGCTGCGGGTGCTGCTCGACAACCACCTCGAGGACATCCAGCACAACCGCCTGCCGATCATCGAGCGGAAGACCGGGTTCAGCCTGGCCCTCATCAAGGAGGCCATCGAGGCGATCAAGCACTTCAACCCGCGGCCGGGCGCGCAGTTCACGGCCGAGAACATCCCCTACGTGGTACCCGACATTCAGGTGGAGCGCACCGAGGATGGCGAGTACAGCGTGCGCCTGCTCGACGACTGGCTGCCCAACATCTACATCAGCCGGCGCTACGTCGATCTCTACAAGGAGAAGGGCGCCGACCCCAAGACCAAGGAATACCTCAAGCGGAAGATCCAGGCGGCGCAGTGGCTACAGGAGTCGATCGAACAGCGCCGCGGCACCCTGGAGAAGGTGACGAAGGCCATCATCGCCCACCAGCGGGCGTTCCTCGACCGGGGCCCGGAGCAAATTCAGCCTTTGAAGATGCAGCAGATCGCCGATCAGGTCGGCGTCCACGTCACCACGGTCAGCCGGGCGGTGGACGACAAGTGGGTGCAGACGCCGCGGGGCATCTTCCCGCTCAAGCGCTTCTTCGGCGGCGGGGCGGAGCTTGCCAGCGGCGAAGAGGTTGCGTGGGAGGTGATCAAGCAGAAGATGCTCGAGATCATCGACCACGAAGACAAGTCGAGCCCGCTGTCGGACGAGGACCTGGTGGCCAAGCTCAACGTGGCCGGCTACCCGGTCAAGCGGCGCACGGTGACGAAGTACCGCAAGATGGCCAACATCCCCTCGTCGCGCCAGCGGAAGGACTGGACGGCCGTGGCGCGCTGAGGGGTTGGGAACGGAGCGAGGCGAGCGGCGCGGCATCAGCCTCGCTGTTCGCCTGGCCATTTTTCACAAACACTGGCCCCGCCGCTCATCTCTCGGTGCCCCTTTCCGCCCGCGCGCGCAGCCAGTCCCTCTCCGTCAGCGGGCGCACGACGGGCTGGCCTCCCCCCTCCTCCAGCCGCAGTCCAGTCCGTACCTCGGCCCACTGCACGAGCGCGGACGCGCAATCGGCCCTGGGGGCCGCGATTGGCCACTTGCGCTGCTCGCCCGCGCCCTCCACCTGCAGGACACGACCGTCGGCGCGGAAGGCCAACGCCTCGACTGGCCCGGGATGCGTCCGCGTGGGGCCAACCTTCCGCCCGGTGCGGGCTGACACGAGGCGCACCTTGCCGTCCTCCCCGCCCGTGGCAGCGAACTGGCCGTCCAGGCTGAGCGCTGTCACCGTCACGCCGACCATTCCATCGCCGGCCGAGCCAGTCGCTCCGCCGGCGCTCCCGCCCAGGCGAATGCCCTTTTCTGGGCCCGCGATCGGGGCGCCATCCGCCGGCAGGGCCTCCCAGACGCGCACCGGGCCCTGCCTGCCGCCCGCGAGCAAGGATCGGCCGTCGGGCGCAAAGGCGACGACTTCCGGGCAGCCAGAACACCGCAAGACCTGCCCCGCGACCTGGCTCGTGGTCGTGTCCCAGACGCGCGCCCGTTCGTCCCGGGCGCCGGTCAGCAGCGCCTTGCCGTCGGGCCGGAACGCCAGGGAGGTGACCCCCGCCCTGTGCTCGAGCCGCGCGACGAGCCGGCCTATGTTCGTATCCCACAGGCGCGCTGCCCCGTCCGCGCTGGCCGTCGCCAGCCAGCGCGCGTCCGGGCTGAACGCGAGCGCCTCGACTTCCCCCTCATGAACCAACTTGTGCAACAAGGCCCCGCCGCGGTCCCAGAGACGCGCCTCGCGGCCGCCGGCCGTCGCCCTGTGCCTGCCCGAGCGGCTGATGGCTGCCGCACGGAGCTCCCCGCCGTGCGCGAAGACGACCGGCTCGCTCGTCCGGTCGCAGCGCCACAGCCGCGCCTTGCCGTCGGCGCAGCCGGTCAGGAAGGTGGCGCCGTCGTCGGCGCGATTGAAGGCGACGGAACAGACCGGGCCGGGGTGGGAGAACCGCGTGGGGCGAAAGGGAGAAGCGGTCGAGAACAGCCGGGCCTTGCCGTCCTCGCCCCCGGTCAGGAACCAGCGCCCGTCGGGGCTGAACGCGAGGGCGGCAACCGCGCCGAGCGTGGCGGGCGGCTGAAGCTTCCGGGGGAGGCCGTTGCGCGTGAGGAACTGCAGGGGGCGCGCCCCGCCCGAGACGAGCAGCCACCTGTCCCTGGGATGGAAGACGACCGAGCGGGCGGCCGGCAGAATGGCGGACACGGGAAACGCCTCGCGCCCCCAGGCAGCGAGGTTGGCGCGGACGTCGAACTGAAGTTCGCCAGCGTCGGGGGGGCAGAGGCGAAGTGCGCGGGCCAGCCAGAGCAGCCCAGCGCCGACGTCGCCCTGCTCGCAAAGCTCGAGGCCGCGCTCCAGGGCCAGGGTGGCAAGGCGCCTGGAGGGCGCCGCGCCGGCCTTCGGGCGCGCGCCCTCCTTCGATGCTTCGGCGATCACCTGCGGGGGCGGAAGTTCGCCCGGATCGACCTCGGCGACCTCGCCGTGCCCGAACAGGGCGATCAGCCCAAGGCCCAGAGCCGAGAGGACCAGGCCCGTCGCCAGAAGCGCCGCGCGGGTCACGCCTTCGGGCCTGCGATGGCGCCGATGCAGGTGGCGCTCGCCACGGGGCGCGCGGGCGCCTCGTGGGCGACGGCCTCGTCCCCGGTTGCTGTCGTGGCACTCTCGGGGGCCGTGGCGGGCTGGGCCGGGCTACTGAACGCCTGCATCAACAGCAGGCCGGCGCCACACACCAGGCAGCAGTCGGCGACGTTGAACACCGGCCAGTTGTACAGGTAGTTCCAGTGCAGGAAGTCGCGCACGCCCTCGAACATGAGACGGTCGTAGAAGTTGCCGAGGGTGCCCGCCAGGATCAGCCCGAGCGCGGCGCAGAGCCAGCGGTCGGTGGCGGTGGCCTTCTGGGTGCTCCAGTAGGCGATGGCGAGGGCGGCGAGCAGGCTGATGACGGCGAAGCCGAGGTTCGCGGCGGTCTTGTGCTGCCCCAACCAGCCGAACAGGGCGCCCTGGTTGACGTGGTGCTTCCTCGTCCCGTCCAGTTCGAGCCCGAAGCGCGCCGAGAGGAAGAACCCCTGGTCCTTCTCGTCGTCGGGCTGGGGCACCCTGGTCAGATAGCGGGCCGTCGGCTCGGTCTGGAACACGGCGAAGGAGCCTCCCCGGGCCCCGTCGTCCAGCCAGCGAAAGACGCCGTACTTGCTGGCCTGATCGGCGGACAGGCCGAGGACCGCCAGGGCCCACAGGAGAACGCGATAGGATCGTTCAGGCATGGTTCTGCGATCGCTTAGATTAGGGTTGGAGCTTCCGCGCACACTCGACGCAGTGACGGGCGTAGGGCAGCGCCTGCAACCGGGGCCGGGGGATGTCGGCGCCGCACTCCTCGCAGCGGCCATAGGCCCCCTTGTCGAGGCGATCGATGGCCTCGGTGATCTCCTCGAGCGTCTGCTCCTGGTTTTGAAGCAAGTTGAACGTGAATTCCTGCTGGTAGTTGTCGGTCCCGAGGTCCGCCGGGTGCAGCGGGGCGTTGGACAGGCTGCCGCTCGCCTCGCCGCCCCGCGCCCGCAAGGCCTCGTCCGCCAGGTGCGAGACGTCGCCCGTCAGGCGCGTGCGCATGGCCACCAGCACCGTTCGGTAGCGTTCCAGGTCGGCCTTGCTCATGGTGTCCTCGGAATTCGAGCGCGGGGCCCGGGCCAGAACCTTTACGATAACCCAGGCCGAAACCATCGTCAAGAACGGCAAAGCCGGCGCGACCGCCTGTTCCGCTATAGCCGCGCCGGTCGCGCCGGACAAGGGCAAGACGGGGACGGGAACCGACAAGCAAGAGGGAGGGAGAAGCGCGTTCCTTCTTGCTTGTCGTTTCGCGCCCCCCGGCCCCCTAAGGGTTGGCGCTTTTACCGCCTGTGCCCAGCCCTCCCCCCCTCCCCGGAGGCCGGTCGCGACGATCTGGCTTGACGCGCGGGCGGCGAGAGGGAAGAATCTGATAGCTTGCGGTATCTCCCTTCACGGATGACAAAAGGTGCTCAAAAGGCTTTCGGCCCGCGGGCGCCTGCCCATCTTGCCGAGATTGCCGGGTCAGTTCCCATCAAGGGGAGTGGGCGCCACGGTCGATGCTTATCCTGTCTCGTATCGAGGGCCATTTCGTGCGCAGCTCCCTTGCCGTAGCCTGGTTGGCGGTCTGCCTGGGAATGGCGGGCTGCAAATTGTTCGACGGCAGGAAGCCCGCCGGTTCGGCCTCGTCGGGCGGCTCCCCCTTCATGGGCTCGCCCTCGAGTACGGGCACGAACAGCGCCGCCACCGCCGACGCGACCGAGGGCCGAGGCGGCGGAGGGGTCGTCACGCCCGTCGGGGCCTCGTCGGCGCTGCCGGCGGACGTCAACGGCGTCCTGGCCGGGTACGTCAACGGGAACTTCAACCCCAACGCCTCCAAGATCTACGTCCAGATCATCGACCCGAGCGACAGCCCATCGAGCGCTCGTCTGCTCAAGCGTATCCGGACTAACTCCTTCAATCTGCAAGGGCTGAAGGCGGGCCGCGAGTACCGGCTCGTCGTCATCGTCAAGGAAGGCGAGCGGCAACTGAGTGGGGAGGCGCGGGCCACCCCGCCCAACCCGCGCGTCAACATCAAGGTCTCGGAGGGCCCGCTGCCGGCGGGCATCAGCCTGCCGAACACCACGGCCACGCTGCCGGGCGGCGGGCCCGAGCAGGCGCGGCCGACCTCGGCCCCCGTCGCCACGCTCGACCCGCCGGTCCGCACGGTGCCAACGGGGCCAGCGCCTGGCCCCGCTCCCCTGACGACGCCGACCGCGCCCCCGGCGGGCGGATCGAACCTGATTGGGGGGCTGGGTCGTCCGAAGAACGGCTTTACCGAGGTGCCGCCCACCGTCAGCGTGCCGGGCCGCAACGTGCCTCCGATCCCCGAGGGCCCGCGCTACCCGCCGACCCCGGACGAGCGCCCGCTGCCGCCGCTCACCGTGCCGAAGGCGGTGGGCCCACCCTCCGCGGTCATGCCGCCGCTCTCCGCGCGCAGCAGCGACGCCCCGGTGCCCTCGTGCGCAATCATCGGCCGAAGGGTGGACAACTTCGCCCTCTACGGTCTCGACGGCCAGCCGTGGGAACTGCGCCGCCACCGCCACGGCCGGCTCGTGCTACTCGACTTCTGGTACAGCACCTGCGGCCCCTGCCTCTCGGCCATGGGTCATCTGCGGGAACTGCAACAGAAGTATGGGTCGTATGGCCTCCAGGTCGTCGGCGTCGCCTATGAGAAGGGCAGCGCCGAGGAGCAGGTGCGCAAGGTGCGGGCGGTACGCGCCCGCTACGGTATCAATTACACAACCCTGCTGGGCGGGGGCGGGACGGAGGCGTGTCCGGTCAAGACGCAGTTTCGCATCGCCGCCTTCCCGACACTGGTGCTCATCGACGAGACGGGCCTCGTCGTCTGGCGCAGCGAAGGGCTGGACGAGCAAAAGCTCTATCAGCTCCAGCTCGAGGTCCACCGGCGGCTCGGGTTGCCGATGCGGTAGAGCGACAAATTGCTGGATTGGCGGGCCGGGGGCGCGAGCCTCCGGTTGGGCATCCCACCCAACCGGAGGCTCACGCCCCCGGCTCGCCCTTGTTTCCCCTCGCGCCTAGGATAGCGGGGGCGCCTTCAGGCCGTCTTGCCTAAATCGCGCCATCTCTTTAGACTGTCCCGCTCAACCGCCGCACCCAGAGGCTTCCCATGGCGCTGCGCACACCCCTGTACGACTGGCACGTGGCCCGCGGCGGGCGCATGGTGGAGTTCGGCGGCTGGGACATGCCGGTCCAGTACAGCAGCATCGTGGAGGAGCACACCGCCGTCCGCACCGCCGCCGGTCTGTTCGACGTCTCGCACATGGGCCGCCTCTCCTTCAGTGGGGCCGGTGCCCTCGACTTCCTCCAGTACGTCTTCACCAACAACGTCGCCACCATGAAGGACATGCAGGTGCGCTATGGCCTGCTCTGCAACGCCGCCGGCGGCATCCGCGACGACGTGCTGGTCTACCGCTGGCCCTACGGCTGGGCGATGGTCGTCAACGCCTCCAACCGCGACAAGGTCGTCGCCTGGCTCGACGAGCACAAGGCGGGCCGCGACGTGGCCCTCACCGACCAAACGATCGGCACCGCCATGCTCGCCGTCCAGGGCCCCCGCGCGCTCGAACTGTGCAAGGGGCTCGTCCCTGTCGAGCTGGACAAGATGGGCTACTATTACGGGGCCCCCACCCAGTACCAAGGGAAGGCCTGCGTCGTCAGCCGCACTGGCTACACGGGCGAGGACGGGCTGGAGCTGATCGTCGCGGCCGAGCAGGGCGCGGAGCTGGCCGACGAACTGCTGAAGCGCGGGGCGAAGCCGTGCGGCCTGGGGGCGCGCGACACGCTGCGCCTGGAAGCGGCCATGCCGCTCTACGGGCACGAGCTCGCCGAGGACGTCGATCCCCTCGAGGCCGGCCTCGGCTGGGCGGTCAAACTGGACAAGGGGGACTTCCTCGGCCGCGACGCCATCCTGAAGCGCAACCTGGACGCGAGCCGGCCGGGCCGCGTCGGCCTGGAGTTGGAGGGCCGCCGGGCGGCGCGCGAAGGCGCCAACGTGCTGAGCGGCGAGGAGCGCGTGGGGCGCGTCACCAGCGGCACCGTCACCCCGACGTTGAACCGGGCGATCGCGATGGCCTACGTCCCTGCGGCCCACGGCAAGGTGGGGACCGCCCTGAACGTCGAGGTGGGCAAGAGCAAGATCGCGGCGCGCGTGGTGCCGCTGCCGTTCTACCGGCGCACGAAGTAGGGACCGGACCGAACAGAATAGATTGAGGGGGCTTCCGTGCCCCGACCCCCGGAGAGCGATTCATGGACCCGACCAAGCTGCGTTACACCAAGACCCACGAGTGGGCCCACCTCGACGGCGACGTGGTGGTCGTCGGCATCAGCAAGTTCGCCGCCGACCAGCTCACCGACGTCACCTACATCGAACTGCCGCACGTCGGCGATCACGTCTTCGTCGGCGAAGAGTTCGGCAACATAGAGACCGTCAAGGCGGTCAGCGACCTCTACTCGCCCGTGGGCGGGGAGGTGATCGCCGTCAACGAAAAGCTGCTCGAAGACCCCACCTTCATCGCACAGGAGCCCTACACCACCGGCTGGCTCGTCAAGGTGCGCGTCGAGGCGGGGGCCAAACTCGATCACCTGCTCACGCACGAGCAGTATCGGAAGCAGATCGAGTCGGAGGGGCACTGAGCGAGGGGAGGGACGCGACGTGAACATCTTGTACCAACCCGCGAGGGCAACGTCTCACGGGCCCCAGCACCTGCTCCTCACCTGTGTGCCGTGGTCGTCGTTCGAGAAAATCGTTGACGCACTCAGCGAGCACCACCTGCGCATCACCTACGACCGGGGGAGCCTGGAGCTCATGTCGCCACTCCCGATCCACGAACGCTGGAAAAAGCAGTTCGGTCGCCTCCTCGACATACTCGGGGAGGAGTTAGACATTCCGTTCCTCGCCTTCGGATCGACAACCTTCAAGCGCATCGACGTTGAAAAAGGCCTGGAGCCGGACGAGTGCTTCTACCTGGCCGGCGCTGCCCGGCTGCGCGACCGACGCGAGATTGATTTGAGCATCGACCCGCCGCCCGACCTGGTCCTGGAAATGGAGAACACGACGTCTTGCCTGAATCGGATGGGCATCTACGCCAGCCTGGGCGTGCCAGAAGTGTGGACGTTCGACGGCGCATCCTTGCAGCCGCACCGCCTGATCGCCGGGCCGAACTACCAGCCCGTCCCCGCCAGCCCGCAACTGCCCTTCTTGCCGCTGTCCGAGGTCGTCGCCGTCATTAACCAGGCCGCCAACGTGCCCGATGATCGAATGGCGCTCCGGGCCATCCGCGCCTGGGTGCGCCAGCGCGTCGCCCCCCTCTATCAAGCCGCCGGCGGGACGATTCCGCCAACCCCCTAACGGTTGCCTTCACGATCGGAGATCGGCGTGTCCTACGTACTGAACACCCCCGAAGACCAGCGCGCGATGCTCGACCGCATCGGCGCCAAGTCCGTCGAAGAGTTGTTCGCGAACATCCCGACCGGGCTGCGCCTCAACCGCGCCCTTGCGGTCCCCGAGGCCCTCAGCGAGATCGACCTGACGCGGCACGTCGGCGAGCTCGCGGCCCGCAACCAGCCCGCGGGCGAGGCGGTCTGCTTCCTCGGCGGCGGGGCCTACGATCACTTCATCCCGGCGGTGGTCGATGCGATCGCCGGCCGCAGCGAGTTCTACACCGCCTACACGCCCTACCAGGCCGAGGCCAGCCAGGGCAGCTTGCAGGCGTTCTTCGAGTTCCAGACGCTGATCTGCCAGCTCACGGGCCTCGACGTCGCCAACGCCAGCCTCTACGAGGGCGGGACCGCCGTCACCGAGGCCGTCATCATGGCCGCCGGCGTCACCAACCGCCACGGCAAGGTGCTCGTCGCCGAGAGCGTTCACCCCGAATACCGCCACGTGCTCGACACCTACCTCGCCAACCTCGACACCAAGGCCCACGTCCTGCCGACGCCGCACGGGTTCCTCGACCCCGATGATCTCGTCAAGGCGCTCGACGACAAGACCTCGTGCGTCGTCGTGCAGCACCCCAACTTCTTCGGCTGTCTCGAAGAGGTCGAGGCGTGCGCCGCCGCCGCCCACAAGGTCGGGGCGCTGTTCGTCGTCAGCTTCGACCCCATCAGCCTCGGCCTGCTCAAACGGCCGGGGCAGTACGGCGCCGACGTCGCCGTGGCCGAGGGACAGTGCCTGGGCAATCCCCTCGTCTACGGCGGGCCCTACCTGGGGCTGCTGGCCTGCCGCGAGCAGTTCCTGCGCAAGGTGCCGGGCCGCATCGTGGGACAGACCGTCGATCGTCGCGGCAAGCGCTGCTGGGTGCTGACGCTCCAGACGCGCGAGCAGCACATCCGCCGCGAGAAGGCGACGAGCAACATCTGCACCAACCAGGGGCTGATGGCCCTCAAGGCCGCCGTCTACCTGGCCGCGCTGGGCCCGCAGGGACTGAAGGAGACGGCCGAGCTCTGTACGCGCAAGGCCCATTACGCGGCGGAGCAACTGGCCGGGGCTGGCCTGCGTTTGCGCTTCGACCGGCCTTTCTTCAAGGAACTGACCGTGCGCGCCCCCGCCGGCGTACCGGGGCTGCTCGCCGGCGCCCTGGCCAGCGGCTATCACGCGGGGCTGCACCTGGGTCGCTGGTATCCCGGGCTCGACGATTGCTTCTCGCTGGCCGTGACCGAGAAACGCACCCGCGCCGAAATCGACGGACTGGCGGCGGTGCTCGCCGGACACGGGGTGGCCGTCAATGGCGCCGAACATGGGGGCAAGGGCACGAAACAGAAGGCGAGCGGGGGGCGTTAGCCCCCTGTTGAGCAGCGCCTTCAACAGGGGGCGTAAGCCCCCGCTCGCCAGGGCGGCAACCTTCTCCCGAACGAGAGACGCATGGAAAAGAACCAATCGACCGCCCTGCTCTTCGAGCTCAGCCACCCCGGCCGGCGCGCCCATCGCCTGCCCGAGTGCGACGTGCCCGTCCCGCCCGCGAAGGACCTGCTGCCCGCCTCCGCGCTGGCCGGCACTCCGCCCCCCTTGCCCGAGGTGGGCGAGATCGACCTGGTGCGCCACTTCGTCAACCTCTCGACGAAGAACATGTCGATCGACACCAATTTCTATCCGCTGGGGTCGTGTACCATGAAGTACAACCCCAAGCGCCACGAGCGCCTCACCGCCCTGCCCGGGCTCGCCGACGTCCACCCCCTTCAGGACGATGCCTCGTGCCAGGGGCTGCTCTCGATCCTCTGGGAGATGCAGAACATTCTCGCCGAGATCGCCGGGCTCGATGGCGTCTCCCTCCAGCCCGCCGCCGGCGCCCAGGGCGAGCTCGCCGCCCTCCTTGTCGCCGCCGCCTACTTCAAGGACAAGGGCGAGTCGCGAACGCGCGTTCTCATCCCCGACAGCGCGCACGGCACCAACCCCGCGAGCGCCGCCCTCGCCGGCTTCGACGCCGTGTCGGTCAAGAGCACCGCGCGCGGCATGGTGGACCTGGCCGACCTCGAGAGCAAGCTCGACGACCGCACCGCCGTGTTCATGATTACCAACCCGAACACCCTCGGGCTGTTCGACGAGCAGATCGCCACCATCACCGAACGCATCCACGCGCGCGGGGGGCTGGTCTACCTCGACGGCGCCAACATGAACGCCATCCTGGGCATCACCCGCCCGGGCGACTTCGGCGCCGACATGATGCACTACAACGTCCACAAGACCTTCACCGGCCCGCACGGCGCCGGCGGCCCCGGCTCCGGGCCCATCGCCGTCCGCAAGCAGCTCGTGCCCTTTCTGCCCGCGCCGATGGTGGTCGAGGAAGGCGACGTCTATCGGCTCGATTACGACAGGCCCAAGTCGATCGGGAGGGTGCGCAGCTTCTTCGGCAACGTCGGCATCCTGCTGCGCGGCTACTGTTACATCCGCACGCTGGGGCCCAAGGGCCTGCGCGAGGTCAGCGAGAATGCCGTGCTCAATGCCAACTATCTGCTCAGCCTCCTCAAGGGCACGTACGAGGTGCCGCACGGCGACCGCTGCATGCACGAGTTCGTGGCGTCGGCCCGCGCCCTCCGCCGCGAGCGCCGCATCAGCGCCATGGACGTCTGCAAGCGCCTCCTCGACTTCGGCTACCACGCCCCGACGGTCTACTTCCCGCTGGTGGTGCCCGAAGCGCTGATGATCGAGCCGACCGAGACGGAGAGCAAGGAAACGCTCGACGCCTTCGCCGACACCATGCTGAAGATCCACGGCGAGGACGCCGACTTCCTGCACGAGGCGCCGCACCTACTGGCGCGCAGCCGGCCCGACGAAGTCAAGGCGGCCAAGGAGCCGGTGCTGCGCTGGAAGGCATGAGCGCGAAACGGCAAGCAAGAACGCGAGCCTGCCGGCGAACAACCTGGAGGGGGCGCGTACATCCTCCCAAGAGCTTCTTTGTTTTTCCTCCGCGAGGGCGTCATGGCGAAGTCGGTGTCGGTCACGACGGCGAACAATCTGGAAGGCTACGAAATCGCCGAATACCTGGGGGTGGTGCGCGGCATCGTGGTCCGCGCGCAGACCATCTCCCAGGGCATCCGCGGCGCCTTCTCGAGCATCCTCGGCGGCAACATCAAGGCCTATGAGGAGGTGTGCGAGCAGGCGCGCTCCGAGGCGTTTGCCCGCATGGTGGCCCACGCCCAGGATCGCGGCGCCGACGCCATCCTCGCCATGCGCTACGACGCCACCGAGTTCTCCCAGGGCATCACCGAGGTGCTCGCCTACGGCACCGCCGTCAAATTGCGCGATCGTTGAGGCCCCCGGTCCTTCGCCAATGGCCCCCCCTTCCTGCCGGCTCCTGCCTTTCCACGTCGCCGACGGCCCCTGGCAAATGGCCGCCGACGAGGCGCTGCTGGAGTCGGCCGTGCGCGGCGTCGCCTCGCTGCGCTTCTACGGCTGGCTCGAGGCCACCCTGTCGCTCGGCTATTTCCAGCCCGAGGCCGTGCGCCGCGCCGACCCGCGCCTGGCCGAGCTGCCCTGGGTGCGCCGCCCCTCTGGCGGCAGCGCCCTGGTGCATCATCGCGAACTCACCTACGCCCTCGCTCTGCCTCCCGGCGCGCCCTGGCAAACCGGGGAGAGTTGGGCGCTGCGCATGCACGCCATCGTGGCCGCGGCCCTGGCAACGCTGGGCGTCGCGGTGCGGTCGTGTGGCCCGAGCGAAGAGCGCAAACTGGGCGAGGTGCTGTGCTTCCTGCACCACGTGCCCGGCGACCTGCTCCTCGGCGGGCACAAGGTCGTCGGCAGCGCCCAGCGCAAGCAGCGCGGCGCCCTCGTCCAGCACGGCGGCATCCTGCTCGCCGCCAGCCCCTTCGCGCCCTCCCTGCCCGGCATCGCGGAGGTGAGCGGGGCGCTGCTGACCGCCGAGGCCGTCGGCCGCGCCGCGGCGAACGAGCTCGGCCGCGCCACCGGCTGGGCCATCGTCCCGGCTGCGTGGTCCGAGGCGGAGCGGGCCCGCGTCGAACAGCTCCGCACCGACAAGTATGCCGGCGAGCGCTGGAACCACAAGCGTTGAGCCTTTTCGCCCTTCCTTCGCGCGTCCGTCCCGCCTTGACCCAATGCCGAGCCCCGCTATAGTCCCCCCTTCGTTGCGCAGAATGCTCGACAGGCCAGGCCGCTCCGCGCCCGGCTCGTTCTTGTCTCAGGAGGTGGAAGGATGAGAGGGGTTTACTTGATTGCCGGGGCGGGCGTCCTGTCCGCCTGCCTGGCAGGGTGGGCGGCCCTGGCCGTTCTTGCCCAGCCTGGTCCAGCAACTCTGCCCGCGAGCGCCGGCTCGGCCGCGTCCGCGAAAGAAGGCCCTGGACCGGGCCTGATGCTTCCGGCCACGACCGGCCCCGCGGCACCGGGCCTGTTGACGAGCGCCCCGCTGCGCGCGCCCATGCCAGGGGGGAGCACGACCTCGCCGTTGCCGGCCGGGCCGTCGGCGATCATTCCGGCCCCCGCGGTCTCCGGGCCAGGCCCATCCCCGCTCGGCACGAGCCTCGGCGCTCCCGTCGGCCCGCCCACGGGCCTCGGTGCGCCGGAAGGCCCGTCTGCCGCGGCCGAGGAGGCCTCGGCCCCGGTCCCCGAAGGGACCGTCGGTCGGCAGGAGCCCGCCGTCAGCATGGAGTGGGTCGGCCCGCTGACGGCCAAGGTCGGGCAGCCCGGCGACTACACCCTCGTCCTCCGTAACGTCTGCACCATGCCCGTTCAGAACGTCCTCGTTCGCGTGCGCGTCCCGCGGGGCATGACCGTCGTCGCCACCGAGCCGCCCGCCAAGGCCGATGGCGGCATGCTCAACTGGGAGCTGGGCTCCCTGCTGGCCAAGCAGGATCGTGCCCTCCAGATCAAGCTGACCGCCGAGAGCAAGGGCGATCGCACCCCCCAGGCCTGGGTCACCTTCACCGGCACGACCGCGATGCGGCTCAAGGTGCGCGAGCCCAAGCTCGCGGTCAAGATCCTCCCGCCCGAGAAGATGCTCGTGGGCGACCCCGCCCAGTTCACGCTCGCCGTCACCAACCCGGGCGACGGCTCCGCCGATCAGGTCAAGATCCAGGCCGTCCTGTCCGACGGGCTGGAGCACCCGCGCGGCAACCGCATCCACTTCGAGATCGGCAACCTGGCCGCTGGCGAAACGCGCAACATCGCCCTGCTTTGCGCCACCCGCACCGGCGGCGTGCAGAAGTGCGAGGTCCTCGCCGAGGCCGAGGGCGGCCTGAAGGCCGGCGACGTCGCCACCATCAACGTCATCATGCCGCGCCTCGACCTCCAGGTCAGCGGCCCCGGACTGCGCTACCTCGATCGCAAGGCGCTCTACACGCTCAAGGTGACCAACCCCGGCGATGCGCCTGCCACCAACGTCACCGTCGCCGACACCGTCCCGGCGGGCTTCAAGGTGCTGGCGGCCAGCGACGGCGGGCGCCACGACTTCCAGACGCGCACCGTGTCGTGGTTCCTCGGCGAGATTGGCCCCGGCCAGGTTCGCGAGGTCAAGCTCGAGGTGCAGGCCATCAGCCCCGGCGAGCACAAGCACAAGGCGACCGCCGTGGGCGCGCGCGGCCTGCGCGCCGAGTCCGAGTTGCTGACCCGCGTCGAGGGCCTCTCGGCGATGCTCGTCGAGCTGGTCGATCTCGAAGACCCCATCGAGGTCAACGGGGACACCGCCTATGAGGTGCGCATCACCAACACGGGCTCGAAGACGGAGACCGACATCAAGTTGGTCGCGACCGTGCCCGACAAGATGCAGTTCAAGAGCGCCCGCTTCCAGGCGGAGCCGGCGCGATTCCGCGAGGAAGGCAAGACGATCGTGTTCGAGCCGATCGCGAAGCTGGCCCCGCACGCCGATGCCATCTTCCGCATCAACGTAAAGGCGCTTGACGCGGGCACGGCCTACTTCAAGATCCAGCTCACCAGCACCAACCTGACCGAGCCCGTCATCAAGACGGAAGCGACGCGCATCTACGCCGACCAGGCGGAGCCGGCGGCCCCGGCCGTGGGGCCGGCACCGATGCCCGCGGGAGGCCCCGCCGCTCCAGTCGGGCCGGCGCCGACGATGCCAGGCGGTCCGGAGAGCGGGCCGGCGCCGACGATGCCAAGTGGCCCGCTGAGCGGCCCGCCCGCGAGCCCCACGGGCCGGTAAGGCAAGTGGCACGATGTAGGACGGCTCTCCTGAGCCGTCCGGACGAGCCGTCCTACAAGGAGGCGTCTTCCTGCCGCTCGCCTCTCTCGGAATGCGAAAACAGCACGGGCCGTCCGGTTCAGGGGAACCGAGCGGCCCGTGCTGTTGGGCAATGGGCGAGGCGGGCGCGGAAGGAAGCTCAGCGCTGCGGGCGATCCACGAGCTGAATCGACCGCACGCGGTAGAGCGGGCCACCGAGGCGAGACGAGCCGCGCTCGTTGAGGACTTCGCCCTGTACGGTGACCAGGTCCCCTTCGCGGTAGCTGTCCATCGAGCGATCGCGGGCGAGGATCACGCTACCCCCGTTGGGGTCTTCCTTCCCGAGCGGGGCATAGCGAAGGACCCACAGACCACCGTCGGCATGCACGAAGAACAGCTGCCCCGTCAATTTGCTGTTATCCGCGGAGCGACTAACACGCTCTTCATACCGACGGTCTAACTCAAAAGGGTTCGTGGTCTCCTTCGCGTCAGAGCGAGCCGCCGCGGGAGCCACAAGGCTCGCCGGGGGGGTCGAAGGAACGGGGGTCAGGATGGCGCCGCCGCCGCCCGGAGGAGGGGTTGGCCCCTTCGGGTTGGGCATCTTCTTGATCGGCTCCGGGCCCTTGCCCGGGGCCCCACCCATGATCGGCGCACCGATGATCGGGGCGCCCGGGGCGCTGGGGATGATGCTGCCGGTGCTGCCGTAGCTACCGTGGCTGCCGCAGCCATCGCAGCCGCCGCAGCCCGTATCGCAACCCGTATCGCAACCACAGCCGTGGCCGTGGCCGGAGAACTTGGCCTTCAGGCGAGCGAACAGGCCGGGCTTCTCGCACGAGCTCTCGCAGCCACACGCCGACGCGCCGCAGGAGCTGGTTTGGTGGGTAGGGGCGCAGCAGCTCGGAGCCGGCGCCGGAGCGCAGCAACTCGGCGCCGAGGCGCAGCAGCTCGGGGCGGGCGTGCAGCAGCTCGGCGCGGTCTCACAGCCGCAGCCGTGCCCACCGCGCATCCCGTGGAGCTTGGCCTTCAGTTTGTCCAGCAGGCTGGGGCTTTCGCAACAATCGCTGCTGCCGCAACAATCGCTGACGGCGCCACAGCCTCCGCACGACGAGCTCGAACTGATCGGCGTGCTGACCATCGGCGGCGAGGTCACCGGAGCACCCGGGGGTGCGCCGGCGCTACACGCCGTCGTTATCAACAGGAAAGCGACATTCACGTGAGCGGTCCTCCGAGGAAGTAAGTCTGCGGCAACGCGGCGACGTGCCTGTGATGCAGGGCATCCCATCCGGGGAAGCTGGCGCCGCGTGCCTCGACCGAGCCTGCGTCCGTCCGTCAGAGTGCGTTGCCCGGTCACTGTCCTTCTCATTCGGCTCGCTGTCCTGCCTCTCTTGAGCAGCTTCCCGAAAAAGGGCCCGCCGCCCTGTGTCCCCCGCCATCCCCAGACGGCCCCCCTGCCTCGGGGCGGAGAGACTGAATGGCCCGCACCGCATAGCTAGGCGCCAGCTCGTGAGGCCCCGGATCGACGAGCTGGCCCTCGACGCGCACCCGTTGACCGCTGTGAAAGCCCGCCATCGGGCCCGGGTTGAGCAGGGCCAGCCCCTCCGGGGAGGCTCCTCGCTCCGCCGGCATGCAGCGCACGGACCAACCCCCGTGGGGCCTCCGAACCAGGTAGCCGACCAGGTAAACGAGCCCGCCGTCGGGGCCCGCCGGCTGCGAGAAGGAAAAGGAGGTGATGGGGATGGCGGTGGGCCGTTGCGCGCTCGGGCGGATCGCCTCGCGGCGTACCGGGGGGGCCAGACGGGCCGCAACTTCTTGGGCACACGAATCGCGCCGGCCCTCCCCGGGGCCTTGCCATTCGACTTTGCACACCACGATCGGCTCGACGCGCCGCTTCCTGGCCCGTGCGAGAACCAGGTCCGGCGGGGACGGTTCGCGCGAGGCCTCCACCGCGGAGAGCAAGCGATACGACTTTGGAACGGTGCCTCCCTCCAAAGAGCGAAGGGCAGGCGCGCAGGGCTCCGGCTTCTCGAGCACGGCCACGGAAGCGGAGCGGACGGTGGGGCTGCGGGGGGCGAGCATCTCCCCGTGACAGCCGACGAGCGCGAGCGCGCCGAGCGCGCTGCTGCCGAGCCCTAGCCGCAACAGAACACGCCGCATGGGGGCCCTTCCTTTCGGGCGGGGACCGTCGTTGCAACCGACAACGTGGTGCCTCTGTCCTCTCTTATCGGGCGGGCAACAGGCGAACTTGCGGATTGTTCCGGGTGGAACGAAAGCGCCGGCGGCGCCGGCGCGCTGCGGGCGCGCGGGAAAGGGCGGGTGGGGAAAGATCGGCCTGGCCTCTCGCCGGCGCCGACAGTCCGCTATAATCGCACTCGGACCGAAGGACCGTTCCTTGCTCTTGCGGAGAAGCGCATTCGTGGCCCCCCCTCCGAAAACCTGGCGCCTGTTGGCGCACGACCGCGACGCGGTGGACCGGCTGGCCGGCTCGCTTCGCCTTTCCCCTCTGGTCGCCCAGTTGCTGCTCAACCGGGGGCTCGAGGGCGCCGACGCGGCGCGCCGCTTTCTCGACGCCCCGCTCGCGGGGCTGCACGCCCCCGACCTGCTACCGGGCGTGACCGAGGCCTCCCGGCGCATCCTGGCCGCCGTCGCCGAGGGCCGCAAGATTTGCGTCTACGGCGACTACGACGTCGATGGCGTCACCGGCTCCGCCATCCTGCTCCAGGTGCTGCGCCTGCTCGGCGCCTCCCCCGACCTCTACGTTCCGCACCGGCTCGAGGAAGGCTACGGGCTTAACCGCGACGCCCTGCGCCAGATCGCCGAGAGCGGGGCCTCGCTCGTCGTCACGGTGGACTGCGGCATCGCGGCCCTTGCCGAGGCCACGGAGGCCAGGCGCCTCGGCCTGGAGCTGATCGTCACCGATCACCACGAGATGAAGGCGGAGCTGCCGGACGCCGCCGTGCTGGTCCATCCGCGCCTCCCGGGCTCGGCGTATCCGTTCGGCAAGCTCTCGGGCTCGGCGGTGGCGTTCAAGCTGGCCTGGGCGCTGGCGCAGCGCAAGTGCGGCGGGGAGAAGGTCACCGCCGTTTTCCGCGAGTTCCTCCTCGACGCGGTGGCGCTGGCCGCCCTCGGCGTGGTCGCCGACGTGGTACCGTTGCAGGACGAAAACCGCATTTTGGTGCGCTACGGGCTCCAGCGCCTCCGACAGGCCCCGCCCGTGGGGCTCAAGGCGCTGTGCGAGGCGGCGGGCATCGAGGCGAACAGCGAGTTGCGCGCCTCCGACGTCGGGTACAAGCTCGCCCCGCGCATCAACGCGGTCGGGCGGCTGGGACAGGCTCGCCTGGCGGTCGAACTGCTGACGACGACGAGGCGCGAGCATGCCGTCGATCTGGCCCGCTATCTGGAGAAGCTGAACGGCGACCGCCAGGTGCTGGAGCGGCGCAGCGTCGTCGAGGCGCGCGAGATGATCGAGGCGCGGGGGTGGGGGGAGGGCCCGGCCCTGGTGCTGGCGAGCGAGAGCTGGCACGGCGGAGTCATCGGCATCGTGGCGGGGCGGCTGGCCGAGGCGTATGGCCGGCCCACGTTGATTATCACCCTGCCGCCACCGGGCAGCGTCGATGAAGAAGGCAAGCCACGGCACGCGGGGGGCTCGGGCCGTTCGAGCGGCGGGCTGGCGCTGAACGAGGCGCTGCAAGCATGTACCGACCTGCTGCTGGCCCACGGCGGACACGCGGCCGCGGCGGGCTTCAAGCTCCTCCCCGAGAACGTCGAGGCGTTTCGCGAGCGCTTTTGTGCCCACGTGCGCGGGCAATTCCCCGCCGGGGCACCGGCGCCGACGCTGGTGCTGGACGCGGAGGCGCCGCTGAGCGCCCTGACGCCGGGCCTGGTGGGCGACCTGGACAAGCTCGAGCCGTACGGCGCGGACAACCGCCGCCCGCTGTTCCTGGCCGGGGCCCTGCGCCTCGAGGGCGAGCCGCGCAAGATGGGCCAGGGGGAGCGCCACCTGAACTTCCGGGTGCGCCAGGGGAACACGGTGCTGCGCGCCGTCGCCTGGGGCATGGCCGAGCGGGTGGAGGAGCTTGCGTCGGCGGGCGGGGCCTGCTGCCTGGCGTTCACGCCGAAGATCAACGAGTGGCAGGGCCGGCGCTCGGTAGAGTTGGAAGTGACGGACTTTCAGCCGGGGGCACAGGCGCGGCTGGGGTAATGAGGGCCGAGCGCACCTTCTCGACGAGCTCGGCGCGCGTGAACGGCTTCTGCAAGAAGCCGGCCAGTTTTTCCCCGGCAAAGCGCTCGCCTAACTCGTGCTCGCTGTAGCCGCTCATCAGCACGACGGGCAACTGCGGTCGGCTTTGTCGCAGTTCGCGCAGCACCTCGGCGGCGCCGAGGCGGGGCATGGTCAGGTCGAGCAGCACGACGCACAGGTCGGGCGGGTAGTGCGGCAACCCGTCGAGGGCCTCGAGCCCGTCGGCCGCTTGCACGACCTCGAGGCCCTGTTCTTCGAGGATGCCGGCAACCAGGGCGCGGACGGCCGGCTCGTCTTCGACGACCAGCACCGTGCCTCGCGCTCGCCGGTCGCCCGGGGTGGCCGGCTGCGCTACCAGCACGTGCGCGGCCGCGACGGCGGCCGGGAAAATCAGGCGAAACGTGCTACCCTGCCCCGGCGCGCTCTCGACCTGCACGACGCCCTTGTGGCCGCGGACGATGCCGAGCACGGCGGCGAGGCCGAGGCCGCGCCCCGTGAACTTGGTGCTGAAGAACGGCTCGAAGACGCGGCGCCGGGTGGCCTCGTCCATCCCAACCCCCGTGTCGCGCACCTCCAGCACCACGCAGTCTCCGTCGGGCAGTTCCGCGCCGGTCCCTGCCAAAGCGGCCTTCTCGGGCCCGAGAAAGACCTGTCGGGTCGAGAGGGTGATTCGGCCCTCGCGGTCGCCGATGGCCTCGGCGGCGTTGAGGATGAGGTTCACGAGGACCTGGCGCAACGGGGTGAGGTCGGCGAGCACGGGCGCCAGGCCAGGGGCAAGGCGAAATTCGAGCGTCGTCTTCCGAGGGAGGGACACGCGCAAGAGGGTGGCGGTGTCCTGGACGACGGCGCTGAGGTCGGCAGGCCGGACGAAGAAGAGCCCCTTGCCGGCGTAGGCGAGCATCTGCTGGCACAGTTCGGCGGCGCGCTCCGAGGCCTGCTCGATCTGCTGCACGTGGGCGCGCAGCGGGGAGGGTGAGGGGAGGCCCATGTCGATGAGGCTGGCGGAGCCGAGGATGGCGGTCAGCAGGTTGTTGAAGCCGTGGGCAATGCCCCCGGCCAGCACCCCCAATCCCTCCAGGCGCTGCGACTCCTGGAATTGCCGTTCGAGTCGGGCGCGTTCTTCCTCCGCATGTTTGCGCTCGCCGACGTCGCGAAAGTTGGCCACGAGAGCGCCGACGGCGGGGTCGTGGAGCAGGTTGGTTTCCTGCACCTCGAGCCAGCGCCATTCGCCGTTCTGATGGCGGAACCGCACGACCTGATGCGTGTGGTTTCCGGGCGCTGCCAGCAGGTGCGCCGCGAGGGCGAACTTCTCGGGCAAGTCGTCGGGGTGGACCAACTCGAAGGCCAGGCGCCCGAGCAGCGACTCCACGGGATAGCCAAGCATGCGCGCGATCGACGGGCTGCCGTAGAGCAGGCGCCCTTCCGGCGAAACGAGGGCGATGGCGTCGAGGCTATTCTCGATGAGCGCGCGGAAGCGCTGCTCGCTGGCGAGCGCCCTTTCTTCGGTGCCGAAACCGACTAGCGCGTCACGATCGCTCATGGGAGCAGCCCCCGAGCTCCTGAGTGGCGCCTCCAGAGAAATTGTAGCACTTTTCGCAGCAACGGGGCCCTCTTCTCCGCGAGCGCGCGCCTTTCTGAGCCCTCGTCTCTTGCGTTTTTTCTGACATTTTGCCCTCCGCGCCCTTGCTCCCACCGAGAGAGGCTCTATCATGGCACCTTGTTGCAACTGAGATTCAGTCTCAACAGTATTGCCCAGCGTTATTGAGACGGGCTCGCGGAGGAAGGTTCTGATGAAGCGGTCTCGCTGTGCCCCGCGCCGGGGCTTCACGCTGATCGAGTTGCTGGTGGTGATAGCGATCCTCGCCATCCTCATAGGCCTGCTCCTCCCCGCCGTCCAGAAGGTTCGGGCAGCAGCGGCGCGGACGCAATGTACCAACAACCTCAAGCAGATCGGGCTGGCGATGCACGGCCACCACGACGCTTCCCAGCGGTTCCCCGCTGGATATCAGGCGACGGGGCCCTCCAACGGCGGGGACCGCGACTCGACGCCGGGCTGGGGCTGGGGGGCGTTGATTTTGCCGCATCTGGAGCAGGACGACCTGGCCCGCTCGATCGTCTGGGGCCTGCCCCTCGAGCACCCGCAGAACGCGACGGCGGTGCGGACGGTGGTCAAGGTTTATCGGTGTCCTTCCGACGTCCTGCCGGCCTCGGCTTTCGCGGTGCCCGATCCGTTCGGCAACGCGGTCGCCCTGGTCGGGCCGAGCAGTTACGCCGGCTGTGTCGGTGGCGATGAGACGGAGCCCTGGAGCTCGGCGGGGCTGGGCATCCTCTACCGCAACAGCCAGACGCGCCTGACCGACGTGACCGACGGCACCAGCAACACGATCCTGATCGGCGAACGCGCCTGGTCCAACGCCAACGGCACCTGGGTAGGGGCTGTCAACGGCGGCGTTTGTCTGCGCGGCAAGCAAAACCCCTGCCCTGGCGGAGGCGCCGCCTCCGCGCCGGCGGCCACGCTGGTGCTCGCCCACAGTCATCTCAACAACACCAACACCGACAGCGACGGTGGGCTCGACGACTTCTCCAGCAACCACCCGGGTGGCTCCCACTTCCTGTTCGCCGACGGCTCGGTGCGCTTTCTGCGCAGCGTCCCCGGCGACAACTCCGACGGCAGCTACACGCCCGACAGCCTCGCGTTCCAGGCCCTCGGCACGCGCGCCGCGGGCGAAGTGGTGCCGGGGCTGGAGTGAGGTCGTCTTCGACGAGAGGGGAATGGTCATGCGTGCGATCTGGCCGATCGTGCTGGTGGCGTTGCTGAGCGGCTGCGGGCGGGCGAAACCGACGCTGGCGGGCGGCAAGCCGGTGAGTTACTGGGTGGAGGCGCTGCGCGGCCCCGACGCGCAGGTGCGCAAGAAGGCGGTGGCCAAGTTGGGCAACGTTGGCCGGGCCAACCCGGCCGCGTTCCCCGCGGTGCGCGGGGCGCTGACCGACCCCGACCCGGCCGTGCGCCTGGAGGCCATCCGGGCGGTGGTGAAGTTTGGCCGCGACGCGGCTGAGGCCGTCCCCGCGTTGACGGAACTGAGTCAGCGGGACGCCGACGAGCGCGTCCGCACCGACGCGCAGAGAGCGCTGGAGAAGGTGCGGCGCGACCGAGGGGGCTGAAGCGCGGCGGGTGTGCGGCGGAGGTGGCGGGACATAAGTTGTCCTTGCCCCACCGCACCGAAGGGACCGCTCCTCCATGCCCGCCGCCGACTGGTCCGATGCGCGCGCTCGCATGCTGCTCGATCCAACCGTCGCCAACCTCAACACCGGGTCGTTCGGCCCGCTGCCGCGCTGCGTCTTCGAGCGCGTCACCCAACTCCGCCAGCGCCTCGCCGAGGAGCCGATGGACTTTCTGGTGCGCGGGGTGCCCTCCCTTCTCTGGGAAGCGCGCCGGCGCCTGGCCGACTTCCTCGGCAGCGACCCGCGCCGGCTCCTCTTCACCACCAACGTCAGCGTCAGCGTCAACCTGATCGCCTCGTCGCTCGCCCTGTGCCCCCCCGGCGAGGTCTTGCTCAGCGATCACGAGTACGGCGCCATGCACTGGTGCTGGGAGCGCGCCGCCCAGCGGCAGGGGCTCGTGCTGCGCACGTTTCCGCTGCCGACGCTCCCCGCCCATCCCGACGAGATCGTCGAGGCCGCCACCCGGGCCATGACGGCGCGAACGCGATTGTTCTTCTTCAGCCACGTGCTGTCGCCGACGGGCATGGTGCTGCCGGCGCGGGCGCTGTGCGCCGAGGCTCGCCGGCGCGGCATCCTGACCGCGGTGGATGGGGCGCACGCGCCGGCGTTCGTGCCTCTGAACCTGGCCGACGTGCCTTGCGACTTCTACGGAGGCAATTGTCACAAGTGGCTGCTGGCGCCGACGGGGACCGGGTTTCTGCACGTGGGGCCGGGCAACGAGGACCGGCTGCGGCCGATGCAAGTGTCGTGGGGCTACCGTGCCGAGCCCGGACCGCTCGACGAGCGCGACGATTTCGGCAGTACCCCGCGCCTGCGCCGGCTCGAGTTCGAGGGGACGCGCGACGTCTGCCCGTGGCTGACGGTGCCCGAGACCATCGACTTCCAGGCCGGCCTGGGCTGGGAGGGCATCCGGGAGCGCATGCGCGAGCTGTCCGCGTACGTCCGCGGGCGGTTGACAGGCTTGAGGGGCTTGACGCCGGCGACGCCCGACCACCCCGAGTTGTCGGGGGCCCTGACCGCGTTTGAACTGCCTCCAGGCACCGACGCGGCGGCACTGCGGCGGGGCCTGTGGGAGCGGCACCGGGTGGAGGCGCCGGTGGTGGAGCGGCCTGACCGGCTGCTGATTCGGGCCTCGACCCACTTCTACAACACGGAGGCGGAGGTGGACCGATTGGCGGCGGCGCTGGAAGACTTGCTGCCGATTTAGCCGCCGAGCTCGGCGCGGCGCGGCGGGCGTCGCGTCGAGCCGAACTCGGCGGCTAAATGATGCCTTGGGGCATCTGTCGCGGAGAAGGGGTTCCGTCCGCCATCGACCCGTGGGGCTAACCTCATGCTCTCGTTCCTGTTCTGGAACCTCTACGGCCGGCAGCAGCAGGACCTCGCGGCTCGCCTCGCGAACCTGCAAGGGTCGATTGCGCGCCTGGCAACGGCACACGATCTCGACGTGCTGATGTTCGTGGAGTGCGAGAGCGCGCCCGAGGGCATGACCGCCGCGCTGAACAGTTCCGGGCGCGGGCCCTACCACTGCCCGACGAGCACCAACGAACGGATTCGCGTGTTCGTCCGGGCAAGCGGCGGGGCCCTCGTTGACTCGTTCAACAGTCGAAGCGGCCGGCTCACCATCCGCCGCTTCACGCCAAAGGGGCTACCCGAGTTGCTCCTGGCCGTGGTACACTTCCAGGATCGGCAGAGTTGGTCGGCGGAAGGGCAAACGCTGGAGGCGGTCGTTCTCGCTCAGGACGTGGCCCGCGCGGAAGACCGGGCGGGCCACCAACGGACGATCCTGGTCGGCGACCTGAACATGAACCCGTACCACGCCGGGGTGGTCGGTGCCCAGGCGCTCAACGCAGTCATGGCCCGCGCCCTCGTCCGCCCGGTCGAGCGCGTCGTGGCGGGGCGGGCCTATCGGTGCTTCTACAATCCGATGTGGGGCTATTTCGGGGACCGGACGCCTGGGCCGCCAGGCACGCTCTGTTTTGCCGGCGCCGACCCGGCCAGTCATTACTGGAACATTTACGATCAGGTTCTGCTCCGGCCCGCCTTGATGGACAGCCTCGTGCGCTTGGCCGTGCTGGAGGACGATGGTCAGGAAAGCTTCTTGACCAACGCAGGACGACCGCGAAAGGCGAGTTTGTCCGATCATTTGCCCGTGTTGTTCCAACTGGCCCTCTGAGGAGGCCGCGTTCGTGACTCCCACCATTCCGGACCTCTGGTCGGACGACATTCGAGTGGACGTCCTCACGCCGCTCGCCATCCTGCGAGCCCAGGAGACCTTTCTCCGGCCACGGACCAAGGGCATTCTCCAGGCGACCGTCTCCACGGCGATGGCAGAGGACCTGGTTCAGCATCAGTTCGACCTAACCGCAGCGGTCCTCGGCTACAGCGAGCGCGTGCTGACGGCCACGCATCACCGCCTCCGCCCCTACCCCGTCAAGGTGGTGGCGCCGTGTTTCGCCTCTCCCTCCAAGAACATAGTAGAATTCCTCGTCCAGGGCCCGGTCCGGCCAGGAAGCGACATGCGCGAGGCCGCAACGCAGGAGGAGTTTGTCGGTCTGGTCCGCGAGGTGCTGCGCTCGGCGGACGTCCGGTCGCTCATTCAATCGTTGATCGCTCGCTCCAACGAGGCCCCTTTCTCGCCCCCGCTACCTGCGTCCAACGGAAATGAAGGGCCCGACTCGCCGCCCTCATGAACGAAGCGAATGGCAAGCCTCGATCAAGGCCCCTTGCCCTTGTCCGGCGCCCACGTGCGCTCCATGAGCGCGAAGCCGACCGGGTCGTGCTTCCGCAGCTCGGCGCGCGTGAACGGGAAGAAGTCGTTCTTGCCGAAGTACGCCTCGGTCAGCTCGGCAAAGTATTCCTTCTCGTTGGTGGCGGCGTAGGCGCGCTGCTTGCTGCCGTTGGCGTGGAGGACCTCGTCGTAGAGCTTCCGCTCCATTGCCTGCTTGTAGGCGGCACGCACGCCCGCGTGATTTTCGCCCAGCACGCGGAAGTGGTAGGCATGAGCGAGCTCGTGCAGCAGCATGCACGGCTGATCGAGCCCCGACCATTGCACGAACTTGCGCGCGTCGGAGATCTCGACGCCGTTTACCTTGTCCGGGTTGTAGCCGTTGGCCTGCAACCACTCTTTCGAGGGGTGGAACTGGGCCGCCGACGGCGCGAGAGGGTTTTCCCACTCCAGCCAGATGCGCACCTTCAGCAGCGGGACGACGCGCTCCCTGGGCACGACGCGATGAACCTCCTCGAGCTGGCGCTCCAGCTCCTTGAAGACCAGGGCCGCCTCTTTCTTGCGAGCCAGCAGGTCGGGATGGACGAGGACGGTGAATCGGCTGATGGTGCGCTTCTGATACGCCCCGGTCGGCGCGTACTTGATCGTCGGGACGACCTCGATCTGGTCGAGGTCGGTCACGTAGATGCAGGGGCGGTTGCCGACCTCGAACGGGAGGGGCTCGACCTTGCCGGTCACGCGCACCACCTCGCCGACGAAGTGCTTGCCGGCGTCGGGGATCTTCAGCCGGCGGAGCTTCGTCTGCGTCGCGGCGGGGAAGCGAACGAAGAAGCAGCCAGGCGCGTCCCAGGCCTTCTCGGAGTAGAGCTCGGCGTAGCCGGCCGCATTGGTGCCGGTCGCCTTCACCTTGAACTGGACGGTCACCTTCTTGCCCTCCTGCCGCGCCGCCTGGGCCGGCGTCAGCACCTTGGCCGCCGGGCCGACGTCGGGCTGGGCGGCAAGCAAAAGCGGAGAGAGCAGCGCAAGAACCAGGTGCGAGGCAGGCATGGTGGTCTCGAGGTTGGAGCGCGCCGCCGGCCTGATGCCAGCGGTCTGGAGGGCAGACGCACGGCCCCGTTGCCGCGCGTTCGGCCCCCGCCATTCTATGCGGAGACACGTCCGCGCGCCCTCCTACATTCCGTCACTTCTTCGCCGCCGGCAGCGGCACGGCGCCCTTCTTGCCGCCGAACAGGCTCATCAAGCCGACGCGCACCTCCTTGGTGTCGCCGGCCTTGACGATGGCGGCGTTGGCCCGCGCCAGGAGATCGCGCTCGAGGGAAGGCTTGAATTGCCGGGCCCCGCCGATCAGCGTGTCGCCGATGATCTTGGCCGCCTCCCCGCCCACGCCCGCGGTGTGCTCCACCACGAGGTTGTCGTACCGAAGGTTCGACTCGACGACGCGCACCCGGAAGACGGCGTCGGGAAAGAGCGTACCGTTGGGTTGGATGCGCGTCGTTACCTCACACTTCACCGCCAGCTTGATGCGCAGCCGAGCCCGTGTGCTCCCCGAGTAGAGGCGCACGCCCGCGCGCCAGGTCTGGCGTTCGAGCACCACGCGCACGTCCAGCGCCAGGTGGCCGGTGAAGGCGGTCTTGCCAGGCCCCGGCTTCTGGAGATCGCTTATGTCGAGTACCAACGTCTGGGCGGGGCTGATGGCGTGGGCTCGCAACCTCCACCAGCGGCCCTCGTTGCGCAGCTTGCCGCGCAGGCCTGCCTGCTGCTTGCCCCAGTGTCGCGCGTCCTCGTGGAGAGGATCGGGCAGCGACTTCAGGAGGAACGCGCGCAGGTTGCCGGCCAGCGCGGCCGTCGCGTCCCCGCCGCCGAACGCCTTGAGCGCCGCGGCGGGATCGATGCCCTTGGCGGGAGGAGCGGCGGAGGCGCTCAACGCCAGCACCGACCCCAGCACCACCGTTACGCAGGCGCTTCGCATCATGGGCAGGCCCTCCTCGCTCGCGGAAACGACCCGGTGCCCTGTAGCCGAAGGGGACCGGAGCGTCAATGGCCGAAACGCGGCCAAACCGCGCAAGGCCCCCGTCTTGCCTGCCCCGCACAGGGCGCGGCCGCGAACCAACCGGGACGACACACGCGACCGCCACGACTCGTGGAACGTACGCGCTCGCTGTATCCGTGGCCTCTGTTCCCGTCGAGTTGTCAAGCGTCAAGCGCCGAAAAAGAGAGTGAGAAGCGACGAACGCGCAACCTCCTGAGATAGGGCAGGCCGGGCAAGCTGGGCGGAAGGAACCTCCCGGTCCTTGGCACGCCCATGCACGTGGGAGACAACACGGATGACGCAACAGGGACGTTGGCTGCACCGACTAGGCGGGCCCGCGCTCGCCTTGCTGCTGCTGGGGACGACCGGCTGCATGAGTTTTCTTCACCCGATCGACCCGGTGAAGCCCGAAAAGTCGGCCGAGTGCAAGGAGGTGCCGCTCCCCTGCCGGCACCACGTCCACGTCTTCTTCATTCACGGGATGGACCCACTCGACTTCGCCAACATGGAGGGGCTGAGCGAGTACGTGCAATCGCTCGGGTTCATCAAGACCCATTACGGCCAGCTCTATCACCTCTGGCAGTTCAAGAAGGAGATGCGCGCCATTGCCAAGGCGGACCCGGAGGCGCGCTTCGTGCTGGTCGGCTTCAGCTTCGGGGCCAACGCGGTCCGCGACCTGGCCAACGCCGTCAAGAAGGACGGCGTCACCATCGACCTGCTCGTCTACCTTGGCGGGAACACGCTGGAGAACACGCCCCCCAACCGGCCCGAGCACGTGTTGCGCATCGTCAACATCCTCGCCCACGGCTGGGTGTGGAACGGGACCGTCCTCGACGGGGCCGAGAACATGAACTACAACAACGTCTGGCACTTCGGCTCGCCGACCCACCTGCAAACGCTCGACGTGCTGGCCCGCGAGCTCCCCGTCGTCGCCCGCCGCGTCACCCTCACGGTCTACGAGGGGCCCGCCGAGCTGCCCAGCGGCCCGACCCCTCACCCCGTCGCGGCGCCCCAAGCCAACGCCCCGCGCGACGAGTGGGACTTCCTCAAGCCCGAGCCCACCGCGCTGACCGTCGGCGGCGGCACGCCCGCCCGGCTCGCCCACGACGCGCCGCCGGCGACGCTTGGGAAGAAGGAGTAGCCCCTCCGGG
Organism: Gemmatales bacterium; assembly: GCA_038239195.1. GTDB lineage: Bacteria > Planctomycetota > Planctomycetia > Gemmatales > Gemmataceae > JBBSEZ01. Next base: position 36,391 of record JBBSEZ010000033.1, read on the forward strand.
ACGGTAGCAGGGGGAGGTCAATGTAGCCCGGGGCTCCGTCGCGGTGCCCCCGTCGCGGAGCGGCGGCCTACATTGCTCGGGGCTACCCCTGCACGACCGGGTTGCGCAACAGCCCGAGCCCGTCGATCTCCACCTCGACCACGTCGCCGCCCTTGAGGTAGACGGGCGGCTTGTGCGCCATGCCGACTCCGGGCGGGGTGCCGGTGAAGATCAGATCGCCCGTCTGGAGCGTCACCACCTGCGAGACGTAGGCGAGCAGGTCCTCGACGCGGAAGAGCATTTGCCGCGTGTTACTGTCCTGCATCGTCTGCCCATTGAGGCGCAGGCGAATGCCGAGCGCGTGCGGGTCGGCTACCTCATCGGCGGTCACGAGGACGGGCCCGGTCGGCGCGAAGGTGTCGAACGTCTTGCCCAGCAGCCACTGCTTGCCGTCCTTCTTGATCTGCCAGTCTCGCGCCGAGACGTCGTGGCCCACCACGTAGCCGGCGACGTGCTCGCGGGCGCTGGCCACCGGCAGGTTGCGCCCGCCGCGCCCGACCACCACCACCAGTTCCGCCTCGTAATCGACCTCCTGGCTCACTGGCGGCAACACGATCGGCGCCTCGTGACCGATCAGCGCCGTGCCGAACTTGCTGAAGACGACCGGCTCGCGCGGGAGCTGGGCCCCCGTCTCGGCGGCGTGGTCGCGGTAGTTCAGCCCGATGCACAGGATCTTCGGCGGGTCGGGGATCGGCGGCAGCAGGCGCACCGCGGCAGGATCGAGGCGCACGGCGCCAACCGTGCCCGCAGCCTCCGCGGCCTTGCGGAGCAAGGTTGGCCCCCCTTCGAGGAGGGCGCGGACGCTCGTCGGGAGCGCCGAGTCGGCGGCGTGAAGGTCCACGTAGGCGCCGCCGTGGAGGACGGCGGCGCGCGGGCCGGAGGCGG
>JBBSEZ010000034.1:0-36349 GCA_038239195.1 Gemmatales bacterium
CCCCCGGCCCCCTCTCCCAGAACGGGAGAGGGGGAGAGGGAACGTGGACGGTCCACAGAGAAGGTCGCGCTCCCCTCTCCCTTCTTGGGAGAGGGGGTTGAGGGAGAACTCAATCGAACAGCCCGCGCGGGGGCGGCTCCGACGCCGGCGGCGCCTTCATCGTCTTGCCGAGCAGTTGATAGGCGCGCAGCGTGGCCACCCGGCCGCGCGGCGTGCGCACGATGAACTGCTCGCGCAACAGGTACGGTTCCACCTCGTCGCTGAGCGTGTCGGCCGGCAGGGTCATGGTGGCGGCGAGGGCCTCGACGCCGGTGGGCCCGCCCTCGAAGACGCCGATGAGCGTTTCGAGGTAGCGCCGGTCCTGCTTGTCGAGCCCTTCGCGATCGACCTCGGCCATGTCGAGGGCGGCGCGGGCGACGTCGAGCGTGATGCTTCCGTCGGCCTCGCTGGCGGCGAAGTTGCGCGACCACCACAGGCGGGTGTTGGCGATGCGCGGCGTGCCGCGGCTGCGGCGGGCAATCTCCTGGGCGGCGTCGTCGGTGAGGACGGTCTTGAGCTTGCGGGCGTTGACGCGGACGATCTCGGCCAGTTCCGCCACGGAGTAGAACTCCAGGTGTTCGTGCATCTTGAAGCGGTCGCGGAGCGGGCTGGACAGCATGCCGCTGCGCGTGGTGGCCCCGATGAGCGCGAAGCGCTTGAGCGGGATGGAGATGGTGCGCGCGTTCACCCCCTCGCCGAGGACGATGTCTACGCGAAAGTCCTCCATGGCGGGGTACATGAACTCTTCGACCACCCGCGGCATGCGGTGGATCTCGTCGATGAACAGGATCGACCCTTCGGTGGCGTTGGAGAGGAACGGCAGCAGGTCGGCCGGCTTGGCGAGCGCCGGCCCGCTCGTCATCTGGAGCGTCGTGCCCAGTTCGTTGGGCAGGACGGTGGCGAACGTCGTCTTGCCCAGCCCCGGCGGGCCATCGAACAGGATGTGCGACAGCGGCTCCTTGAGCTTGCGGCAGGCGTTCAGCACGATGCTCAACCGCTGCACGACCGCCTTCTGCCCGATGACCTCGCGCAGCCAGCGCGGCCGCAGGGCCGCATCGCGCTCGCCCCCTCCCTCGTCGTCCGGCACCTCGGCCTTCACCACCGTTTCCCGCGCCATGCCAACCCTCCTTCCGTCGGGAGTGCTTAGTGCTTCGTGCTTAGTTCTTAGCAAAGACAGAAGACAGCGTGGATCCTCTTTGCTAAGAACTAAGCACTAAGGACTAAGGACTACTTTTGCTTGTATATCTCCAGCAAGACCTCTTCGACCGTGGCGAACGACTTGCCGGTGGCGTGGACCTTGTCGAGCCGATTGCGCGCCTCGACAGGGCTGTGGCCGATGCTCATCAGCGCCTGGTACGCATCTTCGAGGACGCTCCCCTCGACGTGGGCAGGGGCGCCTTCGTTCGCTTCGACGACCTCGGCGCCGTCGGCCCCGGGCTCGGGCTTGCTCGGCATCATGGCGAAGCGCGTCACCTTGCGGCGCAGCGTGGCGATGATCTTCTCTGCCGTCTGCGGGCCAACGCCGGGCAGCGTCGTGAGCCATTTCGAGTCCTGGCGCTGGATGGCGTTGGCCACCTCCTTGATCGGGCGCACCATCGCCTTGAGCGCCTTGCGCGGGCCAATCTTGTCCACCGTGCAGAACAACTCGAAGAACTCGAGGTCGGCCTCGTTGAGGAAGCCGAGCAAGCGCGGCTCCACGCGCCCGCCCTGCATGTTGCCGTCGAGGTAGTGGACGGTGTGGAAGGTCAGCTCCTTCCCGACGCCGTTCTGCACGGTCCGGCGGACGAACTCCGGCACGAGCACCTGGTACTCGAACGCCCCCACCTGGAGGCGCACGTCCTCTTCGAGAACGCGGTTGAGCACGCCGGTGATTTTGGTAATCATGGTCGTCCTCGCGACACTGTAGGGAACGCCCTCCGTGGCGTTCCGGCAGCGGAACGCCACGGAGGGCGTTCCCTACAGGGCTTCCGGCAACTTCTGGACGTAGTAATGGCACAGCGCCGCCGCCAGCGCATCGGCCACGTCGTGCGGCTCCGGCAGCCGTGCCAGCCCCAGCTCGCGCTGCATCGTCCGCTGCATCTGCTCCTTGCGCGCCCGCCCACTGCCCGTGATCGTCTTCTTGATGCGCGAGGCCGCGTAACTGTGGATCGGCAGGTCGCGCTGGGCCCCCGCCAGGAGGAGCACCCCGCGCGCGTGGCCCATCAAAATCGCCGTGCGCGGGTGTTTGTAGTGGGCGAAAAGTTGCTCGACGACCATCACGTCGGGACGATACTGCTCCAGCACTTCTAGTATACCATCGTACAGAGTGCGAATGCGCAGGGCGACGTCAGTTGTCTTACGGCCGGGGGAGGTGCGGATGATGCCGGCCTCGCAGACGTGGGGGGCGCGCGGCCGGACTTCGAGGACGGCGTAGCCGGTGACTTGCAGCCCCGGGTCGATGCCGAGGATGCGCCTTGCCGGGACGGGAAGGGCGGGCGGAGACGGTTTGGGGGAGGGCTGGCTCATGAGGGTAAGCCTACCCCGTCTGCGCGGAACGGCACAAGGTCGAATGGCGAGGTCGCCTGGGCAGGCGGCCTCGCCTTTCCTCATTTCGCCTTGGGCGGTTTCGGGGGCCCCTTCCTGCTGAGATCGACCTTCTCGCCCAGGCGCCAGTCCGTCCCGCCCGCCCGGTCTTCGAGATGAATGCCCAGCAGGCCAAGGCGCTGGCGGATCCTGTCGGTGAGCTCCCAGTTCTTGGCCTTGCGCAGTTCCGCGCGCAGCTCGATGAGCAATTCCATCAGACCGTTCACCAGTTCGCCCTTGCCTGCCTCTCCGCCGCCCGGCGGTTGGTGAAAAATGCCGAGCAACTGGCCGAGCTCGCGCAGCACCAGCGCGCCGCGCTCGAAGTCGGCCCGGGCGCCGGCGGCCGGCTCGGGGCCTTCGAGCTTGCTGCCGTCGGCGTGGCGGTTGAGGGTCGTCAGCAACTCGTAGAGGACGCCGACGGCGCCGCCCGTGTTGAAGTCGTCGGCCATGCACTCGAGGAACTGGTCGCGCAGGCGGGCGACCTCCGTGAGGAACACGCCGGGAGTCGGCCCGATCTCGAAGGCCGCGTGGCGCGCCGGGGCCGGGAGCTTGTAGAAGTCGCCGCCGGTGATGCGCTGGTAGCGCTCGAAGAAGCGGTAGAAGCCTTCGAGGCTGCGGCGCGTTTCCTGGAGCGGGTCGCGTTCCTCCCGGGCCCCGAAGTCGATGGGGCTACGGTAGTGGGTGCTCAGCAGCAGAAAGCGCACCGTCTCCGGGGTGTGCTGGCTCAGCAGGTCGGCGACGTTGACCACGTTGCCGACCGAACCGGCCATCTTGGCGTGGCCCATCTTCAACAGCCCGTTGTGCATCCAGTAGCGCGCGAACGGCTCGCCGCTGTACGACTCCGATTGCGCCAGCTCGTTCTCGTGGTGGGGGAACTGCAGGTCGAGGCCCCCGCCGTGGACGTCGAGCGTCTTGCCGAGGATCTTCATGCTCATCGCGGAGCATTCGATGTGCCAGCCCGGCCTGCCCGGGCCCCAGGGGCTTTCCCACTGCGGCTCGCCCGGCTTGGCGGCCTTCCACAGGGCGAAGTCGCCAGGGTTGCGCTTCTTCTCGCTCACCTCGATGCGCGAGCCCGCCTCGAGTTGCTCCGGGTCGCGGTTGCACAGCTTGCCGTAGTCCGCGTCCTTGCCGATGTCGAAGTACACGTCCCCGCCCGCGGGGTAGGCCTGGCCCTTCTCGACGAGCCGGCCAATCATCTCCAGCATCTCCGGCACGTGCTCGGTCGCCTTCGGCATGTGGTCGATGCTGGTGACGTTCAGTTTGCGGAGGGACTCGACGTAATCGGCCGTCATCTTCTCGGCCAGTTCCTTGACCGTGGTATTTAGCTCGCGGGCGCGGACGATCAACTTGTCATCGACGTCGGTGATGTTGACGACGAACGTCACCTGATAGCCGACATAGCTCAAAAAGCGCTTGACGACGTCGAAGATGACGGGCCCGACCATGTGCCCGACGTGGCTGGGCTTGTAGACCGTCGGGCCGCACAGGTACATGCCGACCTTGCCGGGCTGCACCGTCTTGAAGTCTTCTTTCTCCCGGGTCAACGTGTTGTAGACGCGCAGCGCCATGGCGGTCCCTTCATTCCTCGTTAGGCCCTGTCGATCAGGGCGACGACCTGGCAGGCCATCGCCTCCCCGCGCCCGAGGTGCCCCACGCGCTCGCCGGTCTTGGCCTTCACGTTGACCGCGTCGGGGGCCACGCCGAGCAACTCGGCCAGGCTGGCACGGATGGCGTTTTTGACCGGCCCGAGCTTTGGCTCCTGGGCGAAGACGATCACGTCTACGTTGACAACGCGCCAGCCTTCCCGGTTCAGCCGGGCCAGCGCCGCGCGCAAGAACAGTCGCGAGTCGGCCCCTTTCCACGTGGGGTCGGTGTCGGGGAAGGCATCGCCAATGTCGCCCAGCCCCGCGGCGCCGAGCAGCGCGTCGGTCAGGGCGTGCAGGACCACGTCGGCGTCGCTGTGGCCCACCAGGCCGCGCGCGTGTTCGACGCGCACCCCGCCCAGGATGAGCGGGCGGCCCTCTTCGAGCCGATGCGTGTCGTGTCCGATCCCCACGCGCATGAAAGGCGTTCCTCCCACCCCGGCGCTACACCGCGAGCGCATTGTAGCCATCTCCTGCCCGCGCCGACAACGCGGATGTCGGGGCCCGCGCCTGCTTGCACGGCAAAGGCGCGAGGCTTACATTTGAGGAGTGCTTCCATCCCCCAACGTCGAGCCGTTCATGAATGTGTCCTCCTGTCCGCGCTGTGGCGGGTTGTTTTCCCAGGAAGAGCCTGCGCGTTGCCCCGCCTGCGCCCTGGCCCTCGCCGGCGACGAGGGCGCGACGCTGCCGCCCGCCGAGGACCGGACGGTCCCCCAGCGCGAGGCGGCCACGCTTCCTCTCGGGGCCCTCGCCGACGCTTCCTCGCCCCGGCGCGGCCAGGTGCCGGGCTATGAGGTTTTGGACGAACTGGGCCGAGGGGGAATGGGCGTCGTCTACCTCGCCCGGCACCTGAAGCTCAACCGGATGGTGGCCCTCAAGATGATCCTCGCCGGGGCGCACGCGGGCGAGGACGACCTGGCGCGCTTCAAGACCGAGGCGGAGGCCATCGCCCGCTTGCAGCACCCTCACATCGTCCAGGTCTACGAGGTCGGCGAGCACGACGGCAGCCCGTTTTGCGCGCTGGAACTGTGCGGCGCCGGCTCGCTGGAAAAGAGCCTCGGGGGCAAGCCGCTGCCGCCGGCGGAGGCGGCCCGGCTGACGGTGCTACTGGCGCGAGCGGTTCACCACGCCCATCAGCACAACATCGTCCACCGCGACCTGAAGCCGGCCAATGTCCTGCTGGTGGGCGAGCCGGACGCGCCGCTCGTGAACTGCCAGCCCAAGATCACCGACTTCGGCCTGGCAAAACTGCTCGACGTCGGCGCCACGCAGACGCGCACCGGCGCCGTCATGGGCACGCCTTCCTACATGGCCCCCGAGCAGGCCGGAGGCAAGACCGGCACCATCGGCCCCGCGGCGGACGTCTACAGCCTGGGCGCCATCCTTTACGAACTGCTCACCGGCAAGCCCCCCTTCAAGGCCGAGAGCGCCATCGACACGCTGATGCAGGTCGTCGGCGAGGAACCGCTCCCGCCGCGCCAGTTGTGCCCGGCCATCGGCCGCGACCTGGAGGCGATCTGCCTGAAATGTCTGGAGAAGCAGCCCGGGAGTCGCTACGCCAGCGCCGCCGACCTGGCCGACGACCTGGAGCGCTTCCTGCGCGGCGAGGCGGCGCTGGCCCGGCCGGTCGGGCCCCTGGGGCGCCTGGCCCGCTGGGCTCAAAAGCGGCCCGCCCTCGCCGCGACGTTGTGCGGGCTGTCGCTCTTCTACGTCGATCACCTCGTGCTCATCGGCCTGGGCCTGGCGGAAGGCGACGATTTCCACTGGTTCGTGACCTACCTCCTCGGCTGCTGGGCCCTCGGGGCCATCGTCCTGCAATGGCTGATGAACCGCCCCGGCTGGCGCTGGCCGGCCACCTACGGCTGGGCCGCCTTCGACGTGGGGATGTTCACGGCCCTGCTCCTCCGGGCCGACGGCACCAAGAGCGCCCTGCTGGTCTGCTACCTGCTGCTGATTGCCGGCGCCGCGCTGCGCTTCCGCCTGCGACTGGTCTGGTTCGTCACCGGCCTGTGCTTGGCCAGCTACCTCGTCCTCCTTGCCGACGCCAGGTGGCGCCGCCCGCAGGAGAACTTGCTGGTCGAGGTGCCCATCGCCATCATCTTCCTCCTCAGCCTTCTGTTGATGGGCGTGGTGATGACCTTGCTGCTGCGCCGCTTCCGCCTGGCGCTGGCGCAGGAGCGCTGAACTGGTCAGGGAATGACCACGAAGAGGGAGGGGCTGGCGAATGTGTAGCCGCTTACGCGGAGCGCAACGTGGCGGACGCGCTCCGCTTCGCGTCGCGGCTACACGGTTTGCCACCGAGGCACGCCCTTTGCTACCATCCCTGCGCCCCCCACCGTCTTGCCTCGCCAGGAGCACGAGGGTTGAGCCAATTCACCGCGCCCGCTTCCCTGCTCCTGGCCCTCGCCGTCCCACCTCTCCTTTGGTGGTGGCTTCGCCAGCGGCGCAGCGCCGTGCGCCATCCCGTGGCCGGGCTGCTCGCCGCCCTTCCTGCTGGCCGGGCGCGTTGGGCGCGCGTCGGCGGGGCGACCTTGCGGGCGGCCGCGCTGCTGGCGCTGGTCGTTGCCGTGGCGGGGCCGCGCTGGCCCGACCTGAACACGCCGGTCGAGACGGAGGGCATCGCCATCGTGCTGGCCGTTGACGTGAGCGGGAGCATGGCCGAGCAGGACTTCGACTGGAACGGGACGGCCATCGCGCGCCTGGAGGCCGTCAAGCGCGTGTTTCGCCTCTTCGTGACGGGCGGCGAGGTGGGGCCCCAAGGCGCTCCCCTGCGCTTCGAGGGCCGTCCCACCGACCTGCTCGGCATGGTGACGTTCGGGACGCGCGCCGAGGTCGCCTGTCCGCTGACGTTGAGCCATTCGGCGCTGGTGCGCATGCTCGACGAGGAGCAGCCGCGCCGCGCCGCGGGCGAGTCGCAAACCAACCTCAGCGACGCCATCGCGGTGGGGCTACAGCGCCTGAAGAGCGCCCGGCCGCGCCGCAAGGTGCTGGTCTTGCTGACCGACGGCGAGCACAACCAGGTCAGTCCGCCCTCGGGCTGGACGCCGAGACAGTCCGCCCAGGTCAGTGGCAGCCTCGGCATTCCCATCTACGCCATCGACGCGGGCGGCTCTCTCGGGAGCGCTGCCGAGGGAGGGCCCGCCGCGGTCCGCGCCGACGCGGAGCAGACGCTGAAGGACGTGGCGAAGATCAGCCAGGGTCGCTATTTCACGGCGCGCGACACCGGCGCGCTGCTGGCCGCCTGCCAGGAGATCGACCGGCTGGAGCGCGATCGCATCGAAACCCAGCAGTTTCGCCGCTATCATGAACTGTATTCGTGGTTCGCCCTGTCGTCGTTCGTCTTGCTCGCGCTGGCCCTGGCGCTCGACCGGACGATCTGGAGGCGACTTCCGTAATCCCCATGCCCGATGCGCCGTTCGCACACCCGCTGCTGCTCTACGGTCTGGCCGCCCTGCCGCTGCTGGGCGCGCTGTCGCTGTGGGCGAGCTGGCGGCGCCGGCGGGCGCTGGCGCGCTTCGGCGCGGGCGGGCTCGAAGGGCTGCGCCGGCCCCCCTGGCGGTGGCGGTTGCTGGCGGGCCTGCGTCACCTCTGCCTGACGCTGGGCCTCACGTGCCTGGTGACCGGCATGGCGGGGCCGCGCTGGGGGCGCGACTGGGGCCAGTCGGCGGCGCCGGGGCGCGACCTCGTCGTGGTCCTCGACTGTAGCCGCAGCATGCTCGCCGAGTCGCCCAGCCGGCTGGCGCTGGCCAGGGAGGCCCTGCTCGACCTGGCCGCGACGCTGCGCCGGCGCTGGGGGCATCGCGTGGCGCTGGTGACGTTCGCCGGCAAGGCCCGGCTGGTCTGCCCGCTCACGCACGACATAGATCACTTCCGCGAGTCCGTCGAGAGCATCGACCTCGCCCACCCCGGCGTCGGCCTGCGCGCCGAGTCGGGGCCCTCGGGGACGCGCATCGGCCAGGCGCTGATCCTGGCCGTCGGCGCCCGCGACGAGCGCAGCCACGGGGCGTGCGACGTCCTGCTGCTGTCCGACGGCGACGATCCCGCCGGGGATGGGGAGTGGCGCGCCGGCATCGCCCGCGCCCGCGCCGAGGGCGTCCCGGTCCACTGCGTCGGCATCGGCGACCCCGACGAGGAACACCCGATCCGCGTCGGCCGCGCCTCCCTCGCGCACGACGGCAAGGAAGTCGGCACCCGGCTCAAGGAGGGCCCGCTCCGCGAGATCGCCGTGCAAACCGGCGGAACGCTAACCCTGCCCGGCAACCGGCCGCTGGCGCTCGGCGTGTACTACCTGGCGCTGATCGAGTCGCAGCCGCAGCGCGAGGGCGCCGATGGCGGGCTGCCGGTGCTGCGCCCGCGCTACGCTTACTTCCTGCTCCCAGCGTTCGGCCTCCTGAGTTTGACCTTGTTGCTTCCCGAACGCAGCGGTTCGGCCCCGGCGCTCGGCGCCCGGCTGGGCGTGCTGCTGGCCCGGGCCCGGTCGGGAGGAGGCCCGCGATGAAGCGCTGGCTCTCGGTCGGCTCGCTTGTGGTGCTCGCCCTGCTGGCGCTGGCCGCCTCGCCCTGGCGCGCTGCGCCCCCATCTCCCGAGGCGCTGCTGCGCCGGGGCAATGCGGCGTTCGCGCGCGGCGAGTACGCCGAGGCGGCGGCGCTCTACGAGCAGGCCGAGGCCCGCGCTACCGACCCGGGGCTGGTCGCCTTCAACCTCGCCGCGGCGAAGTATCATCTCGCCCTGTCCGGCGAGGGCGCGCCGCAGCTGCTCCTCGACGCCGAACGGCTCTACCGCTGCTGTCTGGGCCGCGACGATCCGCGCCGGCCGCGCGCCCTCTACGGGCTGGGCAACTGCGCTCTGCAAAGGGCGAATTCTCCCGAGGAGCTTCGGCAGGCCCTGCAGTGGTATGCCCAGGCCCTGCGCGAGGTGGGCCCGGAATTGCGCGAGGACGTGTTGTACAACCGCGAGCGCGCGCGGTTGCTGCTCGCGCAGTCCCTGGGCGCCTCTCCCCCGGAAGACGGGGGCCCGGACAAGGACAACAACCCACCCCAGCCCGACAAGCAAACGCCCGAGCCGCAGCCGAGTGGGGCCGACGGCACGGACGGCACGCCCGACGAGAGCTCCGCCAGCACGCCGGCCGAGCAGGGACCGGGCGACAGGCTGACGCAGACCAACGCCCCTCCCGCGCCGGGGGCCGGCAACCTACAGCCGGTGCCCGACCGCGCCGACCCACTCCTGATCTCGCCGGACGACGCCGCCCAGCACCTCGACCGCGCCGCCCGGCTCATCGTCGAGGAGCGCCAGGCCTACCGCAAGGGCCAGGCGGGGCGCCCGGCCGGCGTGGCGCGCGACTGGTAGGGGGGGCCGCATGCGCAGCGCCTTCACCCTGCCGCTGTTCGCGTTGCTCCTGGTCCCCGCGCCCGCGGCCGGGGCCGAGGAGGCCCCCGTCGTCGGCCGACCGGCCGACCTGCCCTTCAGCGAGGCCAACGGCCGCTTCGAGGCGGTCGCCCGCGCCGAGCCGACGGCGCTGCCGGCGTGGGGGCGCTTGACGCTCACCGTTACCGTTCGCGCCATCGGGCGCGTGCGCCACCCGCCCCGGCCGATCGACCTCGCCCAGGTGCCCTCGTTCGCCGCCGACTTTTTCATCGAGGACGCTCCCGAGCGAGCCCCCCCGCGCAAAGGGGCCGGCGAGCCGAACCAGTGGGAGCTCGTCTACCGGCTGAAGCCGAAGGGCAAGCGCGTGACGGAGGTGCCGAGCTTCCCCTTCGCCTTCTACAACCCGGAGATTCAAAACGCCGAAAAGCGCTTTCAGGTGATCTACACCGACCCGATCCCTCTGCGCGTGGGAGCGCTCGAGGCCGCGCCCGTACCTTTGCGGGCCCCGGAACTCGCCTACGTGCTGGCCTCCGGGCCCGACCTGCTTGCCCACGGCCTCCCCTGGCAAACGCCCCGGCCCGCGGAGCTGGCGGCGTGGCTGCTGGCACCGCCCCTGGCGAGCCTGGCCTGCTACCTGGCCTGGTGGCGCCTGACGCCCCAGGCAGCCCGGGCGCGGCGCCGCCGCAGGCGGGCGACGCGCCTGGCGCTGAGCTCCTTGCAGGCCGCCGCGGCGCTCGCGCCGGCGGCGTGCGCCGAGCGCTCCGCGCGCGTGGTCGCCGACTACCTGCGCGAGCGCTACGAACTGCCCGTGGCGGAGCCGACCCCGGCCGAGGTCGCCGCCCACCTGACACGGCAGGGCTGCCCTGCCCCCCTCGCCGAGCAAGCCGAGCGCTTCTTCCGCGCCTGCGACGAGGCGCGTTTCCGCCCAGGCCCGAGCCCGATCAATCTGGTGGGTGCCGGGACGCAGTTCCTTCTCGACGTGGAGGCGCTGTCGTGCCCCCCCTCCTCCTGAGTGGCATGCTGTTGCTGGCCGGGGCGGCGCCGGCCGACGCCGACCTGGCCCGGCAGGCCGACGCCGACCTGGCCCGGCAGGCCGAGGAGGCGTTCGCGGAGGGCGTGCGCCTGCGCGAGTCGGCCGCCAAGGCCCGGCCGCACTTCCGCACGGCTGCCGCGCGCTTCGAGGAGCTGCGCCGCGCCGGCGCCGCCAACCCAGCGCTCTACCGCAACCTCGGCAACGCCTACCTCCTGGCGGGCGACCTGCCGCGCGCCATCCTGTCGTACCGCCGCGGCCTGCGGCTGGCGCCCGCCGACGCCGCCCTCAGCGAGGCGCTGGCCGAGGCCCGGGCGCTGGTTGCCTATCCCGAGGAGGGGCGCTTTGCGCGCCCGCCGGAGGACCAACGCCCGCCCTGGCTGCCGGCCCTGTCGTCGCGCTGGCTGTTCCGCGGCGCCCTCGCCTGTTACCTCGTCGCCTGGGCGCTCCTCACGCGCTGGCTGATCGCGCGGCAACCTCGGCCCCTTTTCCTCGCTCTGGTGGCGCTCGTTTGCACAGGGGCGCTGGCGGGAGCGCTCTTGTTGAACGAGCGCCACGAGGAAGGCAAGCCGTTGGTGGTCATCGCCCGCGACGACGTTCGGCTGCGCAAGGGCAATGGGGCAGCGTACTCGGCGCGCTATCGCACGTCGGTGAATCGAGGGGTGGAGGCGCGGCTGCTGTTCGAGCGCGGGGGGTGGTTGCAGATCGAACTGTCCGGCGACGAGGTCGGCTGGGTGCCCCGCGGCACGGCGCTCGTGGACGAGTGAGGAGCGCCACCGTTTCCGATCGCCACGAGATGCGGGAAGTGAGGGCCCGATCTTGTGCCACGGCTGTTTCAGCCGCGAGAGGGGAGGCAGGCGAGGGGAAAGACGCCTGCTCTTCCACGGCTGTTTCAGCCGTGGAAGAGCAGGCCAGCGAGAGCGACGTCGCTGGCCTCTCTCGGCTGACACAGCCGGGGCACCGCTTTGTGGCCTTCGAGCGCCTCGGTGAGATAAAACGGGGCTGTCTTATCCTTGGTGCCTTCTCGCAGGTGGACCACCGAGCGCGCCGATCCCTCCGCTCATCCTTGGCTTTCCTTGCCAGGAGGCGACTTCACAGGAGCACTCGGCCCGGGCCGATCATCACTCCCGGTTTTTGGCGGGGGGGGCGGGGCCGGCGGGGGCGGGGCGTAGGGGAAGGGATGGTAGAGGATCATGCAGAGCGTCCCCGGTTCGACCAGTTCCAAAGCGCGTGGGTCGATCTCGGGCGTGGTGCCGGTCAGCACGGCCGTCCTTTTCTTCAGCAGCACCGTCGCCTTCGCGGCGCCGAGGGCATCGAGCGCGACCTCAACCGGGCAATTGTAACCGACGGGGCATCGGCCACAACGCTTTCGCCGCGGAACCTGGTGGCCGCGGAGTGCCTGACTTCAGGGCTTTCTCCGCTCCGCCGCGACCTCCTCGAACGTCTTGTTCAAGATCGGATATTTCTTCCAATCCTTGAAGTCGTAGTGCCACCACTCCGCCTCGTACACCGTAAAGCCCTCCGCCTCCATCGCCCGCCGCAGCACCTCTCGGTAGTGCCTCTGGAGCGAAGTCCCGCCCAGATATTCCACGTACGACCGATCCGACATCTCGTCGTAGCCGCCCACCATGTCCACCGGCTTCCCCGTCTTGAGGTCGTACAGCGTCAGATCGACCGCGCAACCTCGGTTGTGGCGCGAGCCCTTCTGCGGGTCGGCCACGAAGATTTTCTTATCGTTCGGCGTCGCGTCCCAGAACATCTTCGTCACCGCCCACGGCCGATAGCCGTCGAACACCAGCACCCCATAGCCCTGCTTCGCCAGCTTCTTGTGGACGCGCACCAGCGCCTCCGCCGCCGGCTTCTGCAAATACGCCTTGGCTGAGGCGTAGAACGGCGTGCTCAGGAAGTTGTTGGTGCTGGCGTAGCGGACGTCGAGCTTGATCGTCGGATCGAGCCCCGTCACCTCCACCAGCTCCGGCTTGCGAAACTCGCCTTTCTCCGCAGGCGGCCTGGCGGCGAGGGCCAGCTTGCGCAGCTCCGCCACCGGGCGCAGCGGCTTGATCTTGAACGTCGAGCCGTCCTCGCCGTCGAGCTTGCGGCGCTCGAACACCACGCTCGCGGCATCGACCTCCGTGGCCCGCCCGGCGCGGTCGCGCGCGAACACCAACTTCTCCCCGTGGTAGAGCCCGAAATCGGGGAACTTGAACACGTTCTCCGACTCCTGCTCCAGCGGGTAGAGGAAGAACCACTCGATCAGCACCTGCAACTTGCCATCCTTCTCCAGAACGAACAACACGTTGTGGTCCCAGCCGTACTCGCCGATCAGCCCCTTCCACTTCTCCGGCACCGCCTTCGGCTTCGCCACCGCGACGCGCTTGAACGTCTCCTTCCCGGCGATCAGTTCGTCGCCCTTCACCTCGACCGCCGTCCCGTAGCCGCAGCGGTCGTCGGTGAGGAGCCGCTTGCCGGCCTGGCGCAGTTCCAGCTTCATTCCGCCCTTGCCGGGGAGCAAATAGAGCTTGCCCTCGTTCTCGAGCAGGTCCACGAACCGGTCCTTGAGTTGGTAACGGCCGGCGAGCTTGCGGGCCTCCCCCGCCGCGAGCGGTTGGGTGACCTCGATCTTGGGGAGGGGCTTCTTCTGCTTGACGGCCAGCATCTGCCGCAGGGCGTTGTCGGCGATGCGCGTGGTGACGGCGTTGGCGCAATCGAGCGACGCGATAACCACCACGCCGAGCTTGTCGTCCGGCAGTGCCGACAGGTCGGTGGCGAAGCCGTAGACCGCCCCGCCGTGCCCGACGCGGCGCCGGCCCTCGAGCTCGCTCACCATGAAGCCCAGCCCGAAGCCCTCCTTGGCGCCCTTCTTGGCAAACTGCGGCACGTACATCTGTTTCAGCGTGGCGCCCTTCACGATCGCGCCGTCGGGCCCCCGGCCGTCGGCGAACAGGCAGCTCAGAAATCGGCTCAGGTCGTTGACGGTCGAATAGAGGTTGCCGGCCGGCGCCGTCCCCAGGTCGAAGGTGGGGGCGGGGAAATCGCGGCCGTGGTAGGTCCACATGCCCGCCTTGGCCAGGTTCTTGCTGATGAGCGGGTCGGGCTCGAACGAACTACTCTTCATGTTCAGCGAGGCGAGGAGGTTGCGGCCCAGGTAGCGGCCGAAGCGCTCTTTCTGCGTCACCTCCAGCACGAAGCCGGCCACGGCGACGCCGGCGTTGCTGTACTTGATGCGCTTGCCCGGCTCGTAGACCAGTTCCGTCCGATTCAGGCTCTCGACGCTCCGCGCCAGCGTCGGGCCGGTCGGGTCGAAATAATGGCCGACGGGCGACTCGCGCACCAGCCCCGAGCGGTGAGTCATCAACTGGCGGAGGGTGATCGCCTTGTCGAAGGGGTTGCCGGGCTTGAAGTCGCGCAGGTACTTGCTGACGGGGTCGTCGAGGTCGAGCGCGCCGCGCTCGACGAGTTGCATGATCGCCAGGTCGGTGAACAGCTTGGAGACCGAGCCAACGCGATACACGGTGTCCGCGGTGGCGGGGGCCTTTTTCTCGGCGTCGGCGTACCCGTAGCCTTTCGCCCACACGACTTTCTGATCGTCCACCAGCGCGATCGACAGGGCGGGGAGCCCCTTGGCCTCGACTTCGGCGCGGATGAAGGCGTCGAGGGCCTTCGCTGCGGCCTCGTACTCCCGCGCAGGAGGCACGAGCGCCTCGGCCGCCAGGGGGGGAGGCGGTAGGAAGAACGTCGCCAGGGCCAGCGCCAGGAGCGGGCGCCGAATGCGCGCGAGAGCGTGAAACATGGGACCTCCGGGGGACGACGATCTTCGGGAGCAAGTCGGGCCAGGCTAATGTACGACGACCGGGAGGGGGCTGGCGATTGTTTTCCGCGAGCGCGCCTCGCCCTACAATGACGCCCGGCGAGCGCCACCCCGTTCCAGCCCATCTGTTGCGGGCCGGGGGTGGCGAGCCCCAGACGTGGGGAAGGAGTACGAAGATGCAGCCGACCTGTCGCGGGGTGAGTGCGTTGTTGGTGTTGGCCTTCGTGGCGGCGGTCTCGCCAGTGGCGGGCGAGGAGGTCAAGCCGAAGTTCAAGGCGGTCGTTCCCACCGCGACCGTGAGCGGGTCGGTGGACGACGAGGGCCTCCAGAAGGAAGCGCCCAAGGGCGGGCTGATCGCCGACCAGAAGGCGCTGACGGCGCTGTGGAAGGCGTGGAAGTTGCCGGCCAAGGAGCCGAAGGTCGATTTCGCCAAGGAAATCGTCGTCGTTAGCACCACGCGCGGCGGCCGCATGCTGCCCGCCCGCGCCTCCCTCGGCGACGACGGCAACCTGCGCGTGGGCGCCGCCGCGACGCGCGACCTGCGGCCGGGGTTCCGCTACCAGATCGTCGTTCTCAGCCGCGAGGGAGTGAAGAAGGTCAACGGGGTGGACCTGAAGTAGTCCTCGTCCCGTCTCGCCGCGGCCCGCCCGGGGCGCGGCGAAACGGAAGGCCGGATCACTTCCGACTGCTTTCCTTGCTCTGGGTGGGGAAATCGACCGGCACCTTCTGCGTCACCTTGCCGGTCGCCGCCCACTCCACCCCGCGCTGGTACGTGGTGATGAAGCCGACGCACTTCATCGCCGTCGCGTCGTGGCCGAGGGTCGTGTGAAAGACCCGGCCCTTGCCGTACTGCACGGCCATCAGCATCGGCTCGTTCTCGCCGGTGCCGCCCTTGCCCTTGTCGGCGTAGGCGTAGGCCAGCACCTTGAGATTGTGCGCCGGCCCGCGCAGCCGGTCGTAGAGCTCGTCGATCGCGTGCAGCCAGCGCGGCGGCAGGCCCTCCGTGATCGGGTGCTTGCTGTCGAGCGTGGTGACGACGAAGGGGTGGCGCGCCCCGTGGCTCCCGCCGGCGCCCTTCGACTTGTCGAGCACGACCTTGCCCTCGCGCACGCGCACGTAGGGCCCCGACTTCTCGCTGCGCCCGCCCCAGCCGCCCACGCCGATCATCTCGTTGTACTCGATCCAGCCGGGGAACGAATTGTCGGCGGCGTGGACCGCCACGAGCCCCCCGCCTTTCTTGACGAAATCGACGAACGCCTTCTTCGTCTCCTTCGGCCACTCCGGGCCGTTGTAGTTGGAGACGACGACCTGATAATCGGCGAAGTTCGGCTTGAACTTGCCGACGTCCGCGCCGGCCGTCGCGACGTCCACCTTGAAGAGCTTCGTTTCCTCGAGATAGGCCTTCAACAGGGGCGTCGTGGCCCGCCAGTTGTGGTTGTTGTGCCCATCGACGATCAACACCTTGATCGGCGCCGGCCCCTCGGCCGCGCTCAGGGCCCCCACCACCAGCAAGACCGCACACGCTCCCAGCCACCTGCTGCAACTCATCGGCGCGTCCCCCTGGGCGAACGATCAACCGTTCAGCATGGTGATAGCAGATGAGCCGCCGACAAGCAACGGGCCCGACCTCACTTCTTGATGTTGATCTCCGCGACCTTGCCGTCCTCCTCCTCCAGTTCGACCGCGAGGCCCTTCTTGAACACCTTCTCGAAGTCCTTGAACTTGACGTGCGACCCGTCCGGCTTGTGGACGTGAAACTTCTTGTCGAGCTGGATCGTCCGGTTCTTCGCGCCAACCTTTACCACCAGCTTCGCCGTCTTCTTGTCGTAGGAGACCACCGTCCCGTCGGCGGCCAGCAGCCCCCCCGCGAACAACGCCAGCACCAGTACCACAGCCAGCAACTTCCGCAACATGAGCGCCTCCTTTTCCAACACGAGGTATCACCAAGTTATACGACAACATAACGGAAGGAGGGGCGTCGTCAAGGGCCCGGGAGAGAGCGCCGATTTGCCTTGGGGCGGGGCGGCGCCAACAATGGAAGAGATCGCGCCCGTTCATTGCCGAGGAGGAGCAAGATGACGATGGGCGAGTTGACGAAGGCGGGGGGCTGGCGCGAGCAACTGGCGCAAATCGTCGAGGCGATGCGGGAGATGAGCCGGCAGACCGACCCGCAGGAGATGGGCCGGGCGTATCGGGCCCGCATGCGCGACCTGCTGCCGGTGGATGGCTCGCTGTCGCTGAGCCGGCGCGACCTGAAGGCGCCGCGCTATCGCCTCACGCGCAGCAGCCGGTGGGAGCAGGAAATCAACCCCTGGAAGGAGAAAGATCGCCTGCCACTTCTCGAAGGGGGGTTGTTGGCCGAGTTGATCTACGGCGACGAGCCGCGCCTGATCGACGACCTGCGAGTCGCGGCCGAAGACCCGGCGCGCGAACACCTGGAGGGCTTCCGCTCGGCGGCGGTCATTCCGATGTACGACCAGGGCGTGGCGCTGAACATGGTGCTGCTGTTGCGCCGCGAGCCGGGGGCGTTCTTGCCCGAGCAGTTTCCGCAACTAGTGTGGATGAGCAACCTCTATGGGCGGGCGACGCACAACCTCGTCCTCGCGGAGCAACTGAAGGAGGCCTACGAGGAAGTCGATTACGAGATGAAGGCGATCGCCGGGATCCAGCGCGCACTGCTGCCGCCTCGGATGCCGGAGATACCGACGCTCTCCCTCGCCGCCCACTACCAGACGGCGCACCGCGCCGGCGGCGACTACTACGACTTCTTCCCCCTGGCCGACGGGAAATGGGGCCTGCTGATCGCCGACGTGAGCGGCCACGGCACGCCCGCGGCAGTCATCATGGCCGTCACCCACAGCCTCGCCCACACCTTCCCCGGCGCGCAAATGCGGCCGAGCGATTTGCTCAACCACGTCAACCACCACTTGCAGGAGCGCTACACCGCCCGCGGCGACACGTTCGTCACGGCCTTCTACGGGATCTACGACCCGGCGAAACGAACGATCGCCTACTCCTCCGCAGGCCACAACCCGCCTCGGCTCAAACGGTGCGAGGACGGGACGCTGGCCCTGCTGGACGGCGGGCGCGGCTTGCCGCTGGGATTGCTGCCAGGGGACAACTACGAGGACGAGACACATCAACTCGTGACGGGCGACCAGTTGATCCTATACACGGACGGCATCACGGAAGCGCACAACGAGGCGGGCGAGATGTTCGGAATGGGTCGCCTCGACAAGGTGCTGGAGAACTGCACGATCGGCGCTGAGGGCTTGCTGGAGGCGGTCCTGGAGGCGCTGGAGGCGTTCACGGGCAGTCGGCCGGCGCACGACGACCGGACGCTGCTGGTGGCGAAGGTTTCGTGAGGAGGCGGCCTTGCCACTCCCAAGGGTCAGGGCGAAGGCGGCAGCAACTGGCGCTCGAGTTGCTCGGCCAGGGCCGCAAGTTGATCGACCGACTGAGCGTACAGGTCGGCTTCCGCCGTCGGGGGCTGGCTCAGCAGGCGTTGCGAGAGGCGAATGCGGCCCACCAGCGCGCCTTTCGCGCGGCCTTTCTTCATCCCGAGCTCGATGCCCTCCTCCCGTCCTTGGTCGAGGGCGTCGGCGAGAAGGGTGAACTGATCGCGCTCAATCTTGCGCCGCGCCTCGTAGCGCTCGCGTTCGAGGTCGTTCTGGGACAACACGGCCAGCACCTCCATTGCCTGGTGAATGGGCGGAACGTCCAGCGCGGCCGGCAGCTGCTCGCTGTCCAGCGTCTCGCCGTGCCGCAGGAAATAACACCACAGATCGAGGGGCCCAGTCAACTCCTCCGCCCGCAACTCGAAGCGCGGTAACTCCACCAGATGAACGACGAGGTCGTCCGCGAACGCGACCTCGTGGCCCTCCGCCAGCAAGCGGAAGGTGTGGTGAAACCCGGGCAGTTGGGGGAACAGGACGCGGTTGGCGAAGCAGACGGAGAGGGTGGGGCGCAGGACGCGGTAGTCCTCGCCCTCCTGCAA
The DNA here is from genome assembly GCA_038239195.1 of Gemmatales bacterium. Taxonomy (GTDB): domain Bacteria; phylum Planctomycetota; class Planctomycetia; order Gemmatales; family Gemmataceae; genus JBBSEZ01. Next base: position 18,444 of record JBBSEZ010000034.1, read on the forward strand.
CTGCGATTGGTGCAGCCTCGCCAAGTAATAGAGCACCCGGCTGGGGAAGAACCGCGGCACGACCACCTGCATCTCGACGTTGAACTGCCGCCCGCTGCGGTCGCGCGCCTTGACGTCCACCACCGAGAGCTTGTCGTCCAGTCCTTCCTTCTCGTTGAACGGGTTGAGCAGCTCCAGTCCCACGATCTCCTGCCCCACGGGCGGCCTCAAGACCGCGTGCAGCAGGGCGCTCAACAAGTCGAGGGCCCCTTCGCTACCGAACAGCCGCTTGAACGCGTAATCCACCTTCGGGTCGATGCCGGGGCGCATGTCACCCTCCGCCCTTCTTCACGGGAGAATTACCTCGTCGCGCAAGTCTCTTGCCGGACAAGGCCCGCTCCCACCACCTCGAATTGTCAGCCGCCCCCGCCAGACGGTATGATCGTCGCAGCGCCCGCCCTCGCCGGAAAGGAAGTGCCATGACCGCGCCGCCCCCCCGCTCCCGGCCCAGCCCCTTCGCCATTGGCCTTGTCGGCCTGGCCTTCATGGTCGGCGGCTGGAAAGCGTCCACCTACCTCCCCGAGCCCGTCCGTCGCACCGAGCAAGCGCGCAAGCTCGACGAGGTGCGCGGGATGGCCGAAGCCGACCTGCGCGACCGGCTCGACACCCTCGCCCAGCGCGCGCAACAGCCGCCCTACCAGTTGCCCGGCCGGCTCGCCTTGCTGGCCGGGCTGCTGCTCTTCGTCAGCGCCGCGGTGCGCATGTATCGCCATCAGCCCGCCGAGCCCCGGCCCGAGGTGGAAGAGGCCCCCGCTACGCAAGAATCCCCGTGACCACCTCGCCGTGGACGTCGGTCAGGCGCATGTCGCGGCCGCCGAACCGATACGTCAGGCGCTTGTGGTCCATGCCCAGCAGGTGGAGCATCGTCGCGTGGAGGTCGTGGACCTCCGTCTTCTTCTCGATGGCGTGGTAGCCGTAGTCGTCGGTCGCGCCGTAGGTCGTCCCGCCCTTGATGCCGCCGCCGGCCAGCCAGATCGTGAAGCCGAACGGGTTGTGGTCGCGCCCGTCGGTGCCCTGGGCCATGGGCGTGCGGCCAAACTCCCCGCCCCAGATCACCAGCGTCGAATCGAGCAGGCCGCGCGCCTTGAGGTCCTTGAGCAACCCGGCAATGGGCTTGTCCACGGCCCGCGCGTTGGCCTGGTGGCCCGCCCGCAGGTTGCTGTGCTGGTCCCAGCGATCGTGGCCGAGGTTCTGGCAGAGCAGCTCGACGAAGCGCACGCCCCGCTCCACCATGCGCCGCGCCAGCAGGCACTCCGTCCCGAACACTTCCGTGGCGCGGTCGTCCATCCCGTAGAGCTTGCGCGTGGCGGCGGTCTCGCTGCTCAGGTCCATCAGGCCGGGCACGGCGGTCTGCATGCGGAAGGCGAGCTCGTAGTTGGCGATGGCCGACTCCAGCTTGTCGTCGGCGCCCATGCGCTCGACGACGCGCCGGTCGAGTTTGTGCAGCAGGGCGAGCTTGCTCCTCTGCGTGCGGGCGCTCCCCGCCGCGGGGCGCAGGTCGGCGACGGGCTGGGCGCCGCGCTGGAACAGCGAGCCCTGGTACGACGCCGGCAGGAAGCCGCTGTTGAAGCAATCGAGCCCGCCAGGCGGGATCATTCCGTTGGAGAGCACCACGAAGCCGGGGAGCTCCTGGCACTCGCTGCCCAGGCCGTACGTCACCCACGAGCCCATGCTGGGCCGGCCCTGCTGGCCGAGGCCGGAGTGCATGAAGTAGTTGGCGTTGGTGTGCTCCGAGAAGTTCGCGATCATGGAGCGCACGATGGCGAGGTCATCGACGCAGGCGCCAACGTGCGGGAACAGGTCGCTGACCGGGATGCCGCTCTTGCCGTAGTTGCGAAACTTCCACGGGCACTTCATCACCCGGCCGACGTTGTTGAACTGCGTCGGCTCGACGCGCGCCTTGATCGGCTGGCCGTGCTCGCGGTCGAGCCTCGGCTTGGGGTCGAACGTATCGACCTGCGACGGCCCGCCGTCCATGAACAGGAAGATGACGCTTTTCGCCTTCGCCTTGAAGTGCGGCGGCTTCGGCGCCAGCGGAGACTTGCTCGGCGAGAGGGAGGGAGGCGCGGCGCCAAAGGCGCGCTCGCCGAGCAGGGCCGACAGGGCGACGGCGCCGAAGCCGTTGGCGCAGCGGGAGAGCATTTCGCGGCGGGAGAGCGGGGCGGGGAGGAAGCGTTGGCAGTGCATGGGGACTACCTGATGGAACAAAGGGAGATCGCCCTCGAACGCTAGGCCGAGCGGGCGGCGCGGCCCGCGCGTCCGGCCGGAAACACAGGCTGAGCCGCAGTCATCCGCACGGCGGAAAAGGGAAGGCGCACCTCCCAGCCGTTGCTGAACTGGATGGAGTGAAGGTAGTGCGCCGGGCCTCCCTCCTCAACGAGCTCCAGTTCGTCATAGAGCCAAACCGGCGTTGGCGAGCAATGGGAGGCAGGCAGGGCGCTTCGATCAATCGTCGGCTCACTCGTCAGTTCGTAAGCGATCGTAAGCAAGTCATTGGGCGGAGGGTCGAGTTGGAGGACGACCACGAAGGCGTTCCCTTCCCGGCCCATGCTCAAGGCGCTGGCGTCGTGCAAGTAGTAGCCACCGAGCAATTGCAGGATCGCCGAGGGCAGCTTTGGCCGGATCGTTTGCAGATGGGCTTCGTAACGGTCCACGGCCTCGTCCCAGACCGCGTCCGCCGCGTCCATGGCGGCATCGCCGGAGAAGTCCTGAAGGGCCACGTAGCGGTCGGCCGTGAAGTATTTCATGGCTAATTCCTCGCACGCCGGTTGGGCGTCTCGTAAAAGGTGTGGCCCGAGTGGGTGTCGTCGGTCTGTTGGAAATGGGGCAACGCCTCTGGCCCCGCGTAGCGCGTGTGTGGCACCCCGCGCTTGTAAGGCCCAACGGACGCCTCAACCTGCTGGGCCAGGGCGCGGGTGTCTCGGATGTCGGGCCCGCAAACGACCACGTGCCCACCCAATTGCCTTCGCGCGACGGCGGTCGCGCGATCGATTTCGGCGCCCCGCAAGACAGCCCCAGAGGGCCCGCTCGCCAGGTCGGCTTCGTGAATCGTCGGCACGGGCGGCGGTGCGGGTTTCGGGTCAGACACGCACTTCCTCCACTCTAGCAGATCTCCCCTGTGCTCGAACCTACACGACGCTGCAATCGCCGGTCATCTGGGGCCCCCTACTCGAAAAACTGTCGGACGAGGACGCGGAAGCCGCCGAGGACGCCCGGGAGACTGAACTCCTCCTCGGCCGTCAGCACGCGGGGAAACTCGTCGTCGCGGTACACCGTCAGCGCCTCCGTCTGCGGGTCGAGCACGCACACCGCGACCACGCCCGCGTCGAGGTACTCCGCCACCTTGCGCGTGATCTTCGACCAGCGGTCCGTCGGCGAGCGCACCTCGAAGATCACCTCGGGGACCGCGTCGAGGTAGCCGTCCGGCAGTGGCCCTTCGGGCAAGCGCGCGAAGCTGAAAAAGATGACGTCGGCCCGCCGGACCGTGTCCGGTTCGCGCTCGGTGACGACGCCCGAATCGTTGCTCATCACCCGCCCGAGCCGATGAGCCTTCGCGTAAGGGTGGAGGAGGGCGACGACGTTGCCGCAGTAGTAACCGTGCCGCGGGGCCGGCACGTGCATTTCGACCACCCTCCCGCGCACCAACTCCGTCGGCCGCTTGTGGTCCGGCCAGCACCGATACTGTTCGGCGGTCAGCAAGCCTTCGACGAGTGCCATTCCGAGCGCCTCCTTTGCATCCGGGGCCGTCAATTCACAAAGATCAGCTCCTTCACGTTGAACAGCACGTGCCCCAGGTCGGCCCACGCCCGCACGTCGCCGGCGCGGCCGTGTTCCTTGCCCTGCTCCGCCACAAACGCCAGCGCGTCCGCCAGCTCCTCCGCGGTCGCCGCTCGGCCAAACGCGCTCTCGTACATCCGCTGAACGCGCTGCGCGTCCGTCAGGCCCGGCTCCTCCAAGACGCGCTCCGCCCACAGCCGTGCTTGCCCCGTCACGAACGGGTTGTTGAGCAGCGTCAGTGCTTGCGCCGGCACGTTCGACACGCTGCGCCGGCCGATCGTCGAGAACGGGATCGGGTAGTCGAACGCCAGGAACATCGGATTCAGGAAGTTGCGCCGCACGTTCAGGTAAATGCTGCGCCGCCCCGCCCCGTCGAGCGGGCCCGACGCGCCGGGGCGGCCCCGGCCGATCATGAACGGGGTCAGGTACGGCCGCGGCCCCGTGCCGTACATCGTGCGGTCCAGCCGCCCGCTCACGGCCAGCATCGTGTCGCGGATCGCCTCGGCCTCCAGCCGGCGAATCGGCATGCGGTGGAGCAACTCGTTTCTCGCGTCCGCGCGCTCCGTCTCCTCGTCGGCGCGGCTCGCCATCCGGTACGTACTCGACAGCACCATCATCCGGTGCATCGCCTTGAGCGACCACCCCTGGCGCACGAACTCGGCGGCGAGGTAGTCGAGCAGCTCGGGGTGCGTCGGCCGTTCGCCCTGATGGCCGAAATCGTCGGGGCTGCGGACGATGCCCGCGCCGAAGTGGTGCTGCCAGAGCCGATTGACCATCACCCGCGCCGGCAACTCCCAATTCTCTTCGGTCATGCGCCGGGCCAGTTCCAGCCGGCCGCTGCCCACCCTCGGCAGCGCCTGCTTCTCGCCCGCCAGCACCACCAGCAACCGGCGCGGCGCGTCCTCGCCCAGGCTCTTGTGGTTGCCGCGAATGTGGACGCGCTCGTTGACGCCCGTGCCGTCCGCCATCGCCAGGCCGCGGCGCGGCCTGGGCAGCGCCGCCTCCAGGCTCTGCGCCTCCCGCAAGAGCTTTTCCAGGCGCGCCCGCTCTTCGGCCCTCACCTGGCCGGCGCCCGCAGGCAGCGCCGCCACGATCTCGCACTTCAGGATCGCGTTCAGCAGCGCCACGCGGCCCGCGCCGTCCTCCCGGCCGGCCAGTCGCCTACTCTGCCAGTCGGCCACCACCTCGCGGAGCAGCGACTGATACTTGCGAGCCAGGGCGTCGGCCGACGTGACCGCCCCGTCTTCGAGCATGCGCGTCAGCAGGGCGTTGGGCTGCTCGGGCGGGGGCCCGCCGTGGTCGGAGAACAGCACCTTCTCCAGAGCGACGTGGCCATCGCCGTCGTCGAGCAGTTCGAGGTAGGCGCGTTGCCCGACCCACATGCTCAGGTTTTGCACGTACCACTGGGGGCGCTCCCCGCTGTTGACGACGAACGTCAGCCCGCCGTAAATCGGGTCCTGGATCTTCTGGAAGCCGTCGATGATGACGTTGACGCGCACCCCGCGGCCCGAGGCCTGGTAGAGGACGTGCTTCTTCTCGATCGTGAACGTCTTCGACCGCAGCGCCCCTTGCAGCCGACCCCCCGTCAGCCCGCTGTGGGCCACGCCGGCGCCCACCAGGCGACCCACCGGGAAGGCGGCGCCCGGGCGAAGCTCCACGTCCCGAACCTGGCTGGGCCCCGTGCCAAACGCCTGCCCGGTCACGAACCATTCGCGATACCCGTTCTCCCGGAACCCGTCGAAGGGCACGTAGGCCTTGCCCGCCTCTTCGGCCCGTTTGGCGCGTGCTTGTCTCTGCCCCAGCAGGGCCTTGCGCCGAGCGGCGAACTGCGCCTCGCTGCGCACCTCGGGGCTCGTCAGCGATCGCCAGGCGTGGAACGGGTGCTCCTCCTGGCGGAGATCGACCTTGCCCGCTGCGGTCGCGACCGGGCCGGGCGACGCCAGCGCAGCCGCGAGCCCGCTCAACCGCTCGGCCAGGGCGCGCTGCGTCAGTTTGGCGCCGAGCGACTGCGCCTCCTCGCGGGCCGCGCGCAGCCGGGCCGCCGGCGCGCCGACGACCTTGGGGTGGTCGAGGAAGGCGAGCTGCATGCGCGAGCTCTGGAGGTAGCTGGCCAGCGAGTAATAGTCCTTGGTATAAATCGGGTCGAATTTGTGGTCGTGGCAGCGCGCGCACGAGACGGTCAGCCCGACGAACGTCTTGGAGAAGACGTCGATCTGATTGTCGCGCCGGTCGGCCCCGTCGCCGCGCAGGTCCACCGGCGAATGCTTCGATTCGCCCAGAAACCAGAACCCGGTGCCGAGGACCGATTCGTTGAAGCGCTCGACCGGATGGCGCCGCGGCGCCGGCAGCAGGTCGCCGGCCACGTGCTCCGTCAGAAAGCGATCGTAGGGCACGTCGGCGTTGAGGGCGCGGACCACGTAATCGCGATAGCCGGTCGCCCCGAGGATCTCGAAGTCGAACTCGTGGCCCGACGTCTCGGCGAAGCGCACCAGGTCGAGCCAGTGTCGGCCCCAGCGCTCGCCGTAAGCCGGCGAGGCCAGCAACCGCTCGACGACGCGCTCGTAAGCGTCAGGAGAGCGATCGGCGAGGATGTCGGCGATTTCCCGCGGCGTGGGCGGCAGACCGGTCAGGTCGTAGGTGACGCGGCGGAGCAAGGTGCGTTTGTCGGCGGGCCCGGCAGGCGCGAGGCCGGCCCCTTCGAGCCGGGCCAGGACGAAGCGGTCGAGCGGGCCGCGCGGCCAGGCCGGGTTCTTGACGGCCGGGACGGGCGCCTTCTTCAGCGGCTGGAAGGACCAGTGCCGGCGACGCTTCTCGAAGTCGAAGGTGTCGGGGCCTGCCTTGACGACTTCCCCCCCGTCGGGCCAGGGCGCACCCATCTTGACCCAGGCCACGAGATCGGCTATTTGCGCGTCCGGCAGCTTGGTTCGCTGCGGCATCCGCAGTTCGTCCTTGTAGCGGATGGCCTGGATCAGCAGGCTCTTCTCCGGGTCGCCCGGCACCACGGCCGGGCCGGTATCGCCTCCCTTGAGCAGCGTCGCCCGGCTGTCCAGCAGCAATCCGCCACGTTTCTTCTTCCCGGCACTGTGGCAGGCGTGACAGCTCTCCACCAGAACGGGGCGCACCTTCTTCTCGAAGAACTCGATCCCGGTGCGTTCGGGGGCCGGGTCAGCAGCCCCGGCGGCGGGCGCCCCCAGGACCAGGGCGAGAATGGCACAGGGCCCCAGGGCCCCCAGCTTGCGGGGCGCGACTTGCGTTGCCATCACGTCCTCGTCTCGAGATTCAGCGGGCGGCGGGCAGGCGATCTCGGCAGAACTTTAGCTTAACAGCCGGGGCGGGCCCTGTCATGCACGATTTGAACAAAAGATCGTGCGAGAGGGAGCGCCAAGCCGCAAGCGGCGGGCCCCGCAGGTGTGCCGCTTGCGGCTTGGCGTTTCCCCCGATCCCTTGGCACGGTTCTTGCTATTCCTTCCATTCAGCAAACATTCGCCACTCGGGCGGCCCCCTCTGTCTCCCTTTCGAGCGCTTGCCGGGCCACCGAGGCGATTCAACCAGGAGCGAGTTCTTCCGATGTCGCAGACCACCCTCAACACCACCCCGTTGTTTCGCACTTCCTTACGGAGCTGGCAGGCGAGCTACCAGGCCAACCGCGCCCAGACCGAGGGCAACTCCGAGGCCTCGGCCCAGCCGACCGCAACGGCCGGCACACGGCCCAACCGATTCGGCCGCCGCAAGCGCCGCCCCAAGTGAGCCCCCGGCAAGACGGCAAGCGGAACCGACTCTGCTTGCCGTCTCGCTCGCAGGATCGCCCTCACTTCTTCGGCGCCGGTATCAACTCCAGGCACACCAGCCGATTTCGCCCGCGCACGTAAAGCAACCCGTTCGAGACAATCGGGGCCGCCCAGCACGGATACTCCAGCAGAGGCTCCGCGCTCGCGTCCGGCTTGCCGTCCGGCCCCGCCGGGCGCAGTTCGACGCTCGACACCTCGTCGTATTTCTTCGGGTTGACGCGCAGCAGCCGCAGCGCCCCATCCTCGCCCAGGCAGACGAAGTGATTGTCCACCAGCAGCAGCGAGCTGCGCGTGAGACCGCGCTTGCGCCAGGCGACCTTGCCCGTCGCCAGCTCCACGCAGCGCAGTTCCGCGTCGTTGGTGTGCCGCCCGCTCGAGCCGTAGACGTACCCACCCACGTGGATCGGCGTCATCCAGTGACACATCATGCTCTTGGTGCGCGCCCCTTTCTCCTCGTCCGTCCAGACGGCCTTGGCGCTCCTCGGCTTGACTTCGAGCAGCGCGCTTCCCGGACCGTAGCACTCCGTGATGAGGGCCTTGTTCCCCACCACCACGGGGTTGGAGGCGTTGACGCTCTCGAAGTCCTTCGCCCGCCAGGGGTAGTGAAAATCCACCTTCCCCGTCCCCGGGTCGAGGCCGAGCAGCCCGCCGCGCGCGAACACAAAGCACCAGCGCCGCTTGCCGAGGGTGGCCAGCACCGGGCTGGCATAACTGGCCAGCTCGGCGCTAACCTTCCACTTCACCTTCCCGCTGTACTTGTCGAAGGCCACCACCCCCGAGCCGTTCCCCTTGAGCTCGTCGAACGGCAGCGCGTCGCTGCCCTTGGGGCTCCCGCCCACTTGCGCGATGAGCGAATCGCCCTCGATTGCCGGCGTGCTGCCGACGCCGAAGAAGTTCTGCACCACCCCGAAGGTCGAGGCCGTGTCCACCTTCCAGGCCCGCTTGCCGTCGGCCACGCGCACGCAGTGTAGCATGCCCTCGGGGCCGAACGCGTAAACGCGGTCGCCGTCCACGATCGGCGAGCAGCGCGGCCCACCGTTGTAGTTGTACTTGTCCTTGTAGCTCGTCACGTAGTCGAACGACCACAGTTCTTCGGCCGTCTCGGCCTTCCAGCAGCGCAGCCGGCAGCGATCCTTCTCGCGGTCGAACAAGAACAGCCGGCCGCGAGCGACCGTTGCTGTCGCATAGCCGATGCCAACCTTCTTTTGCCAGACGATGCGCGGACCGTGCTTCGGCCAGGGCGCGAGGATGCCCTTCTCCGACGAGGTGCTGTCGCCTTGCGGCCCCAGGAAGACCGGCCAATCGCTCCCGGTCTTGCGCGTGCGCAGGTCGGGCGGCAACGCGGCCCCCGGCTTGACCGCGACTAGCTTCTCTTCTTTCGGCGGGGCCTCGGCCACTTCGGTCGTAACCGCGCCACAACCCAGCAGCAGCCCACATACCACCGAAATGCTCGCACGCCGCATCGTTGGACGTCCTCCGCAACAGCTCGGGCGCTCTCGTCCTGCTCACTGTAACGCATCCGCCGCCGCGCGACCATCGTCGAGGTGTGGCAAATCCGAACGCGCGAGCGTTGCGAAATGCGACAGGCATGCGCCATGCGCGCAGCGATTCAGGCCTGGTCCGATCCCGTCTGCTGGGACAGCAGCGCGCGCAGGCGAGCAAGTTCGGCCTCCATCGCATCAGGCCCGCCTTCCGTCCGGATCGACATGGCCCCTCCCAACGATGTGGCGGGCGACACCGCCAACCCTGCCCAGGATAGCACCCGGAGAGGCGCTTCACTATCCAGCCTTGCCCGGAACGGGCAACCTTGCCTCCCCCCGCTTCGGGCCATAGCCTACCCTCACCACTCCCGCGGCACGGACGTTCGCCTGCTCCCCATCTGCACCATCCCATGAACGCAGCCACAGCACCACGGCGCACCAAGATCGTCGCCACCGTCGGGCCGGCGTCGCGCGCCCCCAACGTGCTGGAAGACCTCGTCCGCGCCGGGGTCAACGTCTTTCGCCTCAACCTGTCGCACGGCGAGCACGCCGACCACCGGGAGAATTGCGCCCGCGCTCGCGCCGCCGCCGCCACCGTGGGCAAACCCGTCGCCGTGCTCGCCGACCTATGCGGCCCGAAGATCCGCGTCGGCAAGTTCGCCGGCGGGCAAATCGTGCTCGTGCCGGGCGAACAGATCACCGTCACCACGCGCGACGTGCTCGGCGGGCCTGGGCTGGTCCCCTCGCAGTATCACGCCCTCGACCGCGACGTTCGCCTCGGCGACCGCATCCTGCTCGACGACGGCATGCTGGAGCTGCGCGTCGCTGCCGTCCACGACCAGGACATTGCCTGCACGGTGCTGACCGGCGGGGTGCTCAAGGACCGCAAGGGCATGAACTTGCCCGGCGTGGCCGTGTCGGCGCCCGCGCTGACCGACAAGGATCGCGCCGACGCCCTCTTCGCGCTGGAGCTGGGCGTCGAGTTTCTGGCGCTGTCGTTCGTGCGCCGGCCCGAGGACGTGGCCGACCTGCAAGCGCTCGTGGCCTCGACGGGGCAGCGCGTGCCGATCATCGCCAAGATCGAGCGCCCCGAAGCGCTCGACGCCATCGACGAAATCCTCGAATTGGCCGACGGGCTGATGGTGGCGCGTGGCGATCTGGGCGTGGAGCTGGCCCCGGAGGCCGTGCCGATCGTGCAGCGCGACCTGGTGCGGCGGGCGCGCCACCAGAACAAGCCGGTGATCGTGGCGACACAGATGCTGGAGTCGATGGTGAGCAACCCGCGCCCGACGCGCGCCGAGGTGTCCGACGTTTCCGGCGCCGTCTTCAGCGGCGCCGACGGGGTGATGCTGTCGGCCGAGACCGCCTCGGGCGCCTACCCGCTGCGCGCGGTCGAGATGATGGACCGGGTGGCGCGGCAGGTCGAGGGCTGGCTGTCCCTGGAGGGGGGCTTTCGCTCGCTGACGGTGGACGACGAGCAAAGGCCGGCGCCGCTGCCCTTGCGCATCGCGGTGGCGCACTCGGCGGCCCAGCTTTCGCGCGACCTCCGCGTGCGGGCCGTCGTGGTGCGCACCCAGAAGGGCACCTCGGCGGCGGTGGTGGCAGCGACCCGGCCGTCGGCGCCGCTCGTGGCGCTGACGACGGCGCTGCCCGTGGCGCGACGGCTGGAGCTCCTGTGGGGCGTGCTGCCGCGGCTGATCGACGCGACCGACTTCGAGCGCCCTACCGAATCGGCGCGCGCGGCGGTGCGCGCGCTGGGGCTGGCCGATCCGGGCGACCCGATCTTGCTCGTGGCGGGGTTCGGCAAGAACGAGCCAACGATCACGGTGTTGACCGTTTGAGCGCGACAGCCCTTTTCAAAGGATGAAGGATGAGTCAGAAACAGGCCCCGCTTCTTCATCCTTCATCCTTGCCTCAAGCCGCCTTGCGCAACACCAGGCAGGTGTTGCTGCCGCCGAAGCCGAACGAGTTGGACACCGCAAGGCGCACGCGCCCCTCCCGCGCCTCGTGCGGGACGTGGCAAAGCGCACACTCCGGGCTTGGCTCGTCGAGGTTGATGGTCGGGGGAATGGCCTGGCGCTCCAGCGCGGTCAGGCAGGCGAGGGCGTCGAGGGCGGCCGCGCCGCTGAGGGCGTGCCCGGTCATGCTCTTGGTGGCGCTGACCGGCACCGTCCGGGCTGCCTCCCCGAGGACCATCTGGAGGACCTGAGACTCGAAGACGTCGCCGACCGGCGTGCCGGTGGCGTGGGGGTTGAGGTAATCGATCGGCTCGCTCGTCGCCCTGGCGTCGCGAAGGGCGGCGCGCACCGCGGCGATGGCCGGGCCCGGGTCGCGGCTGGGGATCACCATGTGCGAGGCGTCGCTGCTGGCGCCGAAGCCGGCGACCTCGGCATAGGCGCGCACGCCCCGCCGCCGCGCCGCGGCGGCGCGCTCGAGCACGAACATGGCCCCACCCTCGCTGATCACGATGCCGTCCCGGTCCTTGTCGAAGGGCCGAGACGCCTTCGCGGGCTCGTTGTTGCGCCTCGACAGCGCGCCGAGGTTGCCGAAGCAGGCCAGCGTCATGGGCGTCACGCTCATTTCCCCGGCGCCCGCCAGGCAGACGTCCACCAGGCCCCGCTGGGCCCACCGCCGGCCCACCGCCAGAGCGTGGTTGCCGCTGGCACAAGCAGCCGACACCGTCACCGCTGGCCCGATCGCCCCGAGCCGCCGCTGCACGCGCTCGATGAGGGGCTCGTGTGCCGGCTGAGCCAACTCCCCCCGGTGCCGGTTGGCCTCCCAGAACAGCGGCCACTCCCCACCGTAACCGAGCACCAGCCCCAGGCGCACCTCGGAACGCCGCTCCCACCAGCCGGCTTCCCGGAGGGCTTGCGTGCAGCACCACAGGAACAGCCGCTCGATGGGGGGGAGTTGCACGAATTCCGCCTCGGCGAGCTCGGGCGGGGCCGGACAGTGGGGCACCCGGCCCGCAATCTGGCAGCGGTGGTTCGAGGCGTCGAAGTCCGTCACGCGCACGATCCCTGAGCGGCCGGCGAGGAGGTTGTCGGCCGTTTCCTGGAAACTGGAGCCCAGCGGGTTGGCCGTGCCGACACCCGTGATCCACACCTCGTTTCCGTCGCTCATGCCCTGCCCCCCCGACCTTCCATCCTCCCCCTCAGTTCCACGCAACCGCCCCATTTCAGCGGACAGGCCCAACGGCGGGGCCCACCGGGGAGCGACACGCCCTCGAGGAATCGGGCCAGTCCGGCGACGGTCGCGGTGGTGGGCCCCGCGTGCTCCTCCTGGAGCCGGAGTTGAAGGCCGCTCGCCTCTGGGGCTCGCGGCAACAGGGCGAGGGCGACCGCTCGACAGACCGAGGGGACCGTGTTGCGCCCTTCGCCGTCGGGGAGCGGTTCCGGCGACCACTCCGAGAACACGGCCCACAGGCCAGGCGGCGATCCCTCGTCGAACAGGGACAGGGCCGTCACCAGGCCCTCGGCGAGGCAGCCTTCTCCCCCCCCGGCGCCGATGCACGGCCCCCGGAGCCCCAGCGCGACGCTGATCGTGCTGGCGACGGAGTGCAGCGAGTGGTGCGTGATGAGGAACGGCGAAGCCGTGCCGGGGCCGTCGGCGTCGAAGATGGGGATGGCCCGCGCCAGGGCCAGCCGGCCGAGGTAGCGGGGCGCGGCCACCACGCCCCAGTTCTCGAGCGGCCTGTCGCTGGCCATCCCCGAGCGGATGGCCCGGAAGACGGCCTCGAGGCAGGCGACCGCCTGGTCGTCGGAGTGGCGGTGAAAGCTCGCGGTCAGGCGCACCGGCCCCGCGGTGCCGTGCGCACGCCGCAGCGGGGCCAGGGCGTCCGTGTCCCCCTCGAAGAGCCCGAAGGCGGCGACGGCGTGGGCCCCAGGATCGCTGCCCTGGAGCAGGTGCCCGCCTGGCGATGAGGCTGCCGAGCTCACGCCGCCCTCCTCGTTCCATCATCGCCGCCGGCGGGGCCCTTGGCGGCCAGCTTGGCCTGGAACAGATCGATGAGCTGCCCGACCGTCACCACCTGTTCGAGATCGACGATGCCGATTTCCACGCGAAAAACCGTTTGCACGTCCAGGATGAGGCTGACCAGATCGACCGAGTCCATGCCCAGCTCGGTTCGGATCTCCATCGATTCGTCGAACCGCTCGTACTTCTCGCCGCGGATCTCCTCGAGCAGCGCCAGCAACTTCTGGTGAATCGTCGCACGGTCCATCAGCACGTCCCTCCTTGGTTTCGAACGGGCAGGTGTCCTTGCCTCATCACGCGCTCAACTTCTTGGGCACCGCGCCGGTCAGGTCCGGTCGCGCTTCCGGTCGTTCCGCCCAGCGCTCCGCGCTGGCCGTGGCCCACAGCAACCACTCCTCGACGAGCAGGCGGTAGCGCTCGAGCCCCTCGCGGTTGAGCTTGGCCGGGACCTGCACCCTCGGGGCCACGACGCAGTAGGCCGTGCTATACGGCAGCGGGACGGCGAAGCGGTCCCAGCTTTTCGCGCGCCAGGCGCGCGACCAGCCCACCCCGACCACGACCACCGGCAGCCCCGTCCGGGACGCCAGCAAGATCAGCCCCATCTGCACTTTTCGGCGCGGCCCGCGCGGCCCGTCCGGAGTCACCGCCAGGTGCGTGCGGTCGCCACACCCGACCATCTGGAGAAGGGCCTGGCCACCGCCGCGCGTGGTGGAGCCCCGCACGGCGCCCACGCCGAGGTGAAGGCAGACGCGGGCAATCAGTTCCCCATCGCCGTGCTGGCTGATGAGCACGTGCACGCGCGTCTTGAACTGGATGGCGAAGAGGATCGACTCGTGCCAGAAGGCGTAGAGGTAGCGCGCGACCCTGGGGCCTGCCGGGTCGGGGACGTCTTCGACGGAAGCGACCCGGCAACGAACCGTCCCCATCCACCAGCGCACGACGAAGGAGCCCAGCAGGGCGATCGATCGAATCAACCAGGGGTGTCGCAGTTTCATGCGTGACTTCCCTTTCACGCCCGCTTCCGTCTGCGCCTTCATCGGCCCCGGCGCGCCGAGCTCTCTTCTCCCTCGGCCGAACGGGCAAGGCCCTCTCGCGAAAAGCGGAGCAGCCCCTCGAGCGCCCCCCGATGTTGGCAGGGGCCCCACTTTGCCAGAGACAGCCTTCATACCATCTTCCCCCGGCAAAATCGAGAGAGGCTTGAACCGGACGTCGGGAAACTGGCCTTCCCTCGCGCCAGTGCCGGAGGTATGGAGCGCCCGTCTGGCGGTCGGCGCGAGGTCCTTATCCCCCTCCTCGCGGTGGGCGCCCCTCGGAAGGAAAGAGCCAGAATGGCCGAAAGACGGGAACAAGGAGAGGGCACAAGGAGCGATCGAGACCGGCGCTACCGGGCCAGAACGGCGGGCCCGATCATCGCGTCACCGCGCCCGCAGGCGCCGTCGCATCCGCGCCATGCCAACCGCCGTGAGGCCGAGGAACGACAGGGCCAGGGCGCTGGGCTCGGGCAACATCAACGACTCTACCGTGATCGACGCGTGAGCGGAGATGGCGCCGAGGTTGTTCGAAGCGGTCGGGCCGGGCGGCGAGTAAGGGCCAATGGTCACCACGTAGAGGTTCGTGCCGAGGACGACCTCCTGGGTGGTCAGGCCGGTGAAGGTGTTCTTGATGTTGGCGCTCTGGGCGGTCAGAGTGCCGTCGAGCTGGCCGGTGAAGTTCAGGGTGTTGCTCTGGCCGGAAGAGACGTCGAACAGGTAGAGGCTCAAGGTGTAGGGCGCGGCGGTGAACTTATCGGGGACCGTCGTCGCCGTGCTGGAGGTGCGCAGGTTGGTGGCGACGATGTCGGAGTCGCCGCTGGCCGACTTCAGGCCCTCGTCGGTGAGCTGGATGTAGCCGGTGCCGGGAGCGTCGGCGTTGATTTGCGAGGGGCTGCGCGACCAGGTGTACATCCAGTGAATCAGCTCCGCCCGCGCCTCGGGGGCCGAAACCAAGACAGCCAGGAGGGCCCCGGCGAAGGTGACGGGGGACAGTTTCATCCGTGATGCTCCTTTCCCATCCGTGGATTGGCCCCCTCCGGGCACGTGAGCAAACACGTGCCCGCCGTGCGTTCGCGTTCGTTCGGACGGAGGGGTAGCGTTCGGGGAGCTTCGAGAGGTGGTGCGTCGAATGGGTTGCCCGGCTCGGTCCCGTTCAGGACGGGCCTAGCATATGATAGAGCCCGCTCCGCTGTCAACAAGGATTCGCTGGACACGGACAATCGCGGCCGGTATAAGCCTCGCCCTTCCAAACGAAGCCGGTCGAGCGTCCCCAGGCGGGGGCTTGTCTCCGCCGGGCCGTTGGGGGCCGCGCCTTCCTCGGTCCCTCGCAACCGGGCAGCCGATATTTGCCGGAAATTACTGGCACAGGGAGGGCCCTTCCGCGTATGAGAGAAGGTAGGTGGCGCCTGCCCCGCTCCCGGCGAGGTCGAGGGCGCCAGCGGTTTTCCGGGCTCGATCGGCGAGGGCAACGATGGCGACCTGCACCCAGAGTTGGCAAGGACAGCAATTGAAAGAGGGCCGCTTCCTGATCCTCTCTTCCCTCGACCAGGGCGCCAGCGCCGAGGTCTACGTCGCCCTCGACCAGGCGACGGGCACCAACGTCGCCGTGAAAACGCCCCTGGCCGACCTCCTCGACCGCGCGCCCGACGTGGCGGCGCGCTTCGTGGCCGAGGCCGAGGTCCTGCGCAAGTTGGACCACCCCGCCATCGTCCCCATCTTGCAGGCGGGCACGCACGACGGCCGGCCCTATCTGGTCCTGCCTTACTTCAAGGGCGGCAACCTGGCCCGGCAGATCGAGGGCTCGGCCGGGGGGCCCCTGCTGCCGTTGCTCACCGCGCTCGCCCGCATCGCGGACGCCCTCGATTACCTCCACGGTCTGGGCTACCTCCACCGCGCCGTCAAACCGTCCAACATCCTCTTCGACCGGTTCGGGCAGGCTTATCTCGGCGACCTGGTCATGGCCAAGGCGCTCCAGCCCGACGGCAAAGCCTCCCCCCACACGGCGCTGGCCGGGCCCCTCCCAGGGCAACCTCGCTACCTGGCGCCCGAACAACTTCAGCAACGGGCGCTCGACGGCCGAACCGATCAGTTTGCCCTGGCGGTGACGGTGTACGAACTGCTCGCGGGGGCCTGCCCCTTTCCCGGCGCCAGCCCGGCCGAGGTCCATCACGCGCAGCAATGGCAACCCTGCCGCCCGGCGCACGAACTGCGGCCGGGCCTTCCCCTCCGGGCCTCACAGGTGCTGCATCGGGGCCTGGCCCTGTCCCCGGCCCAGCGTCACCCTTCCTGCGGCGCTTTCGTCTCGGAGTTGCTCGACGCCCTCTCGTCCGCGCCCGCGCCTCTCACCCTGCCCTTCGCTTTGACGGGGCCCGCGCTCGCCCCCAACGCCGCCGACGAGGCAGACTTCCAGGTCCCCCTGGAAGACAGCTCGGCGCCGTGGCAACCCGTAGCGCCCCCCCCGCGACCACGACCGGCCCTCCCGGACGTCATCCCCTTGCCCGCCGCGCAGGGCTCGCGAATGGGCTTGCTGCTCCTCCTGGGGGCGCTCTGCCTTGCCCTTCCCGTGCTGATGGGCGCGGCGGCCCTGGCGGGGAGCGTGTTCCTGCCGGGCACGGCCCTCCACACGGCCGTGCTCGCGCCCACGGGGGAAGGAGGAGAAACGGTCAAGGAAGAAGCGAAAGAGTTGGCCCGCCAGCGCGACGATGCCCTTGCCCGCGCAACGCGGGAACACAAGGCGCGCCTCCTGGTGGAGGAGAGAGAAAAGGGCGTTGGGCTGCGCGCCAGCTCGGCGGAGGCCGTCGCCCGCGTCGCCGAGGAGTCGCTCGAACGGACCAAGAAAGAACTTGCCGCGGCCCGCGAGCGCGCCGCGGCGGCCGAGAAAAGCCGCGCCGCGGAGAAAGCGAGCGTCGCGGTCAGGCGGACGGGCCCGTCGCTCACGCATGCCGGGCCTTTGAAGGGGACCGTGCGCAACGAGTCGGGCATCGTGCGCTTCCCGGCCCCCTTCGCGGTCCCGCCCTTGGTCAGCGTCTCGAACACCTACTTCCGGGTGAGCGAGGTGACGACGACGCAATTCCGCTGGCAGCACACCGACGGTACGCCTTCCACGGCCGAGTGGACCGCGCGGGGGAAGGCCTCCCCCGACATGCTGACGCAGACCGGGGCGTTGAAAGGCGCGGTCGTGTCCGACAAGGGCGTGATCCGCTTCGCGACCCCCTTCGCGGTCCCGCCGGTCGTGGCCATCTCGAACAAGTACTTCCGGGTGGTCGAGGCGACGACGACGCAGTTTAGCTGGGAGCACCTCGATACCACGCCTTCCACGGCCACCTGGACCGCGCTCGGGATGGCCCCCTCGCCCGACCTCCTGGTGCAGAAGGGAGGCATGAAGGGGAGCGTGCGCAATGAGGAGGGGGTCATCCGCTTCCCGACTCCCTACGCCGATGCGCCCGCGGTCACGATCTCGAACACCTACTTCAAGGTGCTCTTGGTGACGAAGACCGAGTTCCGCTGGCAGCACACCGACGGCACGCCCTCCACCGCCGAATGGACGGCGCGCGGGAACGCCTCCCGCAACGTGCAAGTACTGACCGCGCCCTTGACCGCGCAGGTCCAGAACCAGGAGGGCATCGTCCGGTTCACCACGCCCTTCGCCGCCTCACCCGTGGTGACGTTCGCCAACCCATCCTGGTTCACCGCGGTGGAGGTCACGGCGACGCAGTTCCGCTGGCGGCACCTCGATAACTCGCCCTCCAACTCGAGCTGGACGGCGCGCGGCGAAAGAAGCAAGGACGAGTAGGCGGCGAGCGGCGCGGCGTGAG
>JBBSEZ010000035.1:0-36091 GCA_038239195.1 Gemmatales bacterium
GCAAACGGGCCGATTCCAAAAATCCTGCGCCGGGGCGCAACCGGGGCCCCCCCCGGCGCCGGCGTGTTTTTGTTACCCCCGGGGGGGCGGGTCGGGCTGCCACACTGAGGGCGGACT
The DNA here is from genome assembly GCA_038239195.1 of Gemmatales bacterium. Taxonomy (GTDB): domain Bacteria; phylum Planctomycetota; class Planctomycetia; order Gemmatales; family Gemmataceae; genus JBBSEZ01. Next base: position 118 of record JBBSEZ010000035.1, read on the forward strand.
TGCGAAACGAACGGCCAGGGCAACGCGGCCCTCCGGTAAGCAACTCGGGGAGATGAGTCATGGCGCATCCGCTGTTCACCCCCGAGGCCGCCATGCTCCTGGAGAAGGACGACAAGGAGGCGATGGCGACGTTCTGCGAGACGCTCCATCCCACCACGGTCGCCGAGGCGCTTTCGGACTCCTTCGGCATCGAAGACAACTGGCGCTTCCTGCACAGCAGCTCCATCGCCAACCAGGCCGCCATCTTCGCCTACTTCCCGATGGAGTGGCAGGTGAAGATGGTCGAGGGCACCGGCCGGCAGCAGATGGCCACGCTCATCGAGGAGATGTCGTCGGACGACCGCGCCGACCTGCTGCGCCGGCTCCCCCCTCCCGTCGCCGAAGGGTTGCTCCGCCTGGTCGATGAGGCCGACCGCCGCGACATCGCCAGCCTCGTCAAGTACGACGAGAACACGGCCGGCGCCCTCATGACGACCGAGTACGCCTGGCTGCCGGCCAACATCACCGTCGAGGAGGCCCTCGACCGGCTGCGCCTCCAGGCCCCCGACACCGAAACGATCTACTACGTCTACGTCGTCGATGACCACCGCCGCCTGCTGGGCGTCGTCTCCTTGCGCGACCTCATCCTGGCCTCCCGGCGGGCGCCGATCGTCGATCTCATGGAAAAACAGGTCGTGTCGGTGCGCGACACCGACGACCAGGAAAAGGTGGCGCACGAGTTCAGCGAGTACGACCTGCTGGCCATGCCGGTCATCGCCGGCGACGGCAAGTTGGTGGGGATCATCACCTCCGACGACGTGCTGGACGTGGTGGTCGAGGAGGCGACGGAGGACGCCCATCGCATGGGCGCCGTCGGCCCGATGGAGGAGAACTACCTCCAGGCGAGCTTCTTCCTGATCTGGCGCAAGCGGGCGTTCTGGCTGGCGGCGCTGTTCATCGCCGAGATGTTCACCTTCAACGCCATGGCGCACTTCGACGAGGCGATGAAGATGGTGACGGTGCTGGCGCTGTTCGTCCCGCTCTGCCTGTCGGTGGGCGGCAATTCGGGCTCGCAGGCCGCCACGCTCATCACGCGAGCCCTTGCTCTGGGACAGGTCACGGTGGGCGACTGGTACCGGGCCCTGGCCCACGAATTGTTCATGGGCCTCGCCCTCGGCGCGACGCTCGGGGCCATCGGCGCGCTGCGCACCCTGTTCATGACCCCCAACCACGTGCTGCAAAACTCCAACGGCACCACCACCAACGTCTACCTGCTGACGATCGTCATCAGCGTGGCCGTGTCGGCCATCTGCCTGTGGGGCACGCTCATCGGCTCGATGCTGCCGCTCGTCTTCAAGCGCATCGGCGTCGATCCGGGCATCGCGTCGAGCCCGTTCGTGGCGACGTTCGTGGACGTGACCGGCATCATCATCTACTTCTCGATTGCCAAGACGGTCCTGCACGCGTCGTTTGGGTGAGGCGGTTAGCCCGAAACGGCAAGCAAGAAAGCGTTTCCTCGCCCGGCTGCCGGTGGTTACAATCGTTGCGAAGGAAGCCTCGCCTGCCTGCCCTCCCCAAGGGAGCTCGCCAACATGCTCTGCACGTATCGCACGTTCCTCGGTATCCTCGCGCTGAACGTCCTCTCACTCGGTCGGGCCGACGAGCCTGCTTGGCCAGCTCTCAAGTGGAAGAAGGTTGCCCCGTCCCCCTTTGCGCGCGTCGAGTCACCGGCTGCCGTGGTGAATGACAAGATCTACTTGTTCGGTGGGTTTACCGAGGACTTGCAAGCATCGAATCGGGTGGACGTCTACGACCCGGCGAACGACTCCTGGACGCGGAAGAAAGACATGCCGACGCGGCTCACGCACCTCAATCCGGCCATCGACGGGAATACCATTTGGTTCGCAGGCGGGTTCAAGGGGAAACATCCCGGACCGGTCACCAATGAAGTGTGGAAATACGACGTTGCGTCGGACACCTGGGCACCTGGGCCGCCGTTGCCGGAACGGCGTGCGGGGGGCGGCCTGGCAGTCGTCGGGAGCAAATTACATTACTTCGGCGGCTACAAAGCCGACCGCGACACCAATGCCGGCGATCACTGGAGCTTGCCGCTCAAAGGGGGGAAAGCCTGGCAGCGCGAAGCGGACTTGCCCGACCCGCGTGGCCACGTGAGCTCGGCGGTGCTCGACGGCAAGATGTATGCGCTGGGCGGCGATCATGGCCACGACGTCACGCAGATCGACGTGAGTTCTTGCCATCGGTTTGATCCCGCCACGAAAAAATGGAGCAAGATCGCCAACCTTCCGGATGGACGCAGCCATTTTGAATCGAGCACGATCGTCTACAAGGGCCGGATTGTCATCGTTGGTGGGCGCTGCAATAGCTCCAAACCGCCGCGAAACGTTGTGGGCGACTTGCTCCAGTACGATCCCAAAAAGAACACGTGGCAGGTCGTCGGCGCCATGCCCGAGAAACTGCTCGCCCCAGCAGCAGCTATCGTTTCGGGGCGCATCGTGGTCCTCGGGGGTGGCCTGGGCAACCCGCGGCCTCTCACGGCCACCACGCGGGTTGCGCCACTTCCGGCCCGGTGAAGAATTGTCTCACAGGTCCGGTATCTGCCAGTCGATCGCCTCCTCGCCGACCTCTTCCAGCGCCCCATTGATCGCCGAGAACGGCTTCGAGCCCATGAACTTCTTCATCGACAGCGGCGAGGGATGCGCCGCCGTCACCACGCGGTGCTGCTCCCCCGTGACGAGCTTTTTCTTCTTCTGGGCGTAGCCGCCCCACAGGGCGAACACGACGGGCCTCTCGCGGTCGTTCAGCGCCTTGATGGCGGCGTCGGTGAACTTCTCCCAGCCCTTGTCCTTGTGCGAGTTCGGCTCGTGGGCGCGCACCGTCAGCACGGCGTTGAGCAGGAGCACGCCGCGCTCGGCCCAGGGCAGCAGGTAGCCGTTGTTGGGCACCTTGCAGCCGAGCTCGCTGTGCAGCTCCTTGAACATGTTGACCAGCGAGGGCGGGGGCCTCACACCGGGGCGCACCGAGAAGCACGTGCCGTGCGCTTGCCCCTCGCCGTGGTAGGGGTCCTGACCGAGGAGCAGGACCTTCACCTTGTCGAAGGGGGTGGCCTTGAAGGCGTTGAAGACGTCCTCGGCGGGCGGGTAGACGGTGTGTTTGACGCGCTCCTCGCCGACGAACTGCTGGAGCTCGCGGAAATAGGGCTTGGCGAGCTCGTCGCCGAGCGCGGTCTGCCAGGTCGGCGGCAGGTGGGTGGACATGACGTTCCTCTCTCGTTTCGGCGCGGTCCTGCGAACCGCGCCGAAACGTCCTGAGTGACTCACACGTACGGCAACTGCCAGTAAACCCGCGACTGCCCGCGCAGTTCCAGCGCATCGTCGATCGCCGAGAACGGCCCGCTGCCCATGAACCGCTCCGGATACGTGCCCGGATTGTCGGCCGTCAGAACGGCGTGCGGCGACGGGTCGATCAACCCCGCCTTCTTCTGGGCCTGAGGGCCCCACAGGGCAAACACCACGGGGGTGGGCCGGGCGCTCAACAACTTCAACACCGCGTCGGTGAACGGCTCCCAGCCCTTGTCCTTGTGCGAGCCCGGCTTGCCCGCGCGCACCGTCAGGAGGCTGTTGAGCAAGAGGACGCCGCGCCTGGCCCAGTCCTCCAGCGACGGCGTGACGGGGATGCGGCACCCGAGATCGTTGCGCAGTTCCTCGAAAATGGTGGTTAGCGCTGGGGTGGCGCCGACGCCCGGCTTCACCGAAAACGCCAACCCGTCGGCCTCGCCCTCCTCCGCCGACGGCTCGTGGCCGAGGATCACGACGCGCACCTGCTCCGGCGACAGCCACTTGAAGGCATTGAAGACGTCTCGCTCGGCCGGGAAGACGGTCTGGGAAGCCCGCTCCGCCGTCAGGAACTTGTCGAGCGCCCGGAATGACGGCTTCCCGATCTCTGCTGCCAGCGCTTGCCGCCAGTCGGGAGGCAACAGCCCCTCCAGCATCGTTGGCGATTCCTTGACCGCTGGGGCCGGGGAAGGCGCCCGCAGCGCCACCTTGACCGGGGCCGCCGGCAAGGGCGTCGAGGCCTTGCCCGGAGCTTGCTCGGCGGACGGCTCGGGGAGCTGCCACTCGATCGGCTCCTGGCCAAGCTGTTTGAGGGCCTGGTTGGCCTGCGAGAACGGCCTGCTGCCGAAGAACTTCTTCGCCGACAGGGGCGAGGGATGCGCCGCCGGCAGCACCCGGTGCTTCGCGGAGCCGATGAGCAGGGCCTTCTTCTGGGCGTAGGCCCCCCAGAGCAGGAAGACGACCGGCTTCTGGCGCCCATTCAGCGCCTTGATGACGGCGTCGGTGAACGTCTCCCAGCCCATCTCTTTGTGCGAATTGGGCTCGTGTGCCCTCACCGTCAGCACGGCGTTGAGCAACAACACCCCCTGCCGGGCCCAGGGCGCCAGATGGCCGTGCGCCACGGGCTTGCAGCCCAGGTCGTCCTGAAGCTCCTTGTAGACGTTGACCAGCGAGGGCGGGGCCTTCACCCCCGGGCGCACCGAGAAGGCCATGCCGTGGGCCTGACCATCGTCGTGGTAAGGGTCTTGCCCCAGGAGCAGCACCTTCACCTGCTCGAAGGGGGTGGCCTTGAAGGCGTTGAACACGTCCTCGGCAGGGGGGAACACGGTGTTCTTGCCGCGTTCCTCGGCGAGGAACTTTTCGAGCTGCTTGAAGTAGGGCCTGGAGAATTCCGCCGCGAGGGCGGTTTGCCAGTCGGCGGGCAGTTGCGACTGGAGCGAGGGCGCGGGCGGCACACTCGGTGCCGGAGCGGTGGGAGCCGCCCTGCCCTTCTTGGCCGGCGCTGCCTTGGTCTTGGTCTTTTTTGCAGCCATCGAAGCTAGTTCCTCCTCGGGCTCGGTGTCCTCGTCGTCGGAAAGTTCGGGGGCGTCGGCGCCTTCTGCCACGCCGCGTTTGGGACAGAGGTCGTTCAAGATGCAGTCCGGGCAGTGGGGGGCATGGTGGGTGCATACGTAGCGCCCGAGTAGCACGAGGGCTGGCCCAAAAGTGATCCATTCCTCCTGGGGGACGGCCTCCATCAGGTCGCGTTCGATCTTTTCGGGGTTTTTCTGGTCCGTCAGCCCCAGGCGCCGGCTGACGCGCTGAACGTGGGTGTCCACGATCACGCCCGTCGGGACCTGGAAGGCGTTGTTGAGCACCACGTTCGCGGTCTTGCGGGCCACGCCAGGCAGCACGAGCATCTCTTCCATCGTAGTCGGCACCTGCCCCGCGAACTTTTCGACCAGCACCTGGCAGGCCGCCTGGACGGTGCGGGCCTTCTGGCGGTAAAAGCCGGTCGGGCGCAGGGCCTCTTCCAGTTCCTCCAGGTTGGCCGTCGCGTAGGCCCCGGCGTCGGGGTACTTGGCGAACAGGCCCGGGGTGACCCGATTCACGCGCTCGTCGGTACACTGGGCGGCCAGGATCGTCGCCACGAGAAGTTGGAGCGGGCCTTCCCAGTTCAGCTCGTAGCGAGCATCCGGATAGTGCGAGCGCAGGCGCTGGAGGATGACGGGGAGGGATTGGGTGTCCGGCATGGGTGTACCTCGCGCAGCGCCGGGGGCGCCTTTGGGTTGAGCGAGGGAGATTGTAATTTCTCGCGCGCGGAAATGCACGGTTAGCAGGGGCTGGAAACCGAAGAATCGGCCTGGTTCGAGACCGGCCGCGATCGGGTAGCCCGCCCCGGAGCACCAGGCGTTGTGTGGGTGTGGGGGCCCAAGGCAATCCAGTTCGGGGCCAGCCGTGGCTTTGGGAAGGCCTTTGTGACCGGACGTCGTCGAGCAGCGCGGCTCCTGGAGGGCGCGTCCCTCGACCTCCCGTAGCGCCGGGGACCGATGAAATGGGCCTCCTTCGACTGGAATTGCTGCGCGAGGACGTGTTGGTGGTGCTACAATCACCACACTGCCGGCGTTCTTGCCTCCTGTCGAGGGAAGACGAAGCAAGGCGAGCTTCCTGTGGCCCCTTACCTCCGGTCGCCATGGCGTTCGTACCTGCGAGAGATGCCGAACCGATCCCGGGATATCGCCTGGTCGAAAAACTGGGCGTCGGCGGCTATGGCGAGGTCTGGAAGGCCACGGCCCCCGGCGGCCTGACCAAGGCCATCAAGATCGTGTACGGCGACATGGCCGGCTCCCGCGCCGAACAGGAGCGCAAGGCCCTCGACCGCATCAAGGAAGTCCGCCACCCCTTTCTCCTCTCTCTGGAACGCATCGAAGTCATCGGCAACCAGCTCTTCATCGTGATGGAGCTCGCCGATGGCTGCCTCGCCGACCGCTTTTACGAGTGCGGCAAGGCAGGCCTCAAGGGGGTCCCCCGCAAGGAGCTCCTCGCTCACCTTCGCGACGCCGCCGAGGCCCTCGATTACATGACCGAGACCCACGACCTGCAGCACCTCGACGTCAAGCCGCAGAACCTCCTCCTCGTCGGCGGCCGCATCAAGATCGCCGACTTTGGCCTCGTCAAGAACCTCGTCGGCGCCAGCGTCACCGCCACCGGCGGCGTCACCCCTGTCTACGCCACCCCCGAGGCCTTCGATGGCCGCATCAGCCGCTACAGCGACCAGTACAGCCTCGCCATCGTCTACCAGGAGATGCTCACCGGCGTCCGCCCCTTCCCCGGCACGACCTTGATGCAGCTCGCCGCCCAGCACGTCAACAGCCCGCCGCTGCTCAGCCCCCTCCCCCCCGGGGATCGCAGCGCCATCGCCCGGGCCCTCTCCAAGGTGCCCGAACACCGCTTCCCCTCCTGCCTCCAGATGGTCGAGGCCCTGCTGCCGGGCGGCCAGCCCGCGAGCCTCCCCCCCGCCCTCCCTCCGGGCGGGCCCTCGCCGCGCCCGGGGCCCCGCGAACGAGGCCTCGAGCCTCCGCCCCGCCCCCCGCTCTCCGAGCCAATCGGTCCTTCGCACGCCCTCGATCTCAATCTGCCCACCCTCGCGCGTACCGCGCTCCCGAAGGCGCTCGACGCACCGCGCCCCTCGCCCTCGGCGCGCCTGCGCATGTCCGTCCCCACCGGCAAACCGGGGCTCCGGCCAACTCTGTTCCTGGGCATCGGCGGCCTGGCCGCCGCGGCCCTGCGGCGCTTCAAGGCAAAGCTCCGCGACAAGTATCGCGGGGCCGAGGCCCCCCTCTTTCGCCTCCTCCTCGTGGACGTCGATCGCGAGGCCCTGCGCCGTGCCCGCCAGGGCGAGCCGGCCGAGGCCCTGGACGTCGCCGAGACCCTCCTGGCGCCGCTACAGCTCTCCGAGCATTACCGCCCCGAGTCCCGGAAGTTCCTCCGCTGGCTGGACCGCCGCTGGTTCTACGGCATCCCTCGTTCGCTGCTCACCGAAGGGCTGCGCCCCCTCGGCCGCCTCGCCCTGGTGGACAACAGCGACAGCATCCTGGATGCCCTCCGGGAAGCCCTCGCCCAGATCACCAGCGCCAGGGCCCTCGCCGAGACGGTCACGAGCACCGGCGCCGAGGTGCGCGACCCGGAGCCGCGCGTCTTCCTCATCGCCTCCCCCGCCGGCGGCACCGGCAGTGGCATGCTGCTCAGCATGGCCTACGCCGTCCGCCAGGTGCTCGGCGAGCTCGGTCTGTCCCCCCTCGGCCTGTGCGGGTTGCTCCCGTACGCCACCAGCCCCAAGCCCGCCGAGCAGGAGTTGGCCCGCATCAACGCCCAGGCGACCCTCACCGAGTTGTCCCACTTCAGCCGTCCCGAGGCCGCTTACCCTGGCGACCCCGAGCACGGCCTCCAGGCGTTCGGCCCCGGCCACGCTCCCTTCGAGGAGTGCTACCTCGTTCACCTCGGCGAGCAGTTGGGGCCCGCCGAGTCGGCCGCCGCCACCGACCTCCTGGCCGAGTACCTCTTCCTCGACGCTTCCCCCACCGGCGGGGCCTTCTTCGACCAGTTCCGCCGCCAAACGCACGAGCCCCCGCGCGCCCCCTTTGTCCTCCGCAGTTTCGGCCTGGCCCGGGTGGGCGCGTCCGACGAACACCCGGTGGACCTGGCGACCCATCTGCTCTGCCAGCGGGTGACCGCCCGCTGGGCAGCCGGGCCAGGGGAGGCCGAGACCCAGTTCCTCGAACGCGAGGCGCAGCGGCTCGCGGTCGCTCAGGGCCTCGGCGAGGAAGCCTTGGCCGTCCAGCAGCAAACCGCCGTCGCCGACGCCCTGACCGCCAGCCCCGAAGCCGACCTCTCCAGGCTCCTCGCCGCGGCCGAGGCGCTCGCGGAAAGCGACCTGCCCCACAAGGTGCGCGGGGCGATCGACCGGCTGTTCGCCACGGGGCTCCGCCGCGAAGAGGGGGAGGAGACGGCCTGGTCGCGCCTCCAGGCCAACGTCCGAACGTCGGCCGAACAGCGCGGGGCCCAGATAAGCCGCGCCCTCATCGATTGGCTGGTCCGCCTGATCGAGCTGCCCGGTAAGCGCCTCAAGGCCGCCGAGCGAGCCGCGACCTTCCTGGCCCGCCAGCTCGCCGCCCAGGCCGACGCGGCCCGCGACCGACTCGCGGCCGTCGAGGCCCAGCGGCACGCACTGGCGCAACAGCTCGAGGCCGCCAAACCGGCCGGCAAGCTCGGCTGGCTCGGCCGCGCCCTCGGCTCCGCTCCCAACGCCCAGGACAAACTGCTCGCTTACTGCCATCTGTGGCTGCAAGAGATGGCCGAGAGCAGCGGCCTGTTGCTCCTGGCGGTGGTTCAGCGCGAGCTCGCCGCGTTTCGGCAAGACGTCGCGACGGCCCGCCAGCGGCTGGGGAAGTTCGTCGAGCAGTTCCGCCCCGCGCTGGACAACGAGTTGCCGCTCAATGCGGCCACGGCCCCCCTGCACCGACCCGACGGGGCCGAGGACCGCCTGGAAGGCGCCGAGCCGGTCAGCGGCGATAGCCTCCCCCCCGAGCTCGTCTTCCGGTTCGACCGCTCCTTCCAGGGCGAAGTGCTCGAGCGCCGGGGCGGGCTGTGGGGGGCGTTCTCCCCCGACAAGGGCCCCTCGCGCGAGGGGGCTAACGCGGCCCCACGGGCCCTCGAGGCCCTCCGCGAGGATTTGCTGATCCGGGCGCGCTCCGCCATCCTGGGCGCCATCGAGGACCTCAACGCCGCCCAGCTCTTCCTCCAGACCAACGGCGGGCCGGAGAAGGCGCTGCCCGTGTTGCTCGCCCACGCCGCCGCGGCGCGCCCGCGTCTGCGCGCCGCGGGAGGCTGGGAACACCTGGTGCTCGCGCTCCCCGAGGGCCAGGCCGGGAGCGCCCTCCAGGGCATGATCGCGACGGCCCTTCCCGACGTCCCGGCCACGGTGGTCCCCACGCAAGAGGAAGTGATCCTCTGCTACGAGGCGGTCGGCTGCCCGCTGCGCGAGATGGTCCGCTCCGCGATCGGCCCGGAGGAAGTCCCGCTCGACCTGGTGCTTCGCGTGATGACCCGGACCGACGTGGCGTGGGAGCAACCCTTCGGTGGTCCTTAGTCCTTCGTGCTTGGTTCTTAGCAAACACAGTCCCCTTGACCTCTTTGCTAAGAACCAAGCACGAAGGACCAAGGACTAGCGAGTGACGGGCTTGGGTCGCCCGAAGAAGTAGCCCTGGCCGAAGTGGCAACCCAGCCGGAGACAAACCTCGGCTTCCTCGGCGACCTCGATTCCCTCGGCGATCAGCCGAATTTTCAGATCGGTGCAAAGGCGCGTGAGGGCCCGAACCAGTTCCTGGCGGGCGGGGGCCTGGTGGATGTCGTGGATAAGCGCCTTGTCGAGCTTGATGAAATCGGGCGGCACTTCCGCCAGTTCGGCCAGCCGGGCTTGCCCGGCGCCGAAGTCGTCGTAGGCCAGGCCGATGCCGCGCGCGTGGAGTTGGTCCTGCAACCGCCGCATCGCCGCGCTGTCCGCCACCGCCTCTTCGTGGAACTCGAGCACGACCCGGGACGTTCGCGGACCGGGCCCGCCCCCCAACGCCTCCGCGACAACCTCGAGGGCCCCCAGGAGGGCGTTGTCGCGCAATTCCGCAGGGTGCAGGTTCAAGAACACGAGCGCGGCGGCGGGGAGGTGGGAGGCCTCCTCCACGGCCTTGCGGCGGAACAGGCGACTGAGCTCCGCCGCGCGGTTGCACTGCGCTGCCAGGCCGAACAGGTAGACCGGGCTGGGGCTCAACTTCTCGTGGCCCCCCCGGCCAAGGGCCTCGTAGCCGATGGCCGCGTGCGTTTGCAGGTCCACGATCGGTTGAAACAGGGTGCGGACGCTTTCCCGGTGGAGCAATTCCTTCAAGAGCTCGGCCGCCTGGATGGCGCTCGTTGGCGGGGGACCGCTGGCGTGGTCGGTGATCACGCAAGCGTCGATGCCCGACGCGGTCGAGGACGCGACCGCGCCCTGCCCGAAGCGGAACTCCTTGTGGGCGACGTGGACGATGTCGCCGTGGTGCAGGACCGATTCCTCGATCCGTCGCCCGTTGACGAAAATGCCGTTGGTGCTGCCGAGGTCGCGGATGCGGACCTCCTCCCCGGCACAGACGATCTGGGCGTGCTCCTTGGACACGTGGCGAGAATTGATGCAGTAGTGCGCCGCCGCGCTCCGACCGATGCAGAAGGGGAAGTGCTCGAGCAGCAGCCGGTGGGCGCCCTCCCCCTGCTCCGGGTAGTGCTCCAGGTACGCGACGGCAGCCTGCGAATCGACCGAGGATGCGTGCATCGTCGTGGGGGCCCCTCCGCAACTGACAATGGAATTGTGAATGGTCAATTATCCGTTGTCAGTTGACGACTGTGAAATAGTTCGCCACGGCCACGTCGAAGTAAGCGGGCAGCATTTCCACGGGCAGTTCGTGATACGCGCAGTAGTTGTGGACCTGCATCAGGAGGTCCCTCGGGTGGCAGCGTCGCATCGCCCGGCCAGTCGATCGGTAGTGCGTCTGGAGCAGGTACTCTACCGCGTCCGGGTCGTATTCGCAGCCCACGGCGAGCGCTGCCATGCGGAAGAGGCGCACGAGCTCCTCCTCGTCGGGGTCCGGAACGTGGACCTTGTAGGGGATGCGCCGAAGGAACGCCTCGTCGCGCAGCTCCGTCGTCGGATCGAGGTTGGTCGAGAAGATGATGAGCTGGTCGAACGGCACCTGGATCTTCTTGCCCGAGGCCAGCGTGAGATAGTCGTGGCGTTTTTCGAGCGGCACGATCCAGCGGTTGAGCAACTCGACGTGGTTCATGCGCTGGCGGCCGAAGTCGTCGATGAGCAGCGAGCCGCAGTTGCTCTTTAGCTGCAAGGGCGCCTCGCTGACGTGCGAATGGAGGTTGTGGCGAACCTCCAGGCTGTCCATGGTCAGTTCGCCGCCGACGATGACCGTCGGCCTGCGGACAAGGGCCCAGCGCGGGTCGTGCGAGTCGTTGCGGAGCAACTTGTGCTTGGAACTGGGGACCGGCAGGTGGTAGGCCTGGTCGAAGAACTTGATGATCTCGCCTTCGACGATCAGCGCCTGGGGTATCCAGAGGTTCTGGCCGAAGCAGAGCGTGATTCGTTCCGCCAGGGTGGTCTTCCCGTTGCCTGGCGCGCCGTAAAGGAACAGGCCGGCGCCCGAATTGACGGCGGGGCCAAGCTGCGAGAACAGGGCAGGGCTCACCGAGATGTCCTGGAAGGCCTGCTCGAGTTGTTTGCGCTTGATGGGCTCGGCCGCGATGGTCTGCGCGTCCACCGACACCACGTAGTCGGCGAGCGGCACGGGGGCGGGGCCGCGGTAGGCGCACGCCTCGATCGCGTTCTGGGTGAATTCGCGCCCCTGCTCGGTCAGGGAGTAGACGTAATCGTTCAGCAGGGCCGACCCGCGATGGGTCAGCAGTTGGCGAGAGCGGAGCTTCTGCAAGCGCTCTTCGAGGATGCCGAACGGCAGGCAGACGTTCTCGGCCACGGCACGGCCGCTCTCGTTCCCGGCGGAAGCGAGGTGTTTGCAGATCAGCGAATCGACCAGGGCCTCGGTGAGCCCCGTTTCCGCGAGGTTCCGCGGCTGGGAAGGGTGGTAGCTTTCTCCCCCGAACCGGGCAGAAATCGAAGCGAACACGTCCTTGCTCTGTGGCGAGCCCATGGAGTTTGGCGCCCTCGTGCTTGCTGCCCCGCCTGCGGTCGAGGCGGAACGACTTTGCCCCCGTGGCGAACTATACCTTAAAAAACCTACACTTGGCAGGGCCCGCACCGCTTTTCCCATCGTCCCCGGCGCCCGCGCCGTTTGACCGGCCCCACGCGGCAGGCTAGGGTTTCCTGTTTGTTGCCGAAATCCCATGGAGGCGGACATGACTCACAATGAAGAACCTTCGCGGGAGCAGTCCAAGGCCCCGCTTCTCCAGGGCGACCGCCGCTGCGCCGAACGGTATACGTGCGACCTCCACCCGTTCTGGCACCTCGAGGGCGAGGGCCTGGCCCCAACCTCGCAGGCAAGCGTCCGCGACGTGTCCGCGACCGGCATCGGCCTGCGCGTCGCGGAGCCCCTCAAGCCAGGGACCGTCCTGGTCCTCAAACTGCAAACTCCCGATCGGCGGCTCTCCCGCCCCCTGCCGGTGCGGGTCATGCGCGCCACGCCCCAGGCGGATGGCGGCTGGCTCCTCGGGTGTCAGTTCGTGCGCGCGTTGAGCAGTCAGGACCTGCGCGCGTTGCTCGACCGGGAATGACAGGGGCCGGGGACCGCCAGCAACGGGCCGCGCCAACGCATGCGGGGGCGCCAGCCCCTCGATAGGTGCCGGCGCCCCCGCGTTGTGGAAGCGAACGAATGAGTTCAGGTCCCGCGGGCGCTCTTGCTGAGGCCTTTCTGGCCGGACGTCAGCGGTCGGCGCGTCTCCTCGGGGTCGCTCTGGTAACGCCAGGAGCGGAACGGCGTCGAGTCGAACAGGTCGAACACGTACCAGGCGAGCTGTTCGTCGTGGATGAACGGGACGAGGGCGAGCCCCTGGAGGGGGTCGAGGCTGAAGATGTCGAGGGCGTGCAGTTCATCGACCGCCTCCTGGAAGCGGTCGTGGGCGCGATCGCTCTCGCGGCCCGCCTCGTCGAGGGCGATCAGGTGCGCGCGGGTGGCACGCCCGGGGCGGTCGGCGAGTCGCTGCCGCGTGCGCTGCCAAGCCAGCGCTTCGAGGCCGTGCTCCCGCAAGGAGCGGATGACGGAGGAGAGATACGGGACGGCGGCCTTGGCCTGTTCAAAGGTCCAGACCTGCAAGGCGCTCTGGTTTCGCCGGGCCCGTTTCGGATTGCGCTTCACGGCGGGCTCTCCTGGTTGTCGGAGCGGGGCGGCGACCGACGTGGTCGCTCCTCGCTCCTCCCCCTACTTTGCCTGACAGGGCCGAGGTTTCCGCAGGTGTACGGCAACGGTCCTTGCGGGCATCCGATCCCTGCCACCGTTTCGCGCGCCGCTTTGGCGCTCTGTGGCCCTAAAATATTGTATGTCGCTTCCGCCCGCCGCGCATGCCCCAAGGCGCCGGAAGACACGAAAATTTTCGCTCGGCCTCACATCCCGATCGGTGTGAGCGCCAGAGATTTCCAGCCGCGAAAGCAAAGGTGGACCTTGCTGCGATTCTTCTACCTCGGCCGGGCCTTCGGCATTCCTCTCTACGTTCACTCGACCGCCCTGCTCCTGCCCGCATGGGTTTGCTGGACGAACCGCGACAAAGGCCCCTTCAACCTGGTTGTCTGGCTGGCCTTGCTGGCGGCGTTCCTCGGCTGCCTCCTGCTGCACGAGCTCGGCCACTGCTTGATGGCCCGCTACTTCGGCATCGGCACGCGCGACGTCTGCCTTTACCCCATCGGAGGGGTCGCCAGCCTCGAGTCCACCGGGGAGGGGCCTGTCGAGGAGCTGTGCATAGCTCTCGCTGGCCCCGCGGTCAATCTCATCATTGTCGCCCTGCTCGCCCCCGTGCTGATGCTGGCCATCGTCACCGGACACTTGGGGGCGAGCAACGTCGCTCAGGCCTTCGCGCTCGACGAGGGGGCCCTGACTCTGCTCGCGCGTTTCGCGTGGATCGTGGCCTTCAGCAACTTCTTGCTCCTCGCGTTCAACCTCATCCCTGCCTTCCCGATGGACGGCGGCCGGGTGTTGCGCGCCCTGCTCTCGTTCGGCATGCCGCGCTTGCGCGCCACGGAGATCGTCGTCCCGATCGGCATGGTGGTCGCGATGCTGGTGTGCGGCAGCCTGGCCTTCCTCGACCAGAGCCCCATGCCCCTGGTAATCGCCCTGTTCGTGTGCTTCGTCGGCCCGCTTGAGTTGAAGGCGCTGCGCCACCAGGAGGCCCGCCGCCGCGCCACCCTGGCCCGGCAGGCCCCCGTTGCGCCCGAGACCGCCCCGGTGTACGTTCAGCCGCTCCCCGAAGTGGCCCCCCCGCCCACCCCGATCCCGACGCCTCCGCGCGGGTTCACCGGCTTCACCTGGGACCGCGACCGGCGCGTGTGGGTGCGCTGGTTCAACGGCAAACCGCTCGACGTCGCCTGACGTTCCCGGCACGATCGATCTCTTCGCTCCGCTCGCCCCACTCGGCGTCGCCTCGCCCAACCGATTCGCTGCGTTTCGGCCCGCCCGCGGGCCGATGGGAAAGCGGAGGGGCTGCGCGAAGACGGCGCCCCCTCTTCCCCCAAGGAGGCCCGTTCGATGGCGACGGTCGTTCAGGAAGAAGTGGGCCTGCGCCGGGCGCTGGGGCGGTACGTGGCTTCCTTCCTCGTCGAGGCCGGCGACATGGCCGTGCTGGCGGTGCGCGTCGTGTCGGGCGTACGGCACGGCGCCGGGCGGGGCACGCTTGTCCCGATCGGGTTCGCCGTCGGCGTGCGCAGCATCCCCGTCGTGGCCATCACTGGCATGTTCATCGGCATGGTGATGGCCGTGGAGTCGTACGGTCAGTTTGCCGCCCTGGGCCTGGCGACGCGGCTGGGGTCGATCATCAACATCTCGGTGGTGCGCGAACTGGGGCCGGTGCTGGCCGCCACCATGCTCGCCGGCCGCATCGGCGGGGCCATGGCCGCCGAGCTGGCGACCATGCGCACCACCGAGCAGATCGACGCCCTCGCCTGCCTCGGGGTCAGTCCGGACCGCTACCTGGGCACGCCGCGCTTCCTGGCCTGCGTCGGCCTCATCCCGATGCTCACGGTCATCGCCAACTTCATGGGCGTTCTGGGCGGGGCGATCATCTGCCTGGGGGTCTATGGCGTCGAGCCTCACTTCTACTGGGAGAACACGCAGGGCCACATAGGCCTCTACGACGTCTTCACCGGGCTGATCAAGTCGTTGTTCTTCGGCGCCGCCATCGCCGTCATCAGTTGCCACCACGGCATCCACAGCGAGCCGGGCGCCGAGGGCGTCGGCCGGGCCTCGACGAAGGCGTTCGTGGCATCGTTCATCGCCATTCTCGCGCTCGACTTCTTCCTGGCCCTGCTGCTGAGCAGCTTGTACAGATATCTGTACGCGGGGGGGAGTGGGAAGTTGATCTGAGAAGAGCGCGAAACGACAAGCAAGAACGGCCGAACGGGAACGATCATGAGTGGCCCTCCTCCCGCGCCTCTGATCTCTCTCCAGCAGGTGTCGATGCGCTTCGGCGAGCAGCGCGTCCTGCACGCCATCGACCTCGACGTCCAGCGCGGGCAGACCGTCGTCGTGATCGGCGAGAGCGGTTGCGGCAAGACGGTCCTGCTCAAGCTCATCATCGCCCTGCTGCGCCCCACCGTCGGCCGCGTCGCCTTCGACGGCAAGGTGCTCGTCGAGCTCGGCGAGCGCGAGCTGACCCGGCAGCGGCTGCGCTTCGGCTTCCTGTTCCAGGGCGCCGCCCTGTTCGACAGCCTGTCGGTGTACGACAACGTCGCCTTCGGGCCGCGCGCCCAGGGCCGTCCCGAGGCGGAGATCAAGGAAGTGGTGCGCCAGCGGCTGCTGGAAGTGGGGCTGCCGGGCTCCGTGGTGAGCAAGAAGCCGGCCGAGCTGTCGGGCGGCATGAAGAAGCGGGTTGGGCTGGCCCGCGCCCTGGCCCTCGACCCGGAAGTGATGCTTTACGACGAGCCCACGACCGGGCTCGATCCGATCATGACGGACGTGATCAACGAGCTCATTCTGCAAACGCGCCGCCAACATCGCGTGACGAGCATCGTGGTCACGCACGAGATGCGCACCGTCCACAAGGTCGCCGACCGGGTGGTGATGTTCTACCCCCTGAGCCGCTTGCAGCCCGGCGAACACCAGATCCTGTTCGACGGCACGCCCGACGACCTGACGCGCTCCGCCGACGCCCGCGTGCGGCAGTTCATCGAGGGCGAGGCGCGCGACCGATTGCTGGAGCTGGCGCAGCAGGACGTCTCTCCGTGACAAGGTGACAAGGTGAGGGGGTGACAGGGTGACAGGGTGACAGAAGAAGAGGCGGGCGCTCCTTGTCACCCTGTCCCCCCCTCACCTTGTCACCTTGTCACCCGCCTTCACTCTCGAAAGATGAACCACCATGAACGAACGCAGAATGCGCCTGGGGATCGGCCTGTTCGTCGTGCTCGCCGGCGTCTTGCTGGCGGCGATGGTGGTTATGTTCGGCAGCGCCCCGACCCTGTTCAAACGGACCAAGACCTACACGGTCCGGTTCAGCGATGCGCCGGGGGTCAGCCCCGGGACGCCGGTGCGCCGCTCCGGCGTGCGCATCGGGACCGTGCGCGAGGTCGAGCTCGACGACGAGCGCGGCATCGTCCGCGTCAAGGTCGCCATCGACCCGCCGCACACCCTGCGCAACAACGAGGTGCCCACGCTCGTCGTTGGCCTGCTCGGCAGCGACGCCAGCATCGACTTCATCCCCAAGCCGACCGAGGACGGCGCCCCCCTCGACCGCGGGCTCGTCGAGCCAGGATCGGAACTGGTCGGCATTCGGGCAGTCAACGTCGGGACGCTCCTCTCGCGCGCCTCCGAGGTGGTGCCCACGACGCAGGAAACGCTCAACGACATGCGCAAGTCGATGCAGCGGTTGGAGAAGCTCGCTGCCCGCATCGAGAAGCTCACGCCGGTCGCCGAGGAGACCATGCGCGAGTACACCAAGCTCGCCAAGCAGGCGCAGAAGACGTTGCCGGCCATCGAGAAGACCAACAACGAGTTCGGCGAACTGGCGCGCTCCGCCCGCCAGACGTTGCCGGAGTTGCAGCGCACCAACGAGGAGGTGCGCGAGCTGAGCCGCAGCGTCCGCGAGACGGTGCCCGAGCTGCGCGAAACCAACAAGCAGGTCGGCGGGCTGGCCAAGGACGCGCGGGCGGCCCTGCCCGACCTACAGCGCACCAACGAGGAGGTGCGCGAGCTGGCCCGCAGCGTGCGCGAGACGGTCCCGACGGTGCGCGCCACCACCGAGGACGTGGGCGCGGCGGCGCGGCGCATGACCTCGCTGGCCGAGACGCTCGACGTCTTGGTGCAGGAGAACCGCAAGATGGTGGTGGACACGCTGAAGAGCGTCAACGAGGCGTCCGGGC
This sequence comes from Gemmatales bacterium, assembly GCA_038239195.1. Classification (GTDB taxonomy): domain Bacteria; phylum Planctomycetota; class Planctomycetia; order Gemmatales; family Gemmataceae; genus JBBSEZ01. Next base: position 17,530 of record JBBSEZ010000035.1, read on the forward strand.
GCGCCAACCGCGCCCTCAACGACGAGAACCTGAAGAACCTCCAGGCCACGCTCATCAACCTCCGCTCCGCCAGCGAGGCGATGCCCAGCCTGACGAAGAACACCGACGAGACGATGAAGGAGGCCCGCGTGACAGTGCGGCGGCTCAACGAGACGCTGCCGAAGATCGACGCGCTGGTGACCGATCTCCAGCGGATCGCACGGCCCGTCGGCGACCGCAGCGACCGCATCTCGAAGAACCTCGACGAAAGCCTGGAGAAGCTGAACGCCGTGCTCGGCGACGCGCGCGCCCTGATGAGCTCCATCGACCGCGCCAACGGGACCTTCCGCCGGCTGCTCACCGACCCGTCGGTGTACAACAACCTCGACGCCGCCGTCGCCGGGTTGCCGCGCATGGTCCCGCGCCTGGAGCGCATCCTCAAGGACTTCGAGACGTTCGCCGACAAGCTGGCGCGACACCCGGAACTGCTCGGCGTCCGCGGCGCGGTCGCCCCGGGGAGCGGGCTGAAGAGCCCGCCCACCCCACCGATCATGCCGGGCGGAGCGCCGGGGCCGGTGATCTACCCGCATCGGTGAGCGCCTCAACCCATTGAGCCGCCGAGCTCTGCTCGGCGCTCGCCCGCCGCGCCGAGTAGAGCTCGGCGGCTAAACGGGCAAGGGTCACGGCCGCTCGAACTTGCTCGCCTCGGCGCTGGGGAGGAACTTGTACCCGGTGATGGTCAACTCGGTGAAGCGCCGGCCGTTGATCGTCATCACCTCCTTGGCGGGGAGCTTGACGCTGCCGAAATACTTGTGGCCGCTGTAGAGATACTCCTTGTCCACCGGCACGCCCGCCTCGGTGGCGCGCCGGGCGATCTTGGCCAGTAGGCCGCTGTTCTTGAAGAAGTAGAGGCTCGAGTCGGCGTGCCCGCGGTGGACCACCTTGATGCCCACGACGGCCTGGCCGCCGACCTTGCCCTCGGGCAGCACGGAGAGCGCGAAACCGGGCTTCTTGAGGGGGACGAGCGTGGCGAGCCAGTGGACGTAGACCTCCTCGCGGAGCTCGCTGAGGCCCTGCTTGTTGAGCTCGACGGGCGGCCCGCCGACGCGCTCCCAGCCCTTGTCGCCGTTGAGCACCCGGACGATGGTCAGGCGCTTCTCGACCTCGATCGTCAGGCGGAGGCGGTCGGGGAGGCTGCGCACGACCTCGCTGGTGAACGTGAGGTCCTTGCTGGCCTGCGCCTGGGCGCCGATCTCCGTGCGCGAGCAGATAAGGGCCTTGGTGAGCGGGCCCTCCCCGCCGTGGGCCGTGATGCCCTTGTTGACGATGGCCAGGGCGGCCGCGTTGGCCCAGGCTGGCCCCGCCATCGACACCAGCGCCAGCACCGCCAGGGCCCACTTCGCGCTCGTTCGCATCGCCTCGACCTCCGGGTAGGGGCAGAGCAACAGACTTCCGCAACTTCTCCGTTGTATCGCAGCGCACGCGTGCCTGTCCACGCCAGCGCCGCGCCGGTAGGATGCCCTCGGGCCCCGGACACCCAGCGGAGACGATCGGGATGGCCAAAACCAGGCGACCTGCCGCGCCCGCCGAGGACGACCTCACCGGCTTGCTCCAGCGCATCGACCGCTGGCTGAAGAAACACCGCGCGCACTTCTACCAGGCCCTCGCGCCCGGCGCGACCGAGGAAGAGCTACAGGCCCTTCCCGGAAAGTTTCTGCCGGAGGAGCTGCGGACCTGGCTGACCTGGCACAACGGCCAGGGCGACGAGATCGTCGGCTCGTTCGTCGAGAGCTGGAACCTGATGAGCGTGGCACAAATCCTCGAGGCGAAAGAAATGCTCGACGCCGAGGCCGCGCCCACGCCTGGCTGGAAGACGACCTGGATACCGCTGCTCGACGACGGCGCCGACGATTATGTCTGCCTGTGTCCGGACAAGGGGACCGTCCCGGTGCGCGAGGTATGGCAGGGGCACAAGCGGCACGCAGTCGTCGCGGCGTCGCTGACGGAGTGGGCGCGAGACTTCGCGACGGCCCTCGAGGCGGGGGCGTTCGTCGAAGACCCGGAGCGCGGCGGGCTTCATCGGCAGGCGTAGTTCGAGCCGTTCTCGGGCCCGCGAAAAAAGTTGGCGGACTTTTCGAGGAAAGCTGCTTCTCCGGGAGGGAGCATGGCGAACGACGAGCCCGCCAGCCCCTCGGACCATTCGCTGCTCCGGCGCTACCGGGGCGGGAGCCAGGACGCGGCCACGCAACTCTACCTCCGCTACGCCCGCCGGTTGCAGGGCCTCGCCCGCGCCCAGATCTCGCCGGAACTGGCGCGGCGCGTGGACGTGGACGACGTCGTGCAGTCGGCCTTCGGCAGCTTCTTCCGGCGGGCGGGCAGCGGGTTCTACGACGCGCCTGTCGGGGACGACCTGTGGCGGCTCTTTCTCGTGATCGCCTTGCACAAGGTGCGCGGGCAAGGGGCCTTTCACCGGGCCGCCCGCCGAGACGTCCGCCGGACGCAAGGGCTCGCCGCCGGCACGGGCGAGGGCGAATGGGAGGCGGAGGCGGACACGGCGTCCTACGCCTTCCTCGACCTGGCGGTCCGCGAGGCACTGGGGCGCTTGCTCCCCGCCCACCGGCAGATGGTGGAACTGCGGGTCGCGGGACACACCGTCGAGGAGATCGCCTGCCAGACGGCCCGCTCGAAGCGGACGGTCGAGCGCCTGTTGCGGGAAGCACGCGAGCGACTCGGTGAGCTCCTGGAGGAGGACCATTGACATGGGCCGCGAGGTCGAGGACGCTCGAGAAGAGCTGGACGACAGGGTCGCCGCCTACGAGGCAGTCTCGGCCCGGGACGCCGAGGCAGATCTCGAGGAGTTCCTGCCCGCGCGTTCTCACCCCCTTTACCGGGCCGTGCTGCGCGAGCTGGTCCGGGTCGATCTCGAGCGGGGTTGGTCGTGCGGCCGGCCCCGGCCTTTGCGCGAATACCAGGCGCGCTTCCCCGAGCTCTTCGAGCGCCCCGCGGACGTACGCGAGGTCGCGTTCGAGGAGTATCGTCTGCGCTGCCAGGCGGGCGAGGCGCCCACGCCGGCCGAGTACCGTGCGGCCTACGGCGTCGCCACCGACGACTGGCCCACGTATTCCGCCCCACGCGAGGAGAACGCGCAGCCGCCCCGTCCCTTCTCCCTGCCAGGCGGGCTCGGGGCGGGGCTCGGTTCGTGGGGGGCGTCTCACCCGCCCGCCGCCGGGCTGCTCCTGGACGATTTGGAGGGCGCGAGCCCCGAGACGGCCAGGTTGCTGGCCCTGGCGGCCCTGCCCACGGCGGAGAGCGCGTTTTTGAGCTTTCGGCTCCTCGCGGAGCTGGGCCGGGGCGCCTTCGGGCGCGTCTACCTGGCCCGGCAGGGCGACCTCGCCAACCGGCTGGTCGCCCTGAAGGTCTCGGTCAAGCAGGCCACCGAGCCGCAGGCGCTGGCCCGGCTCCAGCACACGAACATCGTGCCCATCTACTCCCTGCATCAGGCCGGCCTGTTTCAGGCGGTGTGCATGCCCTACCTCGGGCCGGTCACCCTGGCCGACCTGCTCGACGAATGGCGGTTGCGCCCGGCGCTGCCGACCTCTGGGCGGGCCCTCGTGGAGGCGCTGCGCCGCCGGCAAAGCGCCTTCCCCCACGTGCCGGGCGGCCCCGAGGGGAAGCCGGCCCTGGTCGGGGCAGGCGCGACGATCCCCCTGCGCATTTTGGAGCGCCTCAGCTACGTGGGGGCGATCCTGTGGGTGGGCGCCCGGCTGGCCGACGGGCTGGCGCACGCCCACGAACGGGGCGTGCTGCACCGGGACCTGAAGCCGGCCAACGTGCTGCTCAGCGACGAGGGCCAACCCATGTTGCTGGACTTCAACCTGGCCGCCGACATGAGCGAGAGCGCGGCGGCCCGAGTGGGGGGCACGCTGCCCTACATGGCGCCGGAACACCTCGAAGCGTTCCAGGGCCATGACCGCACGGTGGACGCCCGGAGCGATTTGTACGCCCTCGGGGTGATCCTCTATGAGTTGTTGACAGGGCGCCTGCCGTTCGGGGCCCCTCAGGGCCGGCCAGGCGAAGTCCTCCCCCAGATGATTGCCGAGCGCGGGCGCCCCTTGTTTGGGCCGCGACTCTTGAACGAGGCGGTGTCGCCGGCCGTCGAGTCGATCCTCCAGCGGCTTTTGGCGCGCGACCCAGGGCGGCGCTACCAGACGGCCGACGAACTGCGCGAGGACCTGGATCGCCACCTCGACGACCGCCCGCTGCGCCACGCCCCGAACCGATCCCCGCGCGAGCGGCTGGGGAAGTGGTGTCGGCGGCATCCTCGCTTCACGTCCCCGCTGGCCGCGGGGGCGCTGCTGGTGGCGCTCGTCGTCGGCCTGGTCGCCGTGGGCTGGTGGCGCGCGTACCTGGCCGAATGGGGACGCGCCGAGCAGGTCGAGGGAAAGCTGGCCGACCGGGAGGGCCAGGTGGCTGGGCTGCGCAAGCAGGCGGTCGGGCTGCGCGAGCAGGCGAACCTCGACCTCCGTCAATTCCGCGAGGCGCTGGCCCTGCTGGAGGACCGCGACGGCGAGGTGCGAGCAGTGCAGGCCCTCTTCGAGGCGGGGCCGCTGCTGGAAGAACAGCCGGGCGCCCATCTGGAGCAGTGCCGGCGGGCCCTGGCGCGATACAAGGTGTTGGAAGACGCCGCCTGGCAAGAGCGGCCCGGCTTCCGGCTGCTGCCGCCCAGCGAGCAGGACCGGCTGCGGCGAGACGTGGGCGAGCTGCTCTACCTGCTCGCCCGGGAACCGCTTCTGCGAGTGGCCCGCGCAGCAGAAATCAGTCACGAGGCCGAGGAGAGTGCCCTTCTCCTGCCCCTGCCCGCCCCCGGGAGGGCGTCGCTCGGCGCGGTGCGGGCGGCCAGCGACGCCCGCGTCCGGGAGGCGCTCGCGCTGAACGAGCGGGCGGCGAAGTGTTTCCCGGAGGGCCGGCCCGCCTGCTGTCTGCTGCTCCAGCGCGCCGTGGCAACCCGGTTTCTCGGAAAGAAGGCCGAGTACGAGCGCCTGGCCACGGAGGCCCGGAAGGTGCGCCCGCGCTCCACCCGCGACTTCTACCTGTCGGCGTGCGAGCACGCGCAGCTCGGGCAATTCGCGACGGCCCTGCCGCTTGCGGAGGAGGCGCGCCGCCGCGACCCGCACAAGTTCGGGCCGTGGTTCCTGCTCGGCCTGTGCCACGCCCGCCTGGGGGCTACGGCCCAGGCGGAGCATTGCTACGACGTTGGCCTGGCGTTGCGGCCCGACTGGCCGATGGTGCATTTCAACCGCGGCCTGGCCCGTCTGGAACTGGGGAGCTGGAAAGAGGCCCAGTCCGACTTCGACGCGGTGCTGGCCGCCCTCCCGGCGCTGGCCCCTGCCTATACCCACCGCGCCCAGGCCTTGGAGGGCCTCGAAAAGTACGCCGAGGCGATCCAGGACGTGACCGCGGCGCTGCGGCTGCGCCCTTCGGCCGAACTGCACGCCTACCGGGCCCGGCTGCGCGACCTGGCCGAGAAACCAGCGGGCGCGCGCGAGGACCGGGCATTCGTGTTCTCGGTGTCGCCGGCCGGGGCAGACGGCTGGGTGGAACGGGCGCGGCTCCGCGCGGACAAGGAGCCGCTCCTGGCGATCGCGGCCTGCAAACGCGCTCTGGAAGTAGACGCGCGCCACCTGGCGGCCCTGGAGTTGCTTGCCGACGTGCTGAGCAAGCAACCCGGCCACGGCGACGAGGCGGTGCGCACCCTGGACCGCGCGGTCCGCGCTTACCCTGACGCGGTTGCCCCCCTCATTGCCAGGGCGCTGCTCCAGGCTCGCCTGGGGCGCCGCAAGGCGGCCCATCGGGACGTGGAGGCCTGCCGGAAGCTCGACAAGGGCCCCCAGACGCTCTACCAGGCCGCCTGCGTCTACGCCCTAACCTCCCCGCAAGACCCAGGGGACCGCGAACGGGCCCTGGTCCTTCTGGGGGCGGCCGTGCTGGGCGGTCAGGGCGACGGAATGGAACACGACGTCTACCTTGCCAACCTGCGCGACGACCGCCGATTCGAGCACCTGGTGAAAGTCATCCGCGACGGGCGCGCTCTGGCCCCCTCCCCTCAGCACAGGAAGTCACCATGACACAGAAGAACGAACGGGCGACGCTGCTCAATCGCCCCGTTCGCGCGGACGGGTGGGGGCCCGTGGACAACCTCCTGCGCGACTTGCAGGGGCGCCAGTCCGCCCCCGACCAGGTGCGATCCTTCCTGGAGGCCGTCCGCACCGGCAGCGGCGCCGACGTGGTTTGCTGGCTGCCCGGCACCAGCGGCGGGGCCTTCCAGGCGATCGGCGACCGCCCCCTGAAGGAGGAGTGGTGCCAGCAACTCCTCCGGGAGCGGCTGGGCTCGGGCGAGGCCGGCAGCCAGCTCTGCGGGCCGGGCGACAAGGGACAAAGCGGAGGGGCCACCCCCAGCGCGGCCCTGGTCTGCCTGAACAAGGCCCGCTCGATCTGGGCCCTGGCGCTCCGCTTCGCGCCGGCGCGAACTTTCCGGCCCAGCGACCTTCGCCTGATGGCCCTGCTCCGGCGCGTGCTGCTGAGCCACCGCCGGCAGGCGCTGGCCCAGGAGAAGCTCCAGGGGGCGCTGTTCGGCCTGGTCCGCTGCCTGGCGGCGGCGATCGGCGCCAAGCACGCCTACACGCGCGGCCACAGCGAGCGCGTCGCCCGGATCGCCGTGCGGCTGGGGGCTCGGATGGGCATTGGCGCGGCGGGGCTGAGCAACCTGTACCTGGCGGGACTGCTTCACGACGTCGGCAAGATCGGCATTCACACGGCCGTGCTCCTGAGCGAGGGGCGGTTGACCGACGAGGAGCGGGCCCACGTCGAACAACACCCGGTCATTGGCGAGGCGATCCTGGCGGAGGTGCCGTCCCTCGGCGCGGTGCGCCAGGCGGTGCGGCACCACCACGAGCACTACGACGGCCGCGGCTACCCCGATGGCCTCGCCGGCGAATCGATCCCGCTGGCGGCGCGCATCCTGGCGGTGGCCGACTCGTGCGACGCCATGTTCTCCGCACGGCCCTACCGCCCGGGGATGCCGGCCGAGCGAGTCGATGCCATCCTGACGGCGGGGGCGGGCACGCAGTGGGACCCGGAGGTGGTCGGTCATTTCATGGCGTGTCGCAAGGAGCTCTACGGCCTGAGCCAGGCCATCCCCGGCGACTCGGTGCTGCGAGCGGTCGAGGAACTGGTCAACGGCTGGCAGGAAGAGTGAGCAGAGCGCCGGAGCGAGTTGCCGTTGCCTGCCCTTCCCCCCGCGGTTATGCTTTCTGTATCACCCACTCCCTTTTTCTCTTCGCGGGGAGGGGCGGTTCAAGGACGGGCCGCTGCGCAAGCTCCTGACACTCAGCGCCGAACGGTCCCGTCTCACCGCGGTTCGGAGAACCGCGCTGGAGGCCACGTTTCAGGATGAGCAACAACGTGGACGAGGCCCGCCTGGGCGTTGCCCCGACGGTCAAGGCCCTCAGCGACCTGGCCGCTCCCCGAGCGCCCCGACCGGCGCGCGCCGTGCCCGGCTACGAAATCCTCGAAGAGCTCGGCCGGGGTGGAATGGGCGTCGTGTACAAGGCGCGCCACCTCGCGCTGGATCGCCTCGTTGCCCTCAAGATGGCGCTATCGGCCGGGGCCCTCGGCGCTGAGGGGGAGCGTTTCCGGCACGAGGCGGAGGCGGTCGCCCGACTGCGCCACCCGAACATCGTGCAGGTCTACGAGGTCGGCGAGCACGAGGGCCTCCCCTTCTTCTCGCTGGAGCTGGTCGAAGGGGAGACGCTCGAACAAGCGCTGCGCGGCCAATCGCTCCACCGCCGCCAGGCCGCCCCCCTGCTGCTTGCGCTGGCCCGCGCCGTCCAGTACGCGCACGAGCAGGGGATCGTCCATCGCGACCTGAAGCCGGCCAACGTGCTGCTGGCTCATTTAGCCGCCGAGCGGAGCTCGGCGCGGGATGGCGAGGCGACCAGCGCAACGCCGCTCCGCGTCAACGCGTCGAGCGGAGCTCGGCGGCTAAATGAAATGGCCCCCAAGATCACCGATTTCGGCCTCGCCAAGCGCCTCGACGCCGCCGGGCCGACGCTGGCCGGACAGGTCGTCGGCACGCCAAGCTACATGGCGCCGGAACAGGCCGAGGGCCGGCCCGACGTCGGGCCGGCGACCGACGTCTACGCGCTGGGGGCGATCCTTTACGAGTGCCTCACCGGCCGACCGCCTTTTCAGGGGCCAACGGTCCTCGACACCCTGGAACAGGTGCGCTCGCGCCCGCCCGCTCCGCCGCGGCACCTGCGCCCCGACACGCCGCGCGATCTGGAGACGATTGCGCTGAAGTGCCTCCAGAAAGAGCCGGGCCGGCGCTACCCGCGCGCCGCCGACCTGGCCCACGATCTGGAGCGCTACCTCGAAGGCAAGCCGATCCGCGCCCGGCGCGTTGGCCGCGCCGAGCGCGCCTGGAAATGGGCCAAGCGCCGACCGGCCGGGGCGGCGCTCCTGGGCACGTGCTTGCTGCTGGCGTTGGGCGTGGCCGGCGCCATCCCCTGGCACGTCCACGCGCTGCATCGCAGCGCGGCCGAGGCGCGCGCGGAGGCGCTGCACGAGCGCGACGCCAGCCGCCGCGCGCACCTGCGCGCCGAGTGCCAGAAGAAACTCAGCGAGGGGCGCGAAGCGCTGCGGGGACACGACACGCGAGACGTCGAGCAGGCCCTGCGGGGCTTCGCCGCGGTCCTGGAGAGCATCGAGGAGGAAGACCTCAAAGACGCGGCGTTGAGCGCGCTCAAGGCCGAGGCCGGCCACCTGCTGGAGGAAACGACCGGCGCACTGAAAGGCCGGGCCGAGCGCGAGCGCGCCCGCGCGAAGGCGCGGACGTTCTTCGCCCGGCGCGACGAGGCGTTCTTCCAGCTCAACGGCGATTTCATTGCCGGGGCCGGGCGAGAAGGGACGAAGCGCAGTCGGGCCGCCGCCCTCGAGGCCCTCGCCGCGTTCCCCGACCTCGAACACCTCGGACACGCGGAGCGCCAGCGGCTGCTGGGCGCGCGCGCCGAGGTGCTGCTGACGCTTGCCGAGTCTCACGCCCGCGACGGCCGACTTCGCGAGGCCCTCGGCACGCTCGACCTCGTCGAGGGCACGGCGCTGCGGGCCCTTCATCAGCGGCGGGCGCGCTACCTCGCCCGGCTGGGCGACAACGTTGGCGCCCAGCGCGAGCGGGCCAGGGCCCGAGGACTGTCGCCGCGGTCCGCCCTCGACTGGTTCCTGGCCGGCCACGAGGCCTGGCTGGCCGACGACGTGCCGCGCGCCCTCGAGGCGCTCGACCGGGCGCTGGCGCTGGAGCCCGACCTTTTTTGGGCGCTGTTCTTGCGAGGGCTTGTCCAGGTGCGCCAGGAGCAGTGGGGCGAGGCGCGCGCCGACTTCCGCCTGTGTACGCACGCGCGGCCCGAGATGGTCTGGCCCTACCTGATGCACGGCTACGTCCTCGGGCAGGCCGGGCGCTTCGCGAGCGCCGAGGCCTCCTTCCAGAAGGCCGAACGCCTCGCGACCGAAGAGGCTCGCTACGTCCTGTTCGTCAATCGCGGGGTGCTGGCCTTGCGGCAGAAGGACGCGGCGCGCGCCGCGGTCGAGCTGCGCCGGGCGCTGACCGTGCGGCCCGACGGCTATCACGCTCGCCTCAACCTCGCGCAGGCCTACCGGCAGAGTGGCGAGCTGGCGAAGGCAGGCGCGGAACTGGATCGTGCCATCCGTCTGGAGCCGAAGCGCCCGGAACTGTATCGCACGCGGGCCGGCTTGCACCGGGAGCGCGGGGCGCCGGAGCGGGCGCTGCGCGACCTCGAAGAAGCGATCCGGCTGGCGCCACGCTCCCAGGCAGCGCTGGCGGCACGCGATCAGCGCGAGCGCGGGCTGATTCACTACCGAGCGAAGCGCTACGGCGAGGCGTTGGCCGCCTGCGACGCGGCGCTGCGCCTTCGGCCCAACGAGCCGGCAACGCACCGGCTGCGCGGCGAGGCGCTGCTGCAACTGGGCCGGTATCGCGAGGCGATCCAGGCGCTCGACCACTCTCTACCCGGGGGCAAGCTCGACGCGGAGGCCTACCGGCAGCGCGCGCTGGCCCGGAGCGCGCTGGGCGACAGCGCGGGCGCCGTCGCCGACTGCTCGCTGGCGCTGGCGATGCGGCCGGACGATGGGCCCCTGCTGGTGGCCCGCGGATGGGCCTACCTGGCGAGCGAGGCGCCGCGGCTTGCGCTGCACGACTTCGAGCGGGCGGTGGAGCTGGGCCCGAGCACGGCCGAGGCGTACAGCGGGCGGGGCCTGGCGCGGGCACGGCTGGGAGAAGCGCGGGCGGCGGCCGACGACGCGGAGGAGTCGCTGCGGCACGGGCCGCGCTCGCCGCGCCTGCTCTACAACGCCGCCCGCACCTATGCCGTGGCCAGCGCCGCCGAGCAACCGCGCCGCCCGGCGCAGCAGCGCCGCGCCCTGGCCCTGCTGAAAAGCGCCGTCGAGGCGCTGCCTGCGGCCGAGCGCCGCGGCTTCTGGACAGACGTCGTCCAGAAGGATAGTGCCCTGGCGCCGCTGCGACACAGCGCCGATTTCTGGCGCCTGGCGCGCGAACACAAGCTCGCTCCCGAGGCCCCGTGAGCCCTGGCCTGGTCCTTCGCCCGCGGAGGAACGCACGGATGTCAGCTCCTCGCCAACGGCCCTTCTTGCACTGCGAGCGGCTCGAGGACCGGGCCCTCCCGGCCGGCACCTCGCTTGCCGCGCTGCTCGCCCCCCTGGCCGCGCCGCAGGCCCCCCTCGCCTTGTTGGCCGACGTTCGCGTCGCGCCCCTGGGGCTCGACCTGACGGTGGCCCCCACCGCCGAGACGTACGATTCGCCGGTGGTCAGCAGCACCGGCGCGCAACCGGCCCCCGAGGGCCCCAGGGCTCGAGCGGAGCGCAGGTACACGATTTGGTGGGCGCCGGGAGCGAGCCCCCGGGCGCCGCGTCGGACGCGACACTCGACGCGGGCTACGCATCCGACCCAGCCGGGAAGCCCGGCCCGGTCACGGCCGGGGTGGGCGACGGCAAGACCGATCCCGTGCCTTTGGCCAGTGGGGAGAGCTACGCCAGCCAGCTCCAGACCGTGGGCGTGAAGGCCGACCAACAGGGCCCTGGCGCGCCGGGCCCGAGCGGGGACATGCAGGGGCCCTCGCCGCGCACGGACGCTGGCAGGGCCGACCGAGGAATGGGAACCAAGGGCGAGGAGCGGCAGGCGCTCCTCCTCGCCCCGAACGACGGGCCGCACCTGGCCGCAACTTCTCCTGCCCTTCTCCTGGCGGCGCTGCCTGCGCAAGAGCCTGGAAACGACGCCCTTGCCGCGACGAGCCCGGCCGCGCCTCCCACGGGGGTGGGGGCGCTCGAGAACGCCGGTTCCCTGGACGGGCCGAGCCTGGAGCGCTCGATCGGGAGTGATCGGGCCGATGCGGCGTTCTCCAACGTGCCTCACTTCGAGGGCGACGCGAAAAGCAGGGAGGACCGCCCCCGTGCCCCCGAGTTGCTGCCGCTGGCGCCGGGAGCGCTGGGCCTGGTGCCAACGCTGGTAGGCGGGACCGGCGAAGCCGAGCGCAACGGCGAGGAGGCTCGCGAGGGGCCGGTCGAACCGCTCCTGGTCGTGCCGGGAACGGGCCTCGACGTCGAGACGAACGAAGCGCCGGCCGCTATCCCCGCGGAGGGACAGGGACGCGCCGATCCGCGCGAGGCAGCCCTGGACGCGCTGTTCGCGGGCGGGCTGATGCTGATGGTGTGGGAGGGCGGTCCCTGGAAGGGGGAAATGCAAGTTGCGGGGAGAGGCCGTTGGGGGAGGGCCGGCAGCCGGGCCTCCAAAGGGGCGGGCCCAGGCGCGCCTCGCTAAGCCGCAAGCGGCGGGCCCCGGCGCTCTTTCGCTTGCGGCTTGGCGAGCAGGCGCCTTTCGGCCCCTTGCGTCGCCCGGCGGCGTTGGCCGAGCATTTTGTATTTGCTCCTCCCTTGCCCGCTGCATACATTCATGCGTGGTCCTTTCACCGTCTCACCGGCCAGCCGCGGGCCTCCCGCGTGCTGGTGCTTCCTCTCTGTCTTGGCTGGCCGACGCCGCTCCCCGCAGACGCGAAGCCGGGGGGCAGTGCCCAACAAGCGGCGAGCCCGGCACCGGGGCGGTCCACGGGACCAGTGGGAACGTGTCGACGTCTCTCTGGTGCGGAGGTCAACATGCGTGACGACGTGATGGCGCGGGAGTCTCTCGCTCCCCTGCTCCTGCGCCTCGCCTTGGGGGTGATTCTCATCTACCACGGGCTGGACAAAGTTCGCCCACCCAACGACTGGGGCGCGATCTGGGCGGCGAACATCTGGGCAGCCCAGGGCCGGGCGCCGGAAAACGTCCTGGAGAAAATTGACGCGACCAAGGTCAAGGGCGTCTCCCCTGGCCAGTTGAAGGAGTTAAAGGAGCAGGTGAGGGCCATGTACAACCAGGACGTGTTCATTCCGGAGGCCATGCGGTTGACCGTGGCCCAGATGGCCGTGGCCTGGGGAGAGCTGCTCGGCGGCATCGCCCTTCTGCTGGGGGCGCTGACCCGCATCGCCGCCGCAGGCGTGATCGTCATCCAGCTCGGCGCGATTGCCACGGTGACTTTCGCCAGGGGCTTCTCGGCGCTCAATGCGGGAGGCGGTTACGAGTATAACCTCGCCCTGGTGGCCATGTGCCTGACGCTGGTCGTGCTGGGCGCCGGTGCGCTGTCGGTCGATCGTTGCCTCGCCCAGCGCCGCGCGGCGCGCCAGCAAGCAGTCGGGGCGCCGGCGGTCGGGGCGCCGAGCTAGCCGTTCGTTTCGCAAGTCCGCCGCGCCAGTCTCAAAAGGGGCCTGGAGCGGGCGGGTGGTCAACTTTGGGCAGGCATTCGGAAGGCGGGCGAGGCCCGGCGGCGCCTCGAACAAGAAGAGGTGCCCCGGGCCTGCAAGGCGTCACCGAAGCGATCGCTGCCTTTCCTCGGGGAGATAGACCGGAAAGACGAGGACCAGGGTGCCCGGGCGCAGCGCCCGCAGGTAGGCCGGGTGGAGAGGCCTGCCGTCAACCGACACGGCAACCACCCTGTGCTCGGCGAGGAGCTTGCGCAGGGCGCCCAGGCCGACCTTCTTTCCTTTGGAGGTAAAGGCCCGCACCTCTGCCAGGGGGACGACCCTTTCGGCCATCGTGACTTCGGGGAGGCCGGGCCGGACGTCGAGCGGCTGGCTGAGCGCCGCCGTGCGGAGGAGGACGAGCTCGTTCTGCACGCGGGCGACGGTCAGGGTGGGCGGCGCGGTGAACGCCATCTGGGGGGCGGCGGGAGCTGGGGCGGGCAGGAACGGGCCGAGCGCCGGCGGGGCCGGGGGAGCGGCCGGGAACGCGAGGAGCAACGCCAGGACCGGGGGCAAGGGCATACAGGTCCTCTCCTGAGGGGGGACAGTCGTCCCGATGCGGCGCGAGGGGCCGCGCACGGCGAGGTTGTACCCGAACGTCGGCGGCCTCGCAACGCCGACTGGCCACCGGGAAAGAGACCGCCCGCCACTTCCCCCTTGCAACTCGGCACGTTCCACATCATGCTTTGAGTGAATCGAAGGCCGGGCCGGCGTCGGTCGTGGGAAGGCCGGCGTGGCGCGGCGACGCCAAGGAGCGATCGATGAGACTTGCGATGAAGCTGGGCGCTGTGGCCGTTCTCCTTGCCGCCTGCTCCCTCGGGGCAGCCGCGGAGGACGAGAAGGACGGGGTCGGCCCAGCGAAGCTGGTCGGCACGTGGAACTACGTTTCGGGGGTGAAGGACGGTGCGAAGTCGGACAAGGCCGTCCTCAAAGACGCGAAGGTGATCATCACCAAGGAAACGATCACCCTGAAAGGCACGGACACCTTCGTCCTCTCCTACAAACTCGACGCGAAGAAGAAGCCCGCCACGCTCGCCATGACTATCACGAAAGGGCCGTTTGGGGCGGGGGCGAAGTCCACGGGGATCGTCGAACTGAAGGGCGATGAGTTGACCATCTGCTACGACCCGGCAGGCAAGACGACGCCGAAGAAGTTCGAGGCCAAGAAAGACAGCAAGCTGCACCTGTTCGTCCTGAAGCGAGCCAAATAAGCCAGAGGGAGGAGGACCGCCCGCGGGGCCGCCGCGCCCAGGAGCGCGGGGCCCCACTCAGGGCCGCGCCTCCGCGCGGTGTGGGGGCGTACGACTTTGAGGCGGTCGCCCAGGGCGCGGTCGAGGACAGCGGGGCAGGGGTCGGACTTGTGGGGCGCGCCGGCCCATCTTCTGAGGCGCGCTCGGCAGAGGAGGCCGGCGCGATTCCTCTTGGCGGGGCGCGTCGATAAGCTGGATTGGTTGGGCCGGGAGCGCGTCGGGCAAGGCCCCCCCCGAGGAGGAATAGGCCTGAATTCCCTCGGTTATTTCCTCATCCTTGCCGGGGCACAGCGTATAGTGAAAATGCCTGCGGCACGACACGGTGTCGGGCCGCAGACAAGCTCACGGCATCGCTGCCGTCGGTCCTGGAGAACGTCCATGCGGTCTCGCCTCGCAACGTATGCGATCGTCTGGCTGGCTGTCCTGACCCCAGGCCTGAGCCACGCTCAGGGGCTCGGCTCCGACCTCCCTCCTGTCACCTCGCCGGCGCAGGTGGCGACGGAGGCGAACACCAACCCGTACCTCCCCTTCATCCAGGCGATCCAGGCCGCAGGGGAGCGGGACCGCCACACATTACGGGCCTGGGCGGAGACGCTCCAGGCCAATCGCGCCGTCCTCCAGGCCCTCCAGAGCTCGGACGCTGAAACCGTCGCGCGGTTCGAGAAAGCGCTGAGCCAGATGAAGAGCAGCAGCGCCTCGACCGCGATCGCCCTCCCGCGCGTGCCGGAGCGAACCGTCCGTCCGGCGGAATCGCGCAACGGCCCCTCCGGCATGCTGCCCTTCTGACGCTCGACGACACGCCACGCCCCTGGAGAGGCGTGGCGTGTCCCTTGCGCACTGCCCGTCTCCGAATTTCTCGGGCAAACGTCCTGCCTCTGCGTGCCCCGTCACGCTTCTCGCCGCTTGCGGCTAAGCCGCAAGCGGCGGGCCCGCCCTGGCGCTAACCGGGTGGACGGAGCGCCGCTCACGCTGACCGCCCCATCCACAACTCCTTGAAGTGTGGCACCGTCTCGAACGGCTGGGCGCGCTGCGCGATCGTCTCGCCCAACTGCTGGATCTGCCCCTCGGCAAGCAGGCCGATCTTCTTGCGGTTGGCCATCACCAGATACGCCACCTTCTCCGGGTCGAGCTGCATCAGCCGGCAGCACGTCGCATCGACCGCCACCAGGTCGCTGCCCATCACGAGCACGCCCGTGTGCTTCGGCGTCCCGTTGAGCGGGCCATCGCCTTCCATGCCGACGATGCCATCGACGATGGCCAGGTCGGGCGTGCGCGTGGCCGCAATGTCCACGATGCTGTTGTCGATGCCGCGCCAGTGCAGCTCGTTCTTCGGCCAGCCGTAGCAGATCCCCGGCAGGGTGCCGAACAAGTTCTTGAGCGACAGCGTCGCCACCGCCCAGTGGTGCGTCTTCAACTTGGGCAGCGAAATGACGACGTCGGCGCTCGCGATCGTCTGCGTCAGGAACAGGTGCTCGAGCTTGGTCAATCGGCCGAGGTTGACGCGCTTGACCGGCTCGTCGTGGTTGAGGTCGGTGAAGGGCACCTTGTGATGGCGCAGCACGTCGCCCAGCCCGCTGGCGGCGACGAGGTATTCGACGTTCCGCCAGTGCCCGGGCCCCTCCGCGACGATCACCTCGGCAGCGCCCTCGCGCCGGCACAACTCGATGACGGCGCCGACGACGTGCGGGTGGGTGTTGATGACCTTGTCGCGGTGGTACTCGACGAGGTTCGGCTTGAGGACGACGCGCTTGCCCGCCAGGGGCACGCGGGCGCGGAAGTGCTCGTACTGGCGCCGAAGGACGTCCGCGAGGTCGGCGTTGTAGTCGCTCACCGGCGCCACGTGGACGGGCGAGCTCGGCTCGAACGGCTTGAGCTGGGTCGATGCCTTGACCGCGAGGCCCTGGAACACGCCGCGCACGCGCTCGCCAAACGACCGGCGCGGCGGCGCGGGTTGGCGCGGCGCCAGGGCGGGCTTCTTCGCTCCTTCCGCCGGGAGCCGAAAGGGATTGCCTTGCTCCACCGCCAGCGCCAGGGCTGTGAGCGCTTGCCGCAACGGCGCCGGCCGGACGTAGGGCGTGGCGAGCCGGGCGGCGTGCGCCGACTCGATGCGCGCGCCCAGCACCGCCAGCGCTTCCGACGCGCCCGGTTGTTCGCGATGCGCGTCGAGGGCGAGGCGGGCCCAGCAGAGGTGTTCGAGGTCTTCGTTGGTGTGGGCCTGTTCCGCCAGGTAGGCGACCGAGGCGGCGATGCGCGGATCGTTCCCACGGCCCTGGAGCGCCAGCAGCGCCAGGGCGGTCGGGCCGGGGATGGCTTCGAGGGTGGTGCCGAAGATGCAGCGGTTGCCGTAGTTGAGGCCGCCGCTTTCCAGGGTGCGATCGAGCAGCAGGGCCAGCCCGTCGCGGGCTCGCACCTCTTCCCCGAGCCCCACGCGGCGCAGCGCCAGGCACGCCCAGGCGGTCGGCTCGACCCACGAGAAGTTGCCGTCGGCCCACGGCCAACCGATCAGCTTGCCGTCCACGTCGCTGACTTCCTCCTCCCCCGCGCTTTCGACCGGCCGGCCGCGCAACCCCAGCAGCACCGAGGCCGTCGTTTTCAGTTCGCGCTCCTCGGCCCCCAGGGTTGCCCGGACGAAGAGGGCCAGCGCCGTCGGCCAGATGGCTTCGGGCCGGCCGCGCTGGAGACGATAGGTGCCGTCGCCGAGGGCACACGTCCGCAGGAGGGCGTTGCCGCCCTCGAGGGCGACGGAGAAGCGCGGCGGGGCGGAGGCAAGGGCGAGCAGGGCCAGGCAGGTCGGCTCGAGGTGGGGAGGCTGACCGGGGGCGTAGCCCCAACCGCCCTCGGGACAGGCGAGGGAGGCCAGCGTTTCCAGGTGCGCAAGGTCTTGCACGGCGGGGAGGCTCCGGCGAGGAACGGGGAAACAAAGGGCTGACCCCGGAAGTCTACTACGTGAACCGTGCGACGGAGCGCCCGGGCGGTGCAGAAGTGACCGCCCGGGGCACCTCCGCCGAACAGGGGGGACAGCTGAGCACCGGCATGGGACGGTTTCAGAGCCCTCCGCCGAGCCCAATGCCGAGGGCCACCACCACGCCGACGACGACCGCGACGACCAGGATGACGATCAGCATGTAGCAGAGGGTCACCAGGATGGCGCGGGGGAACGTCGTGGGCAGCAGCCCCGAAAGCATCGCCGCCATGATGAGCAGGCTGATGGGGAAGGAGATGGCCTGCGCGAGGAAATTGACGCCCTTGTCGCCCGCGTTCGCGCCCGCCGCCGCGGCCCCAGCGCCGGTGACCAGGCCGATCATGAAGCCGACGAGGGAGTTGACCAGGGTCGTGACGAAGGTAATCCCCATCGCCTTGCCCATCTCCGGCTCGGGGACGCTGTTGGGCGACCCCGCCCCGCCGGCCATTTTGTTGTAGAGCGCGATCGCGGCGCGGAGGAAAACCGCGCCGACGAGCGTGCCGACGACGAGCACGATGAGGAGCCCGCACAGGGCCCCGCCGATAGCCGCACCACCTGGCATCTGTGTTCTCCGGTTGATCGATCGAGCCATGCGGCCCCGGGAACTTCTGGGGACGCTGAGGGATCTTATTGGCTTGCTCGCGATCGCGTCCGGTTTTTTTGCCCGGGTCGCCGGGCACGGGCCGTTAGAGGGAGAAGTTCCATCCGCTCATCTCGCCCAGCATCTCGGCCCGGGTCAGGTCGAACTGGAGTGGCGTGACCGTCACGTAGCCCTCCGCCAGGGCCGTCACGTCGCTGTTGGGGTGCGGGTCGGGGCAGCCGAACTCGGGGTTGCTCCAGAAGTAAGCGCGGCCGCGCGGGTCAGTCCGCCGGTCGTACGTCTCGACGTAGGGCGCCACGTTCTGGGGCCGCACGACGATGCCGCGCACCGGGCCGCGCTCCGGGCAGGGCACGTTGACGTTGAAGAGCGAGCCGGGGGCCGGCCGGCGCGCCACGATCTGCTCGACGACGCGCCGGGCCAGGTCCGCCCCGCGCCCGAACTCCAGCGGGCGCAATTTGACGTACTCCAGCGAGCAGGCGATGCTGGTGACGCGGAAGAACGCCCCCTCGATGGCCGCGGCGACGGTGCCGGAGTACAGGACGTTGATGCCGGCGTTGGAGCCGGCGTTGAGCCCGCTCACGAGCAAGTCGGGCGGCTGCGGGAGCAGCTCGCGCAGGGCGAGCTTGACGCAGTCGGCGGGCCTGCCCTCCACCGCCCAGCCCAGTGGCCGCTGGTCCTCGTCCAGCACCTCCTGCACGATCAGCGGGGTCGTCAGCGTCACCGAGTGCCCGACGGCGCTCTGCTCGGTCGCCGGCGCCACCACCACGACCTCGCCCAGCTTCTGGAGCTCCAGGCGCAAAGCGCGCAGCCCCGGCGCATAGATGCCGTCGTCGTTCGTCAGCAGGATGCGCA
>JBBSEZ010000036.1:0-35952 GCA_038239195.1 Gemmatales bacterium
AGGCCCCCACGGGGATCCGTGGGGGCCTTCGCACTTCTTCCCTCGGCCGGCCTCAGTTCGGATGCGCCCCGCCCTCGCGGAGCCGCGTGCGCAGATACCGGGCCCGCGCCGCGTTGCGCTCCTCGCCGTCGAGCGACGCCCCCATCAGCTTCTGCAAATGGGCCGGCTGGGTGTGGATGAACAGCTCGTTGACCGTCGGGATGGTGATGTCGCCGACCAGGTGCAGGTTGATCCCCAGCCGGACGTAGGACAGCAGTTCCATCGTCTCTTCCGACGTCATCATCGTCGCCGAGCACAGCGTCCCGTGGGCCCGCGCCACCTTGTCCTGCAAGCCCTGGCGGTTGTCGCGCACCCAGCTCTGCCGCGCCTGGCGCTCGTAGGTGATGATCTGCGGGATGACGCTTTGGATCTCGTTGAGCACCTGCGTCTCGCTCTTGCCCAGCGTCACCTGGTTGGAGATCTGGTAGAAGTGCCCCGACGCCCGCGTCCCCTCGCCGTACAGCCCGCGCACCGCCAGGTTGATCTTCTGGAGGGCCCGGAAGACCTTCTCGATCTGCTTGGTGTGTTCCAGCGCGGGCAGGTGCAGCATCACGCTGGCGCGCATCCCGGTGCCCACGTTGGTCGGACAGGCGGTCAGGTAGCCGAACTCCTCGCTGAACGCGTAGGTGACGCGCTGTTCGAGCAGGTCGTCCACCCGGTCGATCTCCTGCCAGGTCTCATCGAGGGTGAAGCCCGAGCGCATCACCTGCAAGCGCAGGTGGTCCTCTTCGTTGACCATCAAGCTGACCGTTTCCTGCGGGCCCAGCGCGACGCCGCGCGGCCCGTCGGCCGAGGCGAGCTCGCGGCTGATGAGCTGGCGCTCGACGAGGAACTGGCGGTCGAGCGTGGAGAGGGTGGGCACGTTGACGTAGCCCAGTTTCGGATCGACCTCGAGCTTGGCGATGCGGTCGCGCAACAGGGCCTCGATCTCGGCCTTCTGGTAGGCGCTGGCCCGGTTGGTGAAGGGGAACGCGGCCAGATTGCGGGCGAGGCGGATACGGGAGGAGATGACGATGTCCGACTCCGGGCCCGTCCCGCGCAACCACTCGCCACTGGTATGAGTCAGGGTTTCCAGATTCATCCCGTGGCTTCCTTCTGTCGGAGCAGGTCTCGTAACCGGGCGGCCTCTTCGTACGCTTCCGCTTCGATCGCCGACTGCAACGTGCGCCTCAACTCCACCAGTTCAGCCTGCCGGGCCGGGGAGGGCGCTCCCTGCCGCGGCGACTTGCCGACGTGCCGCGTGGAGCGGTGGATCCGGTGCAGCAGCGGCGAGAGCCCGATGCGAAAGACGGCGTAATCGTTGGGGCAACCCAGCCGGCCCTGCGCCCGAAACTCCATGTACTTTATCCCACACGCCGGGCAGGTCAATCGGGCCAGTTCGTCGGTCTGCGGGCCGAGGTGCTGGCCGATCAGCGCCTGCAAGATCGCTGGCAGATTGATCTCCTGCTGCTTGGTCACCAGTTGTTGCGACTCCGCACAGGCCTGGCAAAGGTGCATCTCCTTTTTCTCGTTCTGGACGATGTCCGTCAGATGCACGGTGGCCGGGTTGGAGCAAAACTGGCACTTCACGCCTGGTCCCTTCCCTGTTCGCATGACCCGGGCGATGCCCGAGGCCGGTTCAGCTTTCTTCCAGCCGGCGAATGCGGTCGCGCAGGCGCGCCGCCTCCTCGTAGTGCTCCTTGTTCACCGCCTGGAGCAGTTGCTTGCGCAACTGGACCAACTCCGACTGCGTCTGCTTGCTCTGGGGCAACCGGCGGGGCGTCTTGCCGCAGTGGCGCGTCTCCCCGTGGATGTTCTCCAGCAGCGGCGTCAGTTCGTCGCGGAACTCCTGGTAGTCGTGCGGGCAGCCGAGCCGACCCGTGTTCCGAAAATCGACGAACTTGATCCCGCAAATCTCACACTCGCGATTGAGCGCCCCTTCCTCTCCCAGCTCTTCCCCGACCTGGGCGCCGGCGTGCGAGGCATGAGCGGTCGCTTTGCCGCCCTGCTTCTCGGGCTCGTAGAGGTATTTGTGGGCACACCCCTCGCACAGGTGCAGTTCTTCAACGTGCTCTTCGGAGACGATCTCGGTGATGTGCAAGGTGGCGGCATTGGGACACTTCTGGCACTTCATCGCCGTTGCCCCCCGACTCGGGTCAGCCTGAACAGCAACCCTAGCGCCATTCTAACAGGGGGGGGGAGAGTGTCAAGCAGAGCAACGCGGGGGGGATGACAAGGTGACAAGGTGAGGGGGTGACAAGGTGACAGCGCCGCACGATCGCGACAACCTTCGACGCTGCTGGCCGCCCATCGCCTGCTGTCACCTTGTCACCCTGTTCACCCCCTCACCTTGTCACCTTGTGGCGAAACGAGCCTTGTCCCGCAGCCCCCTCGCGGCTACCATCTCTCGCCTATGAGCGAGCGCGAACGATCGCAAGCGGGGCCGTCGGTTCCCTGTCGGATCGGCGATCATCCGGCCTGGCTGTTGGCCCTGGTGGGCTTGCTGGCCTGGCAGGCGTGGATGACGTTGGGCCTTTTCGGCACCGAACGTCCCTGGGACCGCTTGCTCGACGACGAGCCGATCGTCTCGGGGCGCCATCCGCTCCACCTCTATCATGGCCTCCTCGGCGCCCGCACCCTGCGCGAGCGCGGCACCATGTCGTGCTTCGACCCCGCGTTCCACGCTGGCTACCCCAAGACCCCTGTCTTCGATGCCGGGAGCCGCCCCGCCGAGTTGTTGCTGGCGCTGGCGGGAGGCCGCTACCGCCCCGCCGTCTACAAGGTCGGCCACGCGCTGCTGTGCCTCCTGGTGCCCGTCGTGCTATTCCTGGCGGCGCGCGGCGTCGGCCTGGGTCGAGCGACGGCGTGCCTGGCCTGCGCGCTGGGGCTCCTGGTGTGGTGGGGCGGGCCCTGCCAGAGCGCCTTGCTGGCAGGCGACAGCGATCTCCTCCTCGCGTCAATGATGGTGCTGGGACAGGCGAGCTTCCTGATCCGCTACCACCTCGCGCCGGGCCCGCTCAGCCTGGCGGGCGTCGTCTTTACCGGCCTCGTCGGTTGGTTCGCCCACCCGCTCCTCTTCGTCCTGCTGCTGCCTCTGTTCCTCGTCTACTACCTGAGCGTAGGCGCACGCCACCAGCTCCCCTGGCACTACCCCCTCCTGGGCGGGCTGCTCGCCGCCATCGCCGCCAACTTCTTCTGGCTGGGCGACTGGGTGGCCTACTGGTGGATTCGCGTGCCGCTGCGTCTCGACTCGCCCCTGCTTCTGCATCGCACGCTGCGAACAGTCTGGGAGGCGCCTCTGTGGGGCGGGCCGCTCGACAGGGCGCTGGCCTGTCTGCTGGTCCTGGCGGGGTCCGTCGGCGTGTTTCTCTACAACGGCGCCTGCCAGCGGGCCACGGCGCGACTGTTGGGCCTGGCCTGGGCCGGGTTCCTGGCGCTGGCGGTCCTCGGCATCGCCTGGGAGCCCGTGGGGCGCCTCGGCGCTGCCCACTTGCTGGTGCCCGCGCTGTTCTTCGCCACGGTCCCTGCCGCGCATGCGCTGGGCCGGACCAGCGACGCCCTGCGCACGTGGGCGGGGACCTTCCTCGCCCCCGTCGTCTTGGTGGCGGGGGCCCTCGGCATCGCCTACGTGCAGGTGCCCGAACTGGTTCGCACTCCGGCCGAGAGCTTGCAGCGCCCGCGGCCCTTCGAGATCGGCCTCGGCCCAGAGCGCACTCGCGTTGTGGAAGCGCTCCTCGCGCACACCAACGAGGAGGCCCGCATCTTGTGGGAGGAACAGAAGGACGGCCCGAGCTCGCGCTGGACGGCGCTGTTGCCCCTCCTGACCGGCCGGTCGTTCGTGGGCGGGCTCGGCCCCGACGCCGACATCGAACACCTCACCAGCGGGCTGGTCGATCAGCACCTCGCGGGCAAGCCCCTGCGCGAACAAACGGACGCGCAACTGCGCGATTACTGCCGCCGGTACAACGTCGGCTGGGTCGTCTGCTGGTCGCCCGCCGCGCGCGCCCGCTTCGCCCGCTGGGCCGACGCGGAGCTCGCCACCGAGATCCCGGGCGAGGAAACGGGCCACCTCTTCAAGCTCCGGCGCAAGCCGTCCTTCGCCCTGACCGGCTCGGCGCGCTGGCTCTCCGCCGACGCCCGCCGCATCCTCCTCAGCGACGCCGTCCCCGGGCCGCTGGGCGACGAGGCGGAGGGCCAGGTCGTGCTCAGCCTGCACTACCAGGAGGGCATGCGCGTCACGCCCAGCCGGGTGCGCATCGAGCGCGCCGTCGGCCCCGAAGACCCCATCCCCTTCGTCCGCCTGCGCCTGTCCGAGCCCGTGGGACGGATCATGATTACCTGGAAATAGTCCTTAGTCCGTAGTCCTTAGTGCTTAGCAGAAGACAGACGGGGCCCTCTTTGCTAAGAACGAAGCACTAAGGACTAAGGACTACTTTGCGATAACATCGTCCGACGTCGATCTGCGCGAAGCCAAGGCTGCGCAGGAGGCCGAGGGCGGGGGCGTTGGTATCGCCGGTTTGCATCTCGGCGAGGCTGAAGTACTGTTCGCTGAGGTGGCGCAGCACCTGCGAGAGCAAAAACTTGGCGAGGCCCTTGCGGCGCTGGGAAGGATCGACGTCGACGTCGAGCACGCCGATGGCGTGCTGGTTCCACTGCTGGCTGAAGGTGTCCATCTCCCACAGCCTCAGCCGTGCATGCGCCTCCCCGCTGGCGCGGTCGGTGAGTCGGTATTCGACCACCTCGACGGGGCCGAGGACGCACTCGCGCCACCAGGAACCGCCACTGTAGGGGGAGCCGAGGATCTCGTAGCGCCCGCGAAGGGCGGCGAAGCGCGCGTCGGGCGGGACGGTGGCGCGCTCGAGGGAGCGCTGAAAGACGAGGCGCGTGTCGCGAGCCTGGTAGCCGTGGCGCTCCAGGAAAGGGCGGGCGGCGTCGCTGTCGAGAAAGCCGGGAGAGTCGCAACCGCCGTAGAGGCCGAAGGTGAAGGGGTTGCGCGGCGACAGGGGGCCGGCGAGCACCTCCGTCGCCCCGCGCTGCTGGAGATAGGCCTCGGAGCGGCGCAGCAACTCCGTGCCAATGCCCTGCCGGCGGTGGTCGGGAAGGACGGCGACGGCGCAGGTCACCCCGACGGAGGCGTCGAGGGCCTTGCCGTCGGCGGACGGGCCGAAGCCGGCGTGGGCGAAGCCGATCGGCTTGCCGTCGGCCTCGGCAAGCACGAGCCCGGCGTGGTCGAAGTACGGCTTGGCGAAGGTGAAGTATTCGAGCAGGGCGGCCATGCGCAGGGGGACGGTCGCGCGGCCGGTGGCGCAGGCGTTCCAGAGCTCGAGCAGGATGGGCGGGTCGGTATTGCGGAAGGTGCGGTAGTGAATCACGAGTCTGCCTCTCCACGCCCGGCTCGCCGAGGGCCCCGCGGCACGGGGCCACCCCGAGCGCCCGGCGTTGGTCGCATTATAAGCGCCCGCGCGACGCCCGCAAGGAAACTCCCGCGAGGCGGCTTGCATCGCGCGCCGCGCTCTGGCAGACTGAGACGAGCTCGCCACCCTCTGGGGCTGGCACCAACCTCGGCCCGAAACGAGGGACAACCTTGCTCGTCGATCTCGTGCAGATCACCGCGCGCGACGGCGTGCGCCTGGACGGGGCACATCAAGTCCCGGCGCGCCCCGGTGCGGCGGGGCTGGCCGTCGATGCCTTCTGCTTCCTGCACGGCACCGGCGGAAACTTCTACAGCTCGACGCTCTTCGACGCCGTCGCGGATCGCTTGTTGGAGCTGGGGTGTGGCGTGTTGCGGGCCAACACGCGCGGGCACGACCTGATGTGCAACACGGCGACGACGCAGGGCGGGAAGCGGTTGGGGGCGGCGTACGAGGTGGTCGATGATTGCCGGCACGACGTGGCGGGATGGGTGGGCTGGTTGCGCCAGCACGCCGGCCCGCGCGTCGGACTGCTCGGGCACAGCCTCGGGGCGGTGAAGGCGCTCTACGCGCAGGCGCGCGAGCCCCACCCGCCAGCGGCGTGCGTCGTCGCCGTCTCCCCGCCGCGCCTGTCGCACGCCTGGTTTGCCGCCAGCGAACAGGGGCCCGCGTTTCTCGAAACGTGCGCGCGGGCCGAGCGCCACGTCGCCGAGGGGCGCCCCGAAGCGCTGATGGAGGTGCAACTGCCGCTGCCGTTCGTCATCGCCGCCGCGGGGTACGCGGAGAAGTACGGCCCCGACGAGCGCTACAACTACCTGCGCTTCGTCGGCGACGTCCCCTGCCCCACCCTGGTCGCGCTGGGGACCGTGGAGGCGCAGGCCAACATGGCGTTTCGCGGCGCGGCGGAGGCGCTGAGCGCGCTGTCTCTGCCGCGTGTGAGCGTCGAGATGGTCGAGGGGGCAGACCACTTCTACAGCGGTGTGCGCGACCGGCTGGTGGAGCGCATTGACGGGTGGTTGCGGGCCAACCTGAAATAGGAAGGCCTTCACTTCATCGACGGCCGATAAACGCGGATCGCCTCGATCGGCACCTCCCCCTTGCCGTCCGCCCGCAGCTCCAGCACGTGCTTGCCGTTCGCGATGCCCTGAACGAGCGTCGTGGCGTGCTCGCGCGTGCCGTCTTTCACTTCCGGGGCCCGATAGGTGTCCGTCCCCAGGAGCCCAACTTTCCAGCGGACCACGTGGCCGACGGGCGGCTTGCCGTTCCGGAACCACGCCGCGGGCTCGATCTTCACCCGGCCCGACTTCGAGACGAACGTCTCCTTGTTTCCGCCCTCGCCGTCCGGCCCGGTGCGCGAGCCGGCCACGCTGAAGCGCCAGTTCTTGCCATCCTCGCTCATCGAGGTGAGCTTCAACGTCCACTCCTCTTCCACCAACGGCTTCTCGCGATCGACGCGCACCAGCGCTAGCGCCGACCACGGCCCCGGCGTCGGCCGGGCGATGGCATAGGCGCCCGGGTGCTCCGACGGTTTCTTGCCGTCGATGCGCACGCCGGCCGGGCTGACGGCGCGCGTCGATTTCCTCGCCAGCACGTCGATGCGGTTGCCCTCGAAGGGGAGGCTGAGCTTGCCGTCCTTCCAATGAACGTCTTTTCCGACCTCGTAAGTGCGCACCAGGCCCTTCCAGTCGGCGCCCGGAAGGTCGGGGCGATGGACGAGGTGACGGCCGACGAGCTGGGCCATGAGGTAGTTGCCGTGGTCGTTGAGGTGAACGCCGTCGCTGAGGAGGGCCTTCGGGTCGAGCTTGTGGGCCTTGAGGTAGTCGGCCCACCCGCCGCGCACGTCGGCCAGGCCACAGCGGTACTTCTTGGCGAGGGCCGGGAGCACCTGGCGGTTCATGCGGTCGTCCCACCAGGCGCCCTTGTCCTTGTTGTAGTCGATGGTCGCGGGCGGCCAGCGGGTGAGGTGATCGGTCTGCATCAACACCTCGGCCGCGGTGCGCATGCGGACGTTCTTGACGATCTGCTCATACTCCTTGTCGGAGCCGTACACGTGGAAGACGAGCAGGTCGGGGTAGAACGGATAAAGGTCGTGCTCGGCGGGCCGAATGAGTAACTGGGAGGCAAACCCGCCGATGGCCCGGTTCTGGGCCTCGACGTCGGCGTGAGGGAAGCGCTTCTGCAAATCGGCAACGACGCGCTTCCACCAATCCTGCTCGGTGATCGACTGGCCGTAGAAGAGGATGCGGACCTTGTTCTTCTTTGTTGCCGTGCTGGTGGCCAGGAGCGTCATGGTGCGCTGCACGCCGGTCCCCAGGGCGGCCTTGTCGCGCGGCGGGGGACGGGATGATAGGCCTTGGGGGGCTGGGCGAACGCGGCCAGCGGCAGGGCCAGCGCGACGGCGGCGAGGGAGCGGAGCATGGATGGTCTCTGGTTGGTGACGGATGGGGCAAAGCTTTCTTGGGAGCAAGGGGGCGAGGAGTCAAGCCCATGGGGAAGGAAGAGACGATGCTGGTGAGGGAGGGCAGTGCGGCGACGTGGCAAGGCCCCGAGCCAACCGAACTGGCCGGGCGACCTGGCGTGCGCTACTGGGCACGTGGGGCCTTCCCCTCAACGGGCGTTCCGGGCGTCGATGCCGCGCTGGCGGGCTTCCCCGTCGCGGTGTTCCTTCCGCCGGGCCGACCGCCGCACGACACGCCCCTCGTGCTAGCGTTGCAGGGCATGGCGGCGCCCTTCCAGATGAACGACTTCATCGTGCCGACGCTTCTGGACATGGGCATCGCCTGCGCCCTGTTCGACACGCCCCTCGCGGGGGAGCGCAGTGTGGTAAGGACGTTCCGCGCCGACGTGGTGGAGGAACTGAGCGGGCTGGTGCGGCAGGGCGCCCGCCTCGTCCCGGAGCTGCTGGCCGGCATCCTGGAGGCGGTGGCGCAAAACCTGCGTGAAGTGCGATGCTTCCTGGCGGAGCGCCACGGCCTGACGGACGAGCGCGTGGCGCTCTTCGGCGTCAGCCTGGGCGCGCTCCTCACGGCGTTAGCGTTCGCCCGCGACGGGCTGGGCCAGCGGTTGCTGGGCGCCATCGGCCACGCCGACCTGCCGGCGTTTGCCCGCAGTTACGAGCCGCGCTGGCTGGGGCTGGTGCCCATCGGGGGCCTGTTTGGCCTGGAGGTGCTGGCGGCGAAGTTGGGCTGGACGAGGACCGCCGCCAGGCTCGGCCTGCTCTGCGTGCTGAGCGCGGCCGCGATGCCGGCGTTCGGGATGGAGGACTGCGACCCGCAAGCATTCGCCGAGAGGGTTGGTGCCGACCGCCGGGTGCGCTTTCTCGTCGGGGCCGACGACTCGTTCGTCCGGCCGGAGGACGCCCGGCGCTGCGCCGCGCGGTTCGCGAACGGGGAGTGCTACGTCGTGCCGGGGCTGGGGCATGGGGGCGACGGGTTCGTCGAGCACGTGAGGAATTATCTGGGGACGCAACTTGGGGATTGGCGCGGGTGAGGGGCGAGCGAATGGGCCCGCTCGCCCTCACAGGGCTGGCGTCAAGAGACGGCCTCTCGTTGGCGTGTCAGGCGGGCCAGTTCGAGGATGCGGTCCTCGGGCAACTGTTCCGTCGTCAGGAACGAGGGCTGCGTTTGCAGACCGCAGACCTCCTTCTCGCGCATGAGGTAGAACTGGCCGGTGCCCTGCGTGGGCAACTTGGCGGCGACGTCGATCTTGCTCTCCGAGAACATCGGTTTGAGCTTGTTCAGCGCCACCGCCTCCTTGACTCGCCCGACGAGCCAGGTGCGGATGGTGTCGCGGCACTTGTAGTCGAAATCGCCGGGGCTCTGAGTGGCCAGGAACAGCCCGACGCCAGCGGAGCGGGCGCGCCGGAGCAAGTTCTCCATCGGCGCCTTGGTGGCGGGCTGGCGCGTGGCGGGAAGGTACTGATCGGCCTCATCGAAGAGGAAGACGGCCTGGAGCTCGCCCGATGGCCGTTTGCCGATCCAACGGCTGAGGTTGAGCAGGAGTTGGGCCACCCAGAAATCGACCGTGGCGTCTCCGAGGAAGCGCGTGCTGATGACGCTCAGGCGCGTCTTGCCGGGCACCGCAAACTTGCCGACACCCAGCAACGAGTCAATGTCGAGCGCTTCCCCGTTCCCTTCCAGAAGGTGACGTTGCTGAATCTGGAAGGTTAGCAGCACCTCGGCAAGCTTCTTATAGAGTCGGGCGTCGTACCCGCCGCCGATGGCGTTGAGGAGCGTTTCGTCCTGCTCCCCGATCAGTTGGAGGAGCAAGGGAACGGTGACGGTCCCGCCGGGAACGGAGCCGAGCACGTCAATGGCTTTGCGGAGAATGGCGATCTGGGCCGCGTCGCCGCCCCGCGGCTTCAGGCCGATCATGCTGGCGAGCGCGGCCGCAGCGTAGCCGCTCATCTGGTCGCGATCCGCGGTGGGGAGCGTATCGATCCCGGCCGGCACGACGGGTATGGAGAGGGGCCGGCCGTTGACTTCGCCGGGCGTGAAGACGGCGACGTCGAGCTGATGGCGCAAGTGCAGGCGCGTGGCTTCTCGCGCGGGATCGTTGAGGGGCCGCTGCCAGGCGGCGGGGTCGGCGTAGCCGCACAGGTCGCCCTTGCGATCGACGAGCACGGCAGGGACGCCGCGGAGAAGGAGTTGCTCGATGAGTGTCAGCGCAGCCGTGGTCTTGCCGCTGCCGGAGCCTCCGAGGAAGGCGGCGTGTTGTCTGAGCTCGTCCGGTTGGACGTGGACGGGGGCGGGGACGGCGGTGCGTGTGGTGCCGAGGAAGAGCGGGGCCGGCACCGAGGTTGGCGTGGAGGCGGCAGGCTGCGGCTTTGGCGGAGGGGCCACCTCTCGCTTTGGCGGGGGCGGACTCGCGGGAGGCGGGGCAGTCGTTTTCGCGGCCGGCAGGCGGTCGAGGGCGAGCACCTCGCGCATCGCGTGCAGTTGCGTGAGCGGTTTGCTCGCTCGCTGCCAGGTCGCATATTCCGGGGCGGTGCCGTGCTGCTGGTGGAAGCCCTGGAGCGCCAGCATCCGGCGCCACTCCGAGTTCTCGACGACAACCCGGCGACCGCCCTTGCCAATCAGTTTGCCGATCTGCTTGCAGACTGCCGCGGCGGGGTTGGTGGGGAATGCCGTCGAGCGCACGATGGCGATGCGCGTCTCGCTGGCTCGCCTTTCGACTTCCGTTATCTGCCTCCCGAGCCCGCCTCCTTGCGTGCCTTTGTCGCAGACGGCGACGAGCAGGCGATCGACCGCGTTGCCGGGGGCGTGGGCCTCGACGGGGACCATCCGGCTGTTGGGCTCGGTTTCGGGGGCGAACCAATGCCCGTCCGGGAGCTCGGGAGAGCAGTCGCGGATGGCCCACGCCAGCAGGTGAGCCAGGCCGGGCTCGGCGTCCGGCACCAGTCCCTTGAACGCGGCGAGGTAGTCGTTCCAGGTTTGCTCAAAGGGAACCACGACCTTCGTTTCGGGAAGCTCCTTCTTGCCCCCCGACTTTGACGAGTCGTCCCCGTTGCTGGTCTCCGCCTTTGCCAACTTCCCGAGGTCGGCGCACCTCTCGCGGTAGCGCCGGCAATGATCGAGGACGTCTCGCAGGCGCAATCCGGCCAACTCCGCGAGGTGAGCTGGGGTGAAGGGGAACGCAGGCGCCTTCTCGTCGAAGGGCGCTCCCAGTTCCTCGTAGAGGTAACGCAAGCGTTGACCCAGGACGGCCTCAACGTCTTCGGCCGTGCGTCGCTCGGTGAGGCGAATCGGAGCAGGGTCCAGCTCGATCCGATCCAGCTTGGACTTCGACAGGTGTTGCCGGTTCGCCTGGAAGTAGTCCTCCAGGCAGGCAATGACGACGACCGAAGTCGGCACCTGGTTGGTGACGGCGACGAGGGTGTCCACCACCTTGCGGAACCGCTCCACGGCAGCGTCCTGGTTCGTTATCTCCTCCAACTGATCGACCAGCAGGACGAGGGATGCCTCCTGGACGGCCGCCATCAACCGGCCGATCTGGGTGAGCATCTTGAGCGGCGCTTCTTCTTGGATGCGCGGCACCAGCCCCCCGAGCATCGCGCGGTCGCCCGGGGCGAGGTCTTCGCAACGGAGCCAGGGCAGCACGCGGCTCTTGATGCGGGGGTCGTCGCGCAGGACGTACAGCATCGCCCGGATCAGATCGAGTTCCACGCCCTCGAAGCGCGTGTCGCTGATGGCCTGATCGGCATACGACTCCACGCGGGCGGACAAGTCGGGAACGAGCCCGTCGCGAAACTGTTGCCGCTCCTCCGCCGAGACCAGCGGCAACGATTCGAGAAGCCCCAGCGCCAGGCGCATGAGCCCCGAGGTCGGCCCGGCATCCGCATCGTAGGGCTGGTCGAGGGCGTCGATCAGGTTGCTGAGGACGTACCGGGCGTAGTTGTTCGACTGCGAGGTCATCTGGAGATACCCGCAGTAGCCGCAACCGCCGCCGTGCGTGCGGTTGCGGAAGGCACGCATGAGGTGGGTCTTCCCGCTGCCCGCCTCCCCTTGCAGGAGCAGGACCTTGCCGAACTCGGGTCGCGGAACCATCGCCGCCCGGGTCAGCAGCCGCTCGAACGCATCGCGCGCGCGGGCGTGGATGGCCTCGACGTCGAACGGGTCGGCCTTCCAGATTTGCGGCTGGTGGACGATGGCGTGAAACACCTCGGGCCCCGCGTGAGAGCAAAACGCAGCCACTCTTTGGTCGGCGGGCGCCAGAACGGCCGGAGCGTGGGTCGTGGTCATGACTGCTCCTTCTCGACGAGGACGAAGTGGAAGACGGCGTTGAGGTAGGGCGTTTCCGACTCCTGGACGTCGGCCGGATTCATCGCCTCGACGAGGTCGGCCCGGCTGAGGCGCAGCAGCCCCTGGTTGTTCGCCTCGGTCAGGCGCGCTTTGAACTCGGCGAGCGTCATCTGCGGGAACCCTGGCTCCTGACTGGTCGCACGCCAGACGTGGCTGATGAACACCTTGTTGGTCCCAAACCAGCCGTGCGGGCAGTGGCGCGCCACTGCCTGCACCGTTCCCGCGAAGGCCGCCAGGTCGAACGGGGCCGTCTCGGCGGCTGGCTCCGTTCTGTCCGGCCTGACCGCCGGGGCGCGGTCGCCGCCGAGCCAGTTCTGCAACACCGCCTCCCGCAACCCGGCGATCCCGCTCTTGTGGGCGCCGACGACCTTGCGGGGCAGTTGCTTGTCGAGTTGCTTTCTGTCCAACCCCCCCTGACCCAGCACCTCGCCCAGGAGGGTCGCTTCCAACCCTTCCCAGCTCGACGTCGGCGCCACGCCCATCCGCTTGCACGCCTCTTGCACCGCGAGCGCCTGGAGCACCCGCGCCAAGGTGGGCGCTCCGCCCACCGGAACGTCGTACTCGCGCTTGACCAGCAGCGCCGCCAGGCCATCCTCGCTCTTGATGCGCTTGCGCGTATCCTCGGCGTCCACCGGGACGCCCAGCGCCTTCGGCACCAGATAGCCCGCCTGAATCGTCCCCCAGTTCGCGCGAGCCGGGAGCGCCTCAACGCCGATAAACTCCAGCGCCCGCGCTTTGCCGGTCTCGGTCAGGCGATACGGCTTGATCGCCAGCAGGCCGGCGCCCACGAGCTCGTCGAGCTGCGCTTGCCACTGTTCCGAACTCGGCTTCTGCCTGAGAAACCTCTCGATCTCGCTCCGCAACCGGCCCGGCGTCGGCGGGCGCTTGCCCACTGCCAGCAGCCGTGCCAGCACCAACTCCCCCACCCGCGAGACCGCCGTCATGGTCGTCATCTCTTTGCCTCCGTTGCAACTCCAAGCCGCCGCTCGCAATGCTCGACGGCGGCCAGAATGGTGTCCAGTATTTCTTCCAGGCGAGCGACCACGTCCTCCGCCAGAAACCGCAGCACCATGTAGCCGCGGCGCTGGAGCTCCCAGTCCTTGCGGCGATCCCGGCGGTACGCATCGGGGCCCGCGAAGTGGAAATACCCGTCCAGTTCGATCGCCAGCCGCAGGTCGGCCGCGAACAGGTCCACCTCGGCCGGCTTGTTCCCGAACGTAAAGTCGAGCGGCGCGTTGAGTACGAATTTGCCCGCCGTGCGCGGCAGCGACGCCAGGCGCTCGTACAGAAACTTCTCGGCCGCGCTGCGAGCCCGCCCCAGCCCTTCCTCGCTCGAAGCATCGGCAAGACAGGCGACCGCCTCCCCAAACGCCTGCGCCAGTTCGTCCGACGCCCCGTCGGCCACCAGGCGCTGAATCGGCCCAGCCAGCTCTTCGGCCTTCTCCGCGGCCACGCGCTGGCGGATGGCCTGCTCATCCAGGACCGGCACCGGCACCAACCCTTCGCGCACCATCGTCAGGGTGCGCGACTCCCGCGCGGTGCCAAGATAAACGTCGAGGTGCCAGGCCTCGGCGACCAGGGCCGCCGGCAGTTGCGGCGCGACTTCCAGCAAGGCCGACGCGCTGCGGGCCATGGCATCGACCGCTCCCGCGAGCGCGCCCTCGGGGGGAGCGAACAGCAACGCGGGCCACGCTTCGGGAGGCACCAACCTCGTGAGCCCCTGGAGGATTCCCTGCCATGCCGCGCCCGCTTCGCCGGCGAGGCGCCCGGCCAGCTTTTTCGCCGCCAGCGCTTCCCCGAGGACGAGGCAGCGCGTCAGTTCGCAGCAGAGCCGAGCCGCGGGATCGTGCCTCCGATCGAGGGGCGCCTTCTCCCAGAACCGCTCCAGGTCGTGCAGCGTCCAGGCCAGGAACGTGGTTCGCAATTCGTCGATCGGGAATTGGGTGGGCGCACACAGGAAGCCCAGGGCGTCCGCCGTCAGGTCGCGCTCGCGGATGACCGCGGCGGTCCATGCGAGGACCGCTGGCACGGGGTCGATGGCCGTCGGCACCACCACCGTGCGCCGAGAGCCTTCCGCCCAGCGTCGCCAGGCCTGCACGCCCAGGCCGATCGGGCCTCGCAACACCGAAAGCGTGGGAATGGATTGTGCGCGGCGCCAAGCGTGGCGCTCCAGATAGGCCGTCATCCCAGCGCTGGGAAGCGAAGGTTCGGACATGGCCGGTCCCACGCGGGCCTGGGCAGCGCACTCCAGCGCGCCCACGGTGCATCCACCTCCCGCGGAGGCGAATACTTGAGACCGTTATACGCGGTTGTCGAGAGAGAGCAAGCACCATCCCTCACCTCGACAGTAGGCACGTTCGG
This sequence comes from Gemmatales bacterium, assembly GCA_038239195.1. GTDB lineage: Bacteria > Planctomycetota > Planctomycetia > Gemmatales > Gemmataceae > JBBSEZ01. The sequence continues at coordinate 14,591 of JBBSEZ010000036.1, forward strand.
CATGCTCCTTGCATCCCTACAGATTGAGGCCCGGCCAAAAGCCCGCCTCTCGACAACCGAAGTACAAGGGGAGGCTCATCTTGGGCCTCCCCCAAAACCCACAACTCCACCTCCCTGCCTGCCAAACCGGCAGCGGGACGAGACATAGGAGATGGGAGAAATGTTCGGCCTCGACCTGATGTACTGGGTGTTTCTCGCCCCGGGCGTCCTGCTCGCCTTGTGGGCGCAATTCCGCGTGCAGTCCGCCTTCGCCGCCGCCCGCGACGTCCCGGCGCGCTCCGGCTTCTCCGGCGCCCAGGCCGCCGAGGCCGTGCTGGCCGACAGGGGCGTCCACGGCGTCCGCATCGAGCCGACCGACGGCTACCTGTCGGACCACTACGTGCCCGGCGAGCGCGTCTTGCGCCTCAGCCCCGACGTGTTCGCGGGGCGCTCGCTGGCGGCGCTGGGCATCGCCGCGCACGAGGCGGGCCATGCCATTCAGGACGACCGCCGCTACCCGCTGCTCGTCGTCCGCAACGCCCTCGTGCCGATGGCCAGCATCGGCGGGGGCCTCTCGTGGGGGCTCATCCTCGTCGGCTTCCTGCTGTCGAGCCTGGCGCTCATCCAGATCGGCATTGTCGCCTTCAGCCTCACCGTGCTCTTCCAGCTCGTCAACCTACCCGTCGAGTTCGACGCCAGCCGCCGCGCTCGCCTTGCCCTCCTCGAGGGCGGGCTCGTCACGCGGGCCGAGGATGAGACGGTCGGCAAGGTGCTCAACGCGGCCGCGCTCACCTACGTGGCGGCGACGCTCACCAGCGTGCTGACGCTGCTCTACTTCCTCTTCCGCGCCGGCCTGCTCGGCGGGCGCGACGGTGACTGATCGCCGGGCTGTAACGCGGCCCGGCGTCAGCGGGCGAGCCGAACTACCTCCCTCGGCTCGCCTCTTTTCGTTTCCCGTGTTAATCTGTTCAGACGTGGCCGGCGCTTTCTCTGGGGCGGCAACGTCATGAATCCGCTCGCGATCCTGCACGTGGACATGGACGCCTTCTATGCGTCCGTCGAACAGCGCGATCGGCCGGAGCTCCGCGGACGGCCCGTGATCGTGGGCGGGCGCCCGGAGAACCGTGGCGTCGTGGCCGCCGCGTCCTACGAGGCGCGCGCCTTCGGCGTCCACAGCGCGATGCCGGCGCGCACCGCCCACCGGCTCTGTCCCGACGGCGTCTTCCTGCCCGTGCGCATGGCGCGCTACGTCGAGGTGGCCCGGCAGCTGCGCGACGTCTTCTTCCGCTACACCGCCCTGGTCGAGCCGCTCAGCCTCGACGAGGCCTTTCTCGACGTGCGCGGCTCCCTCGGGCTGTTCGGCCCGGCCCCCGAGATCGCACGCCAACTCAAAGATTGCGTCCGAAAGGAAACGGGCCTGACGGCCTCGGTGGGCGTGGCGACCAACAAGTTCCTCGCCAAGCTCGCCAGTGACCTGCGCAAGCCCGATGCGCTTGTGGTCCTCGAACCGGAACACGTCGCCGAAGTCCTCGGCCCGCTGCCGGTCGGCCGGCTGTGGGGCGTCGGCGCCCGTGGGGAGCGCCGGCTGCACGACCTGGGGTTGCGGACCATCGGCCAGGTGGCGGCGTTTCCTGAGGAGCTCCTGGCCGACCACTTCGGCGAGCCGGGGCGACAGCTCTGGCGGCTGGCGCACGGGCTCGACGACCGGCCCGTCGTGCCCGACGAGGAGGCCCGCTCCCTCAGCACCGAGACGACCTTCGCCCGCGACGTCGGCGACCGCGACGCGCTGCGGGCCTGGCTGCTCCAACTGGTCGAACAACTGGGCCGGCGCCTGCGCGAGCGCAAGGTGCGGGCCCGTACCGTCGAGCTCAAGGTGCGCACTTCCGAGTTTCGCACCCACACGCGCTCGCAGACGCTGCCCGAGCCGACCGACGTGACGGCCGTCCTGCGGCGCGCGGCCCTCGCGGCGCTGGAGCAGCGCCTGCCCGACGACTGGCTCCCTCTGCGCCTGCTCGGCGTGGGCGCCTCGGGGCTGGTGCGCGAGGCGGCCGTGCAGGGCGACCTCTTTGAAAGGGCGTGGCGGGCCCGCGAGAGCTCGCTCGATCGAACGATGGACGCCATCCGCAAGCAATTTGGCGACGACGCCATTCGGCGCGGCGGTGGGTAGGCCGGTTTCCTCGCGCAAGTCGCCTTTCGGGGGCCGTTCGACGGGCAGAAAGGGCCCGAGGCCCCCAAGAAAATCAGAAACCGCAGAGGAGAGCGAAGATGTCCCGCCCCCTGACGATTGCGACGACGGGGTTGCTCGCCCTGGCCACGCTGATCGGGCTGACCGCCACCGAAGCCCAGGCGGCCGCCGTGCCCCCTCTCAACGCCAAGGTCCTGAACTACGCCAAGTCCCACCTGGGCAAGCAGGTCGGCGACGGCGAGTGCTGGGCGCTGGCCAACGAGGCCCTCCGCGCGGCCGGGGCGCACCAGCCGGGCCGCGCCGGTTACCCCGCCTACGTCTTCGGCAAACAGGTGTCGCTCAACGCAATCGTCCCCGGCGACGTCCTTCAGTTCGAGCAGGTCCGCTTTGCCCACCGCTACCCCGACGGGCGCTCCTACTCGTCGGACTTTCCGCACCACACCGCCATCGTATACTCGGTGCGCGGTCACGAGATCACCCTGATCCAGCAGAACAGCAACGGGGTTCGGAAGGTCACCACCGGCACCATCAACCTCGACCACCGCAGCCCCGGCGGGGCCCTCAAGGCCTTCCGCCCGCAACCGCGGTAAGGCGAGCGGCAGGGCTTGGTTTGCTGTAGGACGGCCCTCCCGAGCCGTCCTACAAGTATGCCTTTTCCTGCCCGTAGCCTAACCCCCGGAGGGGCCGCGAGCCTGGCCTCGCCGATGTTCGAGGAAGGCGCGCGTGCTGGGTCGGGATAGCAAAAGACAAATCAGGGCGCTCATGGCGCCGATGCCAACGAGGAACCAGGCCTTTCGCTGTTCCTCGCCGGCGGGCCACGGCACCAGGAGAAGGCTGGCGAACAGAGCGCCGACGCCGAGGGCGAGGAGGGCGTGCGCCAGCAGGAGGAGGCGCTCGATCGGCCGGTTGCCGCCCCAGAGCAGCGAAAGGCAGGCGAACAGCGGCACGAGGCCGCTCAGCCACGCGGCCACCTTGAGGACCGTGAAAGGCTCGACGAACGCCTCCCAGCTCGCGAACAGCACGAATTGCGAGGCGAGCAACAGCAGCACGGCGAGGACGCAGCGCCGGCCGCGCGGGAGGTTGTCCGCCGTCGGCACGCTTCTTTCTCCTTGTCCGTGAGGCTTGGAGTGCTTCGGTGAAGCATCGCCTAAACGAGAGGCCCCTTCGCCTTGAGGGACTGCTTGCCTTTGATGCCGAGCAGGACCGCGACGGCGACGGCGACAACAGCGAGGATGCTTTCCATCAGGCGGGCCTCCCGGACCGCCTTGTCCCATTTCTCCTGCCACCCGGGCCGAAGCTCCTCCAGCCTCTGCTCCAACAGTTCCTGCTGGCGATCGACGTAGGCCGGGTCTCGCTTCTTCCCCTTCCATTCCGCGCGCCGTTTGGGGAGCAGCGCCCGCTCGATCTCGATGCTCCGGTCCAGTTTCGCCGGGTCGGTTTCCCACGCGGCAGGCGTCAGGAAAGCGAGGTCTCTGGGGGCCCCGTACGCGCAAACGAAGAGCCGCCACAGCCCGACGCCGCCGGCGAACAGGGCCAGCAGGAGGAACAGTTGTCCTTGCCAGGGGCGTGGCCCTCCGGCGAGCTGCCCAAACCGGATCACGAATCGCCTCGTTTCTCCGCCTGCTCGGCCGCCCTTTGCGGGATCACGTAGCGGGCCAGGATGACGGTCACGTTGTCCTTGCCCCCATTCTCCAGGGCCAGCTCGACGAGGGCGTCGCACGCCGCCGGCGCGCCCCCGGCCCGAAGCAACACGTCGGCGATCCGATCGTCGGGGACCATCTCGTACAGCCCGTCGGTGCAGAGCAGCAGCCAGTCGCCATCTTCGAGGCCCAGGTGCTGCATCTCGGTCTTGACCGCGCCGCCCTCGCCTCCGAGGGCGCTGGTCAGCACGTGGCGGAGGCGATGGGCCCGCACCTCCTCGGGGGCGATCTCGCCGGCGTCGGCCAGCTCCTGCGCCAGAGTGTGGTCGTGCGTGAGTTGGTGGAGGTGGCCCTTGCGGAAGTAGTAGGCTCGCGAGTCGCCCACGTGGCAGAGGAAGAGGTCGGCCCCCACACTGTAGGCGCCGGTCAACGTCGTGCCCATGCCGGCCAGGGCGGGGTCGGAGTGAGCGCGCCGGGACAGAACGTGGCCGACTTCCTGCATGCGGTCGCGCAGGCGCCGCATCAACTTCTGGGCCTCCTCCTCGGTGATGGTCAGTCCCCAGTGGGGGTTGTGCAGGCTCAGGTTGACGCCGGTCATGATGGCCAGGCTGCTGGCGACCTCCCCCGCCGACGTCCCGCCGATGCCGTCCGCGACGACCAAACAGTGCCCAATCTCGTCGAAGCGCTCGCCCATTTCGGGATCGGCGATGTTGGTGAGCAGCGGGAGCATCGAGCGGCTGTAGCGCGCCACCAGGTAGTGGTCCTCGTTGTTGGAGCGTACCTTCCCGGGGTCCGAGCGGGCGCCGAACTCGACCTCCACCTGCGCGGAGAGGGGCCGAGGTCGCTCCCTGTTGGGAGGGGTGGGTGGGGGGATCTCGACCGTATCGCCGTCCTGCGGGCCGTCCATACGTGTCTCCCGGGGGCGTGCTGGCGTATGAATTGTAGCAGGGCGAGCGGGCGGGATGAAGCCTCCCGGGGTTAACGTTCTCAGGGGCTCACTATTGAATGTCGCCCCTTCGGGGCTCGGTCTGGGATGAGGGCGACACCTTTCCCAGGCGCCGTGCCCAGTTCTGCGTGAGCCCCAACCGGGCGGCATTCAATAGCCAGGGGCGTGAGCCCCTGGAACGCCAACCCCTGGAACGCAACCCCTGGCACCGGCTTAGCGTTTCTTCAGCGCCCATTCGAGGAACCGATAAATCTGCTCGTTCGACTCCGCGGTCGGCACGTGCCCGGGCCGGTTGGTCATCGCCACCCGATTGTCGTGGCCGAGTAACTTGTTGACCGCGACCACGTGGTTGAGCGCCCGCCAGCGCTCGGGCGGGTCTTCCGAGCCGCCCGATACCAGAAACGGGCGGGGCGCCATCAGGGCCTGTAGCTCGTGCAGGTCGTGCCCCGTCTCGATCAGCTTCTTGTAGGGCCCGGTGCGCGGATTGTCTCGGGTCGGCACCCCGCGCTTGCGATAGCGACCGAGCTCGTGCCCGAGATACCACGGCTCCCAGTAGTTGACGTTGGGCCGCTTCTCGTCGAAGACGATGCCCGGGTCGGACCAGACGCCCGCCGCGAACTTGTCGAACAGGCAAGCGGCGAACATCGCCCATTTGCCCCCGTAGGAGTGGCCGATCACGCCCACGCGCCTGACGTCCACCTCAGGCAGGCTGGCGAGAGCGTTGTAGCAGTTGGCGGCCACGTAAGCGTGGAACGAGAGCGGTTGAAGCTGGGCCTTTGCCTTGCTGGGGTAGAAGCTCTCGGGCGGGCTGCCGATCGACAGGGCCACGAAACCGCGCCGGGCCATCTGGGAGGCGAAGTCGCGCAGTTCGACGCCCTTGCCGATCCCTGCCTCGGGGTCGTAGTAGACCACCAGCACGGCAGGGAAGGGCCCTTTCCCATCGGGGACGAGCAGGTAGCCGTCGCGCGTCTGGCCCGGCGCCACTTCCACGCGGACGTGGTACTGGGCAAACTTGTCGCCCCGCTCTTTCTTCAAATACTCGATGCGCGGCCTCGCGATCAGCGGAGGCCAGGGCCCGAGGGCATCGTGCCACGTCTTCAGGACCTCGCGGCGGCGCTTCTCCCAGTCGGCGGGCGTCTTGACGGCCCGCCCGTCGGCGAACTTCAGGGGCGAGCGATAGCCGCCGAGGTCGCCGGCGTACTTGGCGGGGGGCCGGAAGAATGGGGCCAGGGCGGGCGGAGGCGCTTCGGCATCGGCGGGCGCGGCCGCGAGTGGAAGCAGGGCCAGCGGGGCCCAAAGCAGGATGCGGAACATGAGGTCGATCTCCCAGCCGCCGAAGAGGAGGAATTAGCCACAGATGAACACAGATGTACACAGATAAGACATAAAGAGAAAAGAGGAGGGAAGGCGTCGGCCTTCTCTATCCTCTATCCTTCTTCCATCCGTGTTCATCTGTGTTCATCGGTGGCTAATTCCTCTTCTGTGCTGTGTGCCTTGGTGGTTCAACGTTCTTTGCCTCCCACGTGCGCCATCACCGCCGGCCCGATCTGCGCCAGCGCCAGCACCCGTCCCGCCGCTCCCTGCTCCCGCGCTGCCTTGGGCATCCCATACACCACGCTCGTCGCCTCGTCTTGCGCAATCGTCAGCCAGCCCGCCTTCCTCAGCTCGCCCAGCCCGCGAGCCCCGTCGGCCCCCATGCCGGTCAGCAACACCGCGACGCCCGGCCGGGGGCAGTTCGCTGCCACGCTCTCGAAGAAGACGTCGATCGACGGATGATACGGGAGCCCGCAGGGCATCGGCGTGTAGCCCAGCGCCCCCTCCGGGCCCAGGACGAGATGATCGTCGGTCCCCGCCACCAGCACTGCCCCTGCCTCGGGCACGTCTCCTTCGCGCGCCACGCGCACCGGCAAGCGCGTGCGCGTTTGCAGCCAGTTCGCCAGCCCGTCCGCGAACGCGCGCCCGATGTGCTGGACCACCACGACGGCCGCGCGAAGGCCCTCCGGCAGCACCTCCAGGACCTGCGCCAGCGCCTCCGGGCCTCCCGTGGAAGCGCCCAGCGCCACCAGGTGCGGCACGGCGCGCCCTCTGGCCATCGGCTGGCACGTGCCGGCCAACTCGGCGAGACACGCCAGCAGCGCCTCGCCGTCCTTGAGCTTGCCGTCGGGGCCCAGCACCGGCGCGTTGACGGCGCTCCGCGCGCCCTGGCTCATCGCCTCGCGGACCCTGGAAAAGGCGACCGTCACGCTCGCCGTCACAAGCACGATCGGGCAGGGCCCCTCCGCCAGGATGTGGTGCATCGCCTCGGCGCCCTCGAGGCCCATCAGGATCGCGTCCGGCCGGTCCTCCGCCGCGCGGCGCACCGCCTCGGCGCCGTCGGCCGTCAGCCAGGCCACGCTCCGGCCCGATACCGACAGCACCACCTGGCGCAATACTTCGCGCGTCGTGGCCGAGTCGTGGACGATCCCGATACGCATGGTCAGGGCTCCCCGATGAGGTCGGAGACCGCTTGCAAAAAGGTGTTGTCGTGAAAGCTGCCCTTGGTCAGGTAGTAGCTCGCCCCCAGTTCGAGCCCGCGCCGGCGATCCTCCTCGCGGTCCTTGTACGACACGATGATGACGGGGAGCTCGCGCAGCGCCTCATTCTCGCGGATGGCCCGCAGCAAATCCAGGCCGTTCATGCGCGGCATGTCCACGTCGCTCACCACCAGGTCGAGCCCGCCCTCGCGCACCGCGTTCCAGCCGTCCATGCCGTCCACCGCGACCGCCACGTCGTAGCCGCGGTTGCGCAGGAGCTGCCGCTCCACCTCGCGCACCGTGATCGAGTCATCGACCACCAGCACGCGCTTGCGGCGCACGGTTGCTGTCTCGTCGCGCACGCAGCGCTGGAGCGAGCCCGTCTGCACGAACTGGTCCATCGAGCGGAGAAGGTCCTCGACGTCGGCGACGAGCACCGGGGAGCCGTTGTCGAGCGTGGCGGCTGCGCTGATGGTGGGCACCTTGCCCAGGCGCGCGTCGAGCGGCCGGACCACCAGGTCCTGCTCGCCCAGGAGCTTCTCGACGATCAGTCCGTACTGTCCGGTCCGGTCGCTCAGGAGCACCACGAGCAGCTCGTCGCCGGGCGCCGCGGGCCCGGCTGGCAGGTCGAGCAACTGGGCGGCCACCACGAGGCCGACGTTTCGGCCGTCCACGGTCACGAACTGGCGATGCTCCAGGGAGCGGACGTCGCCGCGCGGCACGCGGAGCAGCCGGTCGATGCGGTTGTGCGGAAAGGCGTAAGGCTCGCCGGCGATCTCGACCAGCACGGCGCGCACCACCGACAGCGTCAGCGGCAGTTGCAGGTGGAACGCCGTTCCCTGCCCGATCCGCGTGCTCGCGCGCACCAGCCCGCCCACCTCGTGGATCGTCGTGTGGACCACGTCGAGGCCGACGCCCCGGCCGGAGAACTCGGTCAGCTCCGCCGCCGTCGAAAAGCCCGGGAGGAAAAGAAACTCGAGGAGCTCCGCCTCACTGAGGGAGCGCGCGACCTCGGGCGCCGCAAGCCCTCGCTCGACCACCTTGCGGCGCAGCCGTTCGGCGTCGATGCCTCCGCCGTCGTCCGAGACGGTGATGGCCAGCATGCCGGCCAGGTGGCGCACCTCGAGGCGGACGAGGCCCCCCTCCGGCTTGCCGGCGGCGCGGCGCGTTTCGGGTGACTCGATGCCGTGATCGACGGCGTTGCGCAGGAGGTGCATCAGGGGCGCCTCGAGCTTGTCGAGGATGTCGCGATCGACCTCGGTGTCCTGGCCGGCGACCTCCAGGCGCGCCTGCTTGTCGAGGCGGCGCGCCATGTCGCGCACCAGTCGCGGGAAGCCGTGCGCCCCGTCGGCGAACGGGCGCATCCGGCTGACGATGACCTCGTGGTAGAGCCGGCTGTTGAGGCCCTCGGCCTGCCCGGCGTGGTCCTCGAACTCGCCGATGCGATCGGCGAGGACGTGCCGGCAATGGCCTGCCTGCCGGCGCGCCTCGCTCACGAGGCCGGGGAGCTGTTCTGCTCGTCCCGGCTCGGAAAGCGCCTGGGCCAGGTTGTCGAGGAGTGCGGCGAGATGGTCCTGGTGCTTCTTGAGTTTGAGGAGCGACGTGGAGAACGGCTGGAGCCAGCGCGCCTGCACGAGCGACTCGCCCGCCAGGTTCATCAGCCGATTCAGGCTCTCCGCCGTCACGCGCACCACCGCCTCCCCCACCTCGGCCGGGGGGGCCACTACCTGCACGCTCGGCGTGGCGGGCGTGGGGGCAGCGGGCACGACCTCGAGCGGCGAGCCAACCGGCATCCGCTCGGGCGCCGGCGGGTGCGACACCGCGGCGAGGGCCGTGCCCGGCGCGGGCGTGCCAGTCGCGATCGCCTGCAATGCTCCTTTCAGTTCGGCGAGGTCGCCGGCCCGTTCGCGGCCCCAGTCGGCGAGGACGTCGTCGGTGACCTGGCCGAGGCTGGCCAGCACGTCGGTGGCGCGAAGCAGCACGTCGACGTCGTCCGCGCCCAGGTGGATCTTGCCGTGCTGCGCGGCGACGAGGGCGTCTTCCATGACGTGGGCGAGGCCGATTGCGGGCTCGACGTTGACGATGCGGGCGGCCCCCTTGATGGAGTGGGCGGCGCGCATCAGTGGCTCGATGCGCTGCGGGGTCGGCTCCGCCTCCAACTCCACCAGCCCCTGACTCAGGGTGACGGTGTGGGCGCGCACCTCCTCGCGAAAAAGGTCGAGCAGGGAGAAGTCGATGCCGTCGCTCATCTCGTCCTCGCGCGTAGGGCCTCGAACAGTCGCGCCTCGTCGAGGTAGCCGACCGAGTGCCCGCCCCAGGCGAACACGCCCGCCGTCAGGCGCGCCGCCGCGCGCGCCACGGTGGCCGGTGTGGCCGTCAACTCTCCGGCCGGGAGGCGATGGGCTCGATCGACTTCATCGACGAGAAACGCCCATCCCTCGGACTGGCGGCGCACGACGAGCAGGCGGGCGCTGCGGCCCTCGCCGCTCGCGGCGGGCTCGATGCCCAGGAGCCTGCCCAGGTGAGCGCAAAGGTGGAGCTCGCCGCGGACGTTGACGAGGCCGGCGACCCCGCCGCGGTGGGGGACGCGGTGGATGGGGCGCGGCATGGCGACCTCGACCAGGACGCCCACGGGCAGCGCCAGCCACTCTTCTCCCAGGCGGAACACGAGCACGCCGCGAAGGCCCGCCGCAGGCTGTTCGAGCGGAGCGGCGAGGCGCTCGGCCCACTCTTCGAGGTAGCCGGCGGGCGAGGGACTGTCGAGGAATTGCCGGCCGGCCCCTGCGAACACGGGACAATTGTGGCAGTGGATGACGGTAGGCAGTTCGGGGCAGGAGCGGTCGCCGCGCACCCCGATCTGGTTCCAGCAGTGGGGCAGGGGCGCGACGAGAGGCAGTTCGGTCACGGCTCACCTCCCGCGGCGCGCTCCCAACGGCGGCGCAGCAGGGCGGCGCGCTGGAGATCGCCCTCCTGCTGATGGAGCAGCATCAGGTGCAGCAGCGCCTCGCGATGGGCCGGGGCCAGGTAGAGGGCCTTCTGAAAGCAAGCCTTCGCCTCTCCGGAATGGTGCAGGGCCTGATGCACGACGCCGAGGAGGCAGTAGGCCTCCGCGGTCGGGGCAGCGCGGGCGAGGAGGTCGCGGCAAAGGACGAGGGCCTCGTCGAGCCGGCCGCCGTTGGCGAAGGAGTGGGCGCGGGCGAGGAGGTCGTCCTCGACAGGGAGGGCGGGGCGCAACCCGGGAGGGCGAGGCCCCGCAACAGGCTCGGCGGGGGGCTCGCCCTCCCAGCCCGGCGGTTTCGTCACGGGGGGCGCAGGAGCGCGGCCGGACGGGAGAGCGCTCGCCCGGCCGTAGAGAAAGTGTGCTTCGGGCCCGAAGCGTTGAAAGCGTCGCTCGTCCAGCGCGAGCGGTTCGGCGTGCCCGAGCCCCAGTAGCCCCTCGGGGGCGAGCAGGCGGTCGATGTTGTCCAGGGCGCGCACGCGGGCCTCCGGCGTCAGGTAGATGAACAGGTTGCGGCAGAGGACGAGATCGAACGGCCCCTCGCCGAGCAGGAAGTCGGGCGCGACGAGGTTGCCCCTCCGGTAGCGGACGGCCGAGCACGTGGCCGGGCTCAGGGCCCATTTCGCCCCACTCGGTCGGAAATAGCGCTGCCGGAGCTCGGGGGGCGTCTGCCGGAACGCCAGCTCGCCGTACTCGCCGCGCCGCGCCCGTTCGAGGTGGCGCTCGCTGAGATCGACGCCCTGGAGCGCCCAGGCCTGGCGCGGCACGCCGGCCTCGAGCAGGGCGATGGCCAGCGAGGCGGGCTCCTCGCCCGTGCTGCACGGTATGCTCAGGGCGCGGAAGGGCGGGCCCGCCGGCCGCGCTTGCACGACCCGGCGCGCGTGCTCGGCGAGGTAGGCGAACACGTCCCCGCCGCGGAAGAACCACGTCTCCGGGACAACGAGCTCTTCCAGCAGCGCCTGGCGCTCTTTGTCCGGTTCTTCCTCCAGCAGCGCCACGTAGGCCGGGAGGGACGTCAGTTGCAGCGCGCGCATGCGACGCCCGACGGCCGGGGGCAGCACGGCGGGGCCGAGCGCCTCTTCGGCAAGCCCCGCTTGGCGGACGAGCAGGTCGCGCACGCGCGCGTCGTTCATGGCTCGCCCTCTTCCACGCGGGCCAGTGCCTGGCGCGCCGGTTGCGGCAGCAGGCGGTCGAGGTCGAGCAGTCGCAACAGGCCCTCGCCGTCCACGACCATGGCGCCGAGGTCGGGCCCGCCCGGCTCCGTCACGTGCGTGGGGGCCAGTTCGGCCGGATCGAGCTCGCGAACGTCGGCGACCTGCGCCGCCAGCAAGCCGAGCAATCGCTCTTTCCCTCGCCAGTGGTGGGGCACGATGACGATGCGGCTGCTCAGGAGCGCCGGGCACTCCCCGGCGCCCATCAGCCGATGCAGGTCGAGGACCGGCAGCGCCTGCCCCCGGTAGACGAAGAGGCCCGCCAGCCAACTCGGCGCGCCGGCCGGCTGCTGGAGCCGAACGCGCGGCACCACTTCGAGGATGCGTCCCACGTCGAGGGCCAGGCGTTCGCGGCCGATCTGGAAGGTCAGGACGAGCATGTTCAGTAGCCCGTAGTCCGTAGTCCGTAGCAAAGGGCCCGTGGCAAGTCGTCGGGAGAGGGCAGCAGTAGGCCGTTCTTTGCCACGGACTACGGGCTACGGACTAAATGGTGAACTGTGCAATTTCCTGATTGAGCATCTCGACGGCGCCGTGCAGGGTGGCGGTGGCGCGCTTGAGTTCGTCGAGCGAGGCGGCGGTCTGGCGCGAGCTCTCGGCCATCTGGGCCATCGCCTCGCTGATCTGCTGGGCGCCGACCGACTGCTGGCGCATGCCCTCGTTGACGGCGCGGAAACGCGGGGTCAGCCCCTGGACCTCCTCGATGATCTCGCCCGTTTGGCCGTTGATCTCGTGGATGCGGGCCACGCCCTGGCGCACCTCGCCGCTGAACTTGTCCATCTGCATGACCCCCGCCGACACCGCGTCCTGCATCTGGCGCACCATGCTCTCGATGTCGAGCGTCGCCACGGCGGTCTGATCGGCCAGCCGGCGGATCTCGCGGGCCACCACGAGGAAGCCTCGGCCGTACTCGCCGGCCTTCTCTGCCTCGATGGCGGCGTTGATGGAGAGCAAATTGGTCTGATCGGCGACCTTGGTGATGGTGGTGACGACGACGTTGATGTTGTCGGCCTTCTCGCGGATCAGCCCCAGCTTGGACGAAACCGACGCGGTCGATTCGACTAGCTGCCCCATCGCCGTCTCCATCAGCCCCATGCGCGTTCGCCCCGCGCTGGCAAGCCCGGCGGCGTGCGTGGAGCGGTCGTTGACTTCGCTCATGGTGCCGGCCAGTTCCTTGCTCGTCGCGGAGATCTGCCGGACGGCGGCGGCCACCTCGGTGGTCGAGGTGCTCAGGCCTTGGACGGTGGCGTCCTGCTGGCGGGCGGTGGCGGCGATCTCGGCGGCCGTGGAGAGGAGTTGCACGCTCGTCTCGCGCACCTTGGCGACGACGGAGCGGATCTTGGCGACCATGGCGTTGATGCCGGCGGCGATCTGGGCCATCTCGTCGCGCGTGTCGAGCTGGAGCTGGGCGGTGAGGTCGCTGGCCCCGCTGGCCATCTCGTTGACGCGGCGCACCAGGCGGTCGGTGGAGCGGACCACGCTGCGCGCCGTCACCAGGCCGAGCGCGGCGATGCCCAGCACGGCGAGCACGCTGATGACGATCATGGCCGTCATCCAGAACGAAGTGCTGCGGGCGACCTGGGCCTCCTCGACCTGCGAGTGTTCGCGGGCCAGGTTCCCGGTGGCTTCGGCGATCCGGCGGTGTTCCTGAAAGACGGACTTGATCTGCTGCATGAGCCGGGCGACTTCCGCGCGGTCCTTGCGCCGGGCCGCGCGCACGAGGTCTTGCGCGAGCTGGAAGACGCGCTCGGCGAGGCGGTAGGCGTCGACGGTGATGCCCTGCTTGATGGGCCCGGGGGGCAACTCGTGGTGCCAGTGATCGATGCGTCGCCGGTACTCCGTCTCGAGCTCCTGGAGCCGGCCGGCCTGCTCCTCGATGGCTCGGTCGTCGGTGGCGGCGTTCAGGTCGAGGATGAGGCGGTAGGGCCGGTTGATGGTCAGGACGGAGGGCTCGATCTCGCCGACCAGTTCCTTCTCCATCGTAATCGTCTGGTAGACGGGCCCGTTGACGCGGTAGCGAAACAGCACCCCGCCGGAGAGGCTGAGAATGACGGTCAGCACCACGGCGCTGACGGCGACCAGGCCGTAGAGCTTGACGCGGATAGTGGACAAGGCAAGCCGAATCATGGTGGACGGCCCTGGCGGCCCGGAGGCGAAGCGCCAAAGACCGAGCAGCGCGCTGCCCCCCGGCCTGGCCTCGCCTGTCATTATGGATCGGGCCGGGACGCTTGACCAGCGCCCCGGCCGTCCGGCTTTCCAGCGATGCCAGGACCTACTTTGCGGAGGCGGGACGCTTGACATAGAAAGGAGGAAGAAGGCGCCCGGCGTTGCTGGCGCAAGTGCAAGGGAGGGAAGGCCAGGGCGAGCAGGCGAGTGAGCCCCGAAGGCCTCCAGGAAATCCGCAAACTGGCGGCCGGCTGGGGAAAAATCGTCGCCCGGCGCCTTCGGCGAGCAAGGCCCGGGGCTGGACGCCGACTTCACGGCCCTGGAAGAGGTGGCCCAAGAGGCCGCCGGGGGGCTGACCGAGGGCGTCCACGCCGCCCTCCTCGAGAGCCAGGCCCAGGCCCAGCACCGCTGCCCCGACTGCGTCCTGCCTTGCCCCGTCAAGCGCCAGACCAGGCCCCTACACCTCAAAGGTGGCCAACCCCTACCGCCGGAAGCCCCGCGATTGATAAACTAGTGCTTATTATTTAATGCAAATGCCGTCCTGGCATCGCTGGAAATGGCTCGCCCGCTCGACGACCGTGAAATCTCCGCCCGCCCACAGCGCTCGCTTCGCCCACGGCGCGCGACGGCTCCGGGGCCGACGTCCTCGGCTCGCCCACCTGGGAGGGTAGCAAGACGGGCCGCCCCGTCCATTCGAGGCGCGAGGCGAGCTTGATTCGCGGAGGCAAGCTGTGTTAGGAGAGGTGGCATCGGGAACTTGCCTGGGGGAGAAGGCCATGACCGAGGCGGAGTGGCTCGTCTGTCCCGACCCGGCGGCCCTGTTGCGGTTCGCCCATCCTCGGGCCGCCCCGCGCCGGTTGCGGCTCTTCGCGATCGCCTGTTACCGCCGCGTCTGGCACCGGCTCGGCGAGGCGCAGCGCCAGGTGGTCCGGCTCGCCGAGCGCTGCGTCGAGAGCCCGCCCTCCTCCGCCCCGCTCAGTGCCGAGGAGATCGACTGGCTGGCGGGGATGCCCTACTTCCTCGAGGACGCGTTCCTGGCTGCCTGCCACGCCAGCGAAAAGGCCTGCTGGGCGCTGGTCGATCACGCCCACTGGCAGGGCAAGAGCACGCGCCGCGACCTGCGCGACGCCTACCTCACCGAGAAGCCGCAGCAGAGCGAGTTGCTCCGCTGCATCCTCGGCAATCCCTTTCGCCCGCGTGCCCTCGATCCCGGCTGGCTGACCTGGTCCGACGGCACGGTGGACCATCTGGCCCGCGCCATTCGGGAAGAACGGCGCTTTGCCGACCTGCCGGTGCTGGCCGACGCCCTCGAAGACGCCGGCTGCGAGAGCCGCGAGCTGCTGGCCCACTGCCGACAGCCGGGCGGGCACGCGCCCGGCTGCTGGGCGCTCGACCTGTTGTTGAAGGCGACCTGAACCCCAACCCCGAGGTGCTCCATGGACGGCGCACACGAAGAGCAGGTGCTGACGATCTTCCGCTGGCTCAAGGAAGGGCCCCCCGGAGGATTGCCCGTGCTCGCCGACGACGGCCCCCTTGCCACGCTCGAGGCCATCACCTGGCGCGACGCCGACGACGTGCCCGCGCTGGCCCGCCTCGCCCGCTGGCGCCGCGCCGCCTGGCGCGACGACCGCGAGGCGCCCACCCCGGCCCTGGTGCGCGCCTGGCTGGTCGAGCAGGTGCTGGACATTCCGGATCGGCTTTTGTTCTGGGTCAAGGACATGGCGGACCGTCCGGTCGGCCACCTCGGCCTGGTGCGCTTCGACGTGGAGGCGCGCACGACCGACGTCGGGCACCTGCTGCGCGGCGTCGAAGGCGTCGAGCCCGGCATCATGTCGGCCGGCGTTCGGGCCCTGTGCGACTGGGCGTTCGACTCGCTGGGCATGAAGGCGCTGCGCCTGCGCGTGCCGGCCGACAACGCCCGCGCCGTGCGCCTAGGCCAGCGCTGCGGGTTCTCCGAGCAGGCACGGCTGCGGCTGGCGCTGGTGCGCGACGAGGAGGACGAGGGCGAGGAGCGCGCCGAGCGCGAGGTGGTGACGATGCGCTTGCTGCCGGCGCCCCCGATGCGCGCGGCGGCGTGATGGGAACGGCTCAGCGGCAGGTTCGCGCCACGCGCAGGCCAACGACGTCGTTGCGGTAGGCGGGCACGCGACCTTCGAAGTAGGCCGCGCGCACGATCCGCGGCGCGGGAGAGGACGACCCACCCCGCATGAAGCACGTGGACGTGTCGCGCACCATTCCATCATCCATTTCGTCTACCACGAGCCGGCCGCTCAGGATGCTCTCGAACCGATTGCGTTGGAAATGGTCCTGGCACCATTGGATGACGTTGCCGTGCAGGTCGAACAGCCCGAAGTCGTTGGGTTTTTTCTGCCCCACGGGCCAGGCCCGCTCTTCGGCGTTGTCCAGGTGCCAGGAGTAGGCGGCCAATAGGTCCTGCGCGCCCCCGTAGTGCCGACTCGTCCGCGCGCCGGCGCGGCAGGCCAGTTCCCATTCCGCGTCCGTGGGCAGGCGATAGCCCGTCCGCGTCAGGTAGCCCGCCGGCAGCCTCAGCGGGGCCTTGCGCTGCTGGCACTTCTGGATCTCCGCCACGCGGGGGTAACACATCTGCGACTCGGGCACGCCCTCGCGCTCGCTCCGCCAGCGACAATACTGGGCCGCCTCGTACCACGTCACCGCGACGATAGGCCCCTCGGGGTCGGGGCTGCGCGCCTTGACGTACTCGTGACCAACCTTGTGGGCCCGGAGGAACTTCTGGAACTGCGCCACCGTGACGGGCTTCGTGGCGATGGCGAAGGTGCGCGGCACCCGCTGCCGGTGCAAGAGCTCCATCGGCTCGCGGCGCGGTTCGTGTCCTGGCGAGCCCATCAAGAAATCGACCGGCCCCGGCACGACCGCGAGCGTATGGCCCTCGCCGTTGACGTACCAGCGCCGACGCCCGCCGGGGCCGTGCTCCGGGAAGGGGGGCTCGCCGGTTAGCAAGGGCCCGCGCCCGCCAGGGGAAGCCAGTAGGCCCGCCACTCCCGCTGCCTCGGCCAGCCGGGCAACCCGGGCTCGGGTCGCCAACTCCCGGTCGATCTTCGCCAGTGCGGCGCCCTGCCCCCAGGCCCGTTTGCGAGGGACGTCCCCCTCCCGGTCGTGCCGCAGGAGCCAGTCCACGGCCGAGTGAATTCCCGCCACTGCCAGCTCACCAGGGCGAAGCCGAGGGCCGTGACCGCGACCATGCCGGCAGCCAGAGCAGCGATGGCCGGCCGGCGCCGGCACCACTTCAGCGCTCTCTCCCAGGCCGGCACAGGCCGGGCTCAAATCGGCTCGCCCTTCAGGAAGCGCCCCAGGTCGTCGGCCAGCTCGGCGGCGCTGCCGTAGCGGCGCGGGGCCTTTTTCTCCAAACACTTCAGGCAAATGGTCTCCAGGTCGCGCGGCACGCCAGACTGGAGCTGGCGCACCGGCACCGGGCCCTGCTGCATCACCTGGAGCAACGTCTCGGCTGCCGAAGGCGCTTTGAAAGGGGGCCGGCCGGTGAGGGACTCGTAGAGGATGGCGCCCAGCGCATAGACGTCCGCCGCCGGCCTCACCTCCTTGCCCCGTCCCGCCGCTTGCTCCGGCGGCATGTACGAGGCCGTTCCCAGCACGTCGCCGCTGGCGGTCTGCCCTGCGTCGTCGAGCCGGCGGGCCAGCCCGAAGTCAGTCACCTTGAGCGTGCCGTCCTCGGTGAGGAGCACGTTGGCAGGTTTGAGGTCGCGGTGGATCACCCCACCCTGGTGCGCGGCGTGGACGGCCCGGGCCAGCACCTCCCCCAACCGCGCCGCCTCCGCCGGCGGCTGCGGCGCCCCGGCCAGTTTGTGCTCCAGGCTCCCCGCGCAGAGCTCGAGGGAGAAGAACGGCGTGCCTTCGTGCTCGCCGACCTCGAAGACCTGCACCACGTTGGGGTGTTGCAGCCCGGCCACCGCCAGCGCCTCGCGCCGGAAGCGCTGCCGGTCGTCCGCGCCGGCGAGGGCCCCCCGCCCAGAAGCACCTTGAGGGCGACAAGCCGTTCGAGGGAGACCTGCCGGGCCTTGTAGACGACGCCCATGCCGCCCCGACCCAGCAGCCCCAGCACCTCGTAGCCCGGCACGGCGGGCAGGCCGTCGGCGGAGGGGGACGATTGGGCCGCGCCGAAGGAAGACACCTTCCCCTGGAGGGTGCTTGGGGCCACGGCGCCGGCCTCAATGGCGCCTTCCACCGCGAAGAGGGCCTCGAGCTCTTCGGCGAGGTGAGGGAAGCGGTCCCGGTACTCGTCCAGGCGGGGGCTCTCCCCGCACTCTTGCCGCAGAATGACCTCGTTGCCGATCAGGTCGAGGACCGCCTCGGCGTCAGAGCGCAGCGCGGGGGCGCTCTCCAGGTAGCCCTCCAGTGGGTGGCGCTCGCCGCGCAGCCAGCGGCGGCGTTGATCGGCCAGGGCGGCCAGCAGTTCGGCGCGCGGGGCCGGGGTTTCGCTCATGACCGCCCTCGGGGATGGGAAGGGAAGCGATACCGCCGCATTCTACGCCCGCACCTCGTCGGCGGGGACCGGAAAAATTGGCCGACGGGGCAGAACATTCTCGGCCCAGAACGAGATCGAGCGGCCAGCACCTGCGGACGTGAGGCCCCGAGTTGCGCAGGTGGTCGAGGATCGACTGGTCGGTGCATCCGCCTGCTTCGAGGGAGTCGGCGAGGATGGCGTGGCGGGCGCTGTCGAGGTGGTCGCCAGGCAGTTGTAGTTTCTGTCCAGCGCATCGACCCTGGAACCGCGATGGCCTGCTCGACGTGCTTCTCCTCGCAGCGGCGCTGGGCGAACACAGTTGCTGCCTTTCGTCGCGAAGGACCATCCCCGCTCGCGACAATAGGTTGTCAGGACGCCCGCACCCGCCACCGGAGGGCCTTCGATGCAGCCCAGCGACCGCGCCTGGCGCGAGCGCGGCCTGCTCCAGGCCGCGCTCGCCGGCGACGAACGCGCCTGGAGCACGCTCTACGACGACGCCTACGAAGGGCTCGCCGCCTACGTCCGCTGGCGCTGCGGCGGGCTGCGCGACGTCGCCGACGACGCAGTGCAGGAAATCTGGCTGACCGCCGTGCGCCGGCTGCGCTCTTTCGACCCCATGCAGGGCGAGCTCTCCGCCTGGTTGCGCGGCATCGCCGTCAACGTGTTGCGCAACCAGTTTCGCCGCGACGGACGGCGCGAGCAGTGTTTGCAGGCCCGCCCTCCCGAGACGAGGACGGTCGGCCCGCCCGACGGCGATCTCCAACGGCGCGAGCAGGCCGAGCGCATCGCCCTCGCCCTCGCCGCCCTGCCGGAGCACTACGAAGCGGTGCTCCGCGCGAAGTACCTCGATGGCCTCGCGGTGGCCGAGATCGCCCGGCAGCGCGGCGACAGCGAGAAGGCGGTCGAATCGCTGCTGACGCGCGCGCCCGCCAGGAGTTTCGCACCCTTTACCTCGACCCCGAGTGACTGCTTGCCATGTTCGACGTTACCGACAGCCCCCCCGATCCTCTGAGCGCCTTGCTGGCGCCCGCGCTGCCTCCCGACGATCCCGCCTGGCGAGAGCAATTGCGGGCGCGCACCTGGCAGGCCCTGCGCCGGCGGCGCCGCTGGCGGCACCTGACGGCAGCGGGCGGCCTGGCCACCTGCCTGCTCCTCGGGCTGCTTACCGTCTGCTGGGCGCCGCACGCCACGGCGCCGCGCGACGAGGCCTCGGTGCGCCTGCCTCCTCGCGCCAGGGACGAGCCGCTGCCCGCGCCCTCGGCGGTGGCGCTCGAGTGGCGCGCCCTGGAAGCGCCGGCCGGGTCAGGCAACGCTCTACGTCCAGGCGGGGGACCGCTACGTGAGCGAGGAGGCCGACCCGCAGTCGGCCCTGCGCTGCTACGCGGCCGCCCTCGACGAAGGCAAGCCCGACGACCTGAACGTCTCGGCGGACGATAGTTGGTTGCTCATGGCCATCAAGAACGCCCGGAAGAAGGAGATTGCGGATGAGAAGTAGTGTGACCGCGCTCGTGCTCGTGGCGATCGCCGCCGGAGGGGCCTGGGGACAGCCGTCCCATGCCAAGAAGGAGCAGCCCAAGGTGATGGAGGTGCCGGGGACGGCCCTCAAGCAGCCGGCCCTGGAAGTGGCGCTGGCCACGGCCCTCAAGGACAACCCCGATCTGAAGGTGGCGGCGGCCAAGCTCGCCGAGGCCGAGGCCCAACTCCACCGCGCTCGCCTCCAGGTGGTGCAGAAGGTGGTGTCGCAGCAGCGCGCGATCGAGCAGGCCCAGGCGGCGGCGAAGTTCGCCGAGGCGCAGTTCCGGCGCATCAAGTCCCTCCACGATACCGGGGCGGTCTCGAAGGAGGCGATGGCCCAGGCCGAGCAGCAACTGGCGACCGCCAAGGCCAACCTCGCCAACGCCCAGGCGGAGATGTCCTACCTGCTGGGCAAGCCACCGGGCAAGTCGGGCGCCGCGGTCGCTCAGGAGAGGCTGTTCGCGGACCTTCTCGCCCAGGAGCATTACGCGAGGGCCTTCGCGGTGGTGGTTAGGGCCTGAATTCAGGGCCCGATGGCCGACAAGGTTCGCAAGGCGCTCGACCGGCCCGTCACCCTCAAGTTCACCAACGTGAGCGCCGAGAGGGTGCTGAAGGCCTTGCAGAAGGAGTGCCCCGACGTCCACGTCCGCACGGTCGGAAAGGGGGCCGCGTGGGACGAACCGATCACCGTCGATCTCAAGGGCGTGCCCCTGGGCGCCGGGCTACAGTTGCTCGAGGACGTGCTGGGCTACAGCATCGCGGTGCGCGAGTACGGTCTCCTGATCGCGCCCAAGGATCGCATGCCGACCGGGGCGGTGTTGCTCCACGCGTTCTGGAAGGGCAAGGTGGCCGCCGACAAGCCGGCCGCGGGGACCACCCCGGCGGCGCAGCGCTGAGGCGCCCCTTCTTGCTTGGCGTTTCGCGAGACGAGAGCGCGAAACGTAAGCAAGAAGGGCTCGCTTGACCGGCCTGGCGCCGGCGTGAGATAATCCCCCGAGTGGGTATCGGCAGCCCCCATCCGCGTTGAGGAGATACGACGATGCGAAAGACCGCGACCGCGCTCGTCCTGGTGGTCCTGGGGGCGGGCCTCGCCGGGGCCGAGCCCGCCCCGGCGAAGAAGGCCGAGGCGCCCAAGGGCCTCGAAGACGCCATCCAGATCATCCGGGCCCAGCAAGAAGACCTGGCCCGCCTGCGCGCCTCGCTGAAAAAAGAGGTGGACCGCAACCAGGCCCTCCTGAAAGAGACAGCCGCCCTGCGCGACCGGACGGTGGCGGCGGAGATCGTGCGGCGAACGGCGCTGGACCGGACCGCTCAACTCGAGAAGCAGGTCGCCGAGTTGGCCAGGGAACTGGCCCGGGCGCGCGCCGGGGCTGGCCCGGTGCGGGTGGGGAAGGCCCCGCCGCCCAACGACGTCGAGGGGCTCGTCAAGCGCATCGACGAAAAGACGGGGCTGTTCACGATCGACGTCGGCAGCGACGCGGGCCTTGCCGTCGGCCACACGCTGGAGGTATTTCGCCTCAAGCCCACCCCGAAATATCTCGGCACCGCCTCGCTCGTCGGCGTGGCGAAAAAGGAGTCGGTCGCCAAGATGCAGGGCCGGGCCAAAGGGCCCCTTCAGATCGGCGACCAGGTCGCCAGCCGCATTCTCCCCAGATGACTGCCCAACCCCGTCAAGCGGGGGTCCGGCGGGGGGCGGTGCGCGCGGGCGCCGGGG